>NZ_JAVDVK010000001.1:1894064-2209741 GCF_031456835.1 Leifsonia shinshuensis
GGCTCCCGGGGAGGGGTGCGCTCCACCCACGCGGCTGCGGCGCTGAGCGGCAGGATGCGCGGCTCGACCTCCACCGCGATGGTGCGGGCGGCGGGGACGAGGTCCACGACCCCGTAGGGGCGCGTGGACTCGAGGCCGCGGAACAGCGCGAGCACCGCGTCCAGCCCGTCCAGCTCGATCAGGAGCGCACGATCCCCGTACGGGAGGATGCGGCGGGTCACGCGAACGGCTCCACGGCGACGCCCGCCCCGGCGAGCGCGTCGCGCACGGCGCGGGCCATCGTCACGGCGCCCGGGGTGTCGCCGTGCACGCACAGCGAGTCGACCTCGACCGGGATGTCGGTGCCGTCGGCCGCTGTGACGCGGCCCTCCTCGACCATGCGAACGGCACGGGCGGCGATGGCCGCGTCGTCCGTCAGCAGGGCGCCCGGCTCGGTGCGCGGCACGAGGGTGCCGTCGGCGCGGTAGCCGCGGTCCACGAAGGCCTCGCGCACGAACCGGAGGCCGGCGTCCCGCGCCGCGTGCTCGACCGCCGAGCCGGCGAGGCCGAGCAGGGCGAGCGACGGGTCGAAGGCGAGCACCGCATCCACCACCGCCCGCGCTTGGGCGTCGTCGCGGACGATGCGGTTGTACAGCGCGCCGTGCGGCTTCACGTAGCGGACGGCCGTGCCGGCTACCCGCGCCAGGCCGTGCAGCGCCGACAGCTGGTACAGCACCTCATCGCGCAGCTCGCCCGGCGGGACATCCATCGACCGGCGGCCGAAACCGGCCAGGTCGCGGTACGAGACGTGCGCACCCACGGTCACGCCGTTCGCCGCCGCCTCCCGGCAGGTCGCGAGCATGGTGGAGGCGTCACCCGCGTGGAAGCCGCAGGCCACGTTGGCGCTCGACACGAGCCGCAGCAGGGCGGCGTCGTCGCCCATCGACCAGGCGCCGAAGGACTCGCCGAGGTCGCTGTTGAGGTCGATGGGACGCGTCATGTCCCTATTGTGCCAACCTCGGTCGCCGGCTCCCTCGGCACTACTGCCGGGCGCGCGCCGCCCGCGCCCGGTGCGCCCGGACCTTCGCGCGGTTGCCGCAACGCTGCATCGAGCACCAGCGGCGGGTGCCGCTGCGCGAGGTGTCGAGGTAGACCAGGCGGCAGTCGTCGGCGGAGCACTCGCGGATCCGGCCGTCCACGTCCGGTCCGAACAGGCGCACGGCGTCGCGCGCGATCGAGCCAAGGGCCTGGTGCGGGCGCGCGTTCGTGCGACCCGCCTGACGGCCGCCGCCGGCCAGCACCGGCGGGATGTCCGGGGTGGCGGCGAACAGGTTCACGACGTCCACGTCGTCGGGCGACAGCGGGTCGCCGACGCTCGCCTGGCGCGCCAGGCGGCCGATCGCCGCGCGCAGGCCGCCGGCGTCGCGGAACTCGCGCTCCCCCGCGGTCGGCGCGACCTCGGGGAACCGCTCGACCAGCCAGTCGTTGAGCGCTGCCGCGTCGCGGACTGTCGCGTCCTCCCCCGCCTCGGAGTCGAGGCCGCCGGTGTAGGCGAAGTCGAGGGCGAGCGAGCCCGAGTCGAACCACCAGCGCTGCCCGTCGGCGGGCTCCATCCACTGGCCGGTCCCTCGGGTGAGTATCGCTTCCATCGCCATGTAACCAACATAGTCGGTTAGCGGATGCGGCAGCCGCAACGAGGCCGGAGGGCCCCCGATACTGTACCGGACCGGCGGCACCGCGACCGGGCACGAGCGTCGACCCGCTTTGGCATACTGGGCGGATGACCGCGACCCGCCCCGACTCGACCGCGACGCTGGAGGGCGCGACGGTGCGTCTGCGCGCGCTCACGCTGGACGACCTCCCGGACCTCTTCGACGCGATCGGCCGTGCCGAGGTGTTCGCCGGCGGGTGGGGCGGCGGTCCCGCGGCGTTCCGCGATACCTACGAGGAGTGGCGGGAGTTCATCCTGCGCTACCTCGACTGGGAGCGCAGCAACGTGACCGCCGTGGTGCTCCGTGACGGCGACCGCCTGGTCGGCACCACGACCCTCGGCGACTTCGACCTGGTCAACGAGTCCGCGCACATCGGCTGGACGGCGTACGCGCCCGAGGCGTGGGGCGGTCGCGTGAACGCCGAGACGAAGCGCCTGCTGCTCGGCACCGCCTTCGACCACGGCTTCGAGCGCGTGAAGCTGCAGGCCGACGTGCTCAACGAACGCTCGCGGGCGGCGATCGTGCGGCTCGGGGCGAGATTCGAGGGCGTCCTCCGGCACACCCAGCGCCGCGCGGACGGCACCTGGCGGGACACGGCCGTGTACTCCATCCTGAGCGACGAGTGGCCGGCGGTGCGGGATGGTCTCGACGAGCGGCTCGGGGTCGCGCACGCCTGAACCCGGGAGGCTCGGCGCCGGGCGCTACTCCGTCGCGGCCGCCGCGGCGACCCGGCGCTGCGCCGGGGAGACCTCGCGGTGCTGCCAGGCGATCAGGTTCGCGGCGTCGAACCGCCGGCTGCACGCCCCGCACGCCAGGGCGCGGGCGGGCTTGCGGTAGCGGTAGTGCGTGTGTCCGTTCGGGCAGGTTCCCACCCACGGGGCCAGGTCGTCGGCGATCGCACCCCCGTGCAGGCGCTTGCCCTCGTAGCCGAGGTCGAGCGCGATCGCGCGCCAGCGCGGGCCGTGACCGGCCCGGGAGCCCGCGAGCGCGTGCGCGACCTCGTGCAGCAGGATCTGGTGGATCTCGTCGTCCTCGTAGCGCGCCGCCAGGTAGCGCGAGACGGTGATCCGCTTGGTGGTGTAGTTGCACAGGCCCGCGCGGGTCTTGGCGTTGTCGAAACCGAAACTCCAGACGGACGGATCCAGGTGCAGGGCGATCAGGGCATCCGCCCAGCGCCGCACGCGGTCGAGCTCGGCCATCAGCGACGGTCCCCGCCCGGAGCGCTCCACTCCTCCATGTCGAGCATCCTACGCGTGATCGGTGCCGCCCTGGCCGTCCGGTGAACCGGCACCGCCGGCGCTGCCGCGCTGCACGTCGAGGGCGGACTGCACGACGGCGACCGCGGTGAGCGCCGCCTGGATCTCGGCCGGAGAGGCGCCCAGCTTCTCGCGCAGGAACACCGCAGCCGTCATGTCGGCCAGGGCGTTCTCGTAGTCGCCCGTGTCGAACCACACCTTCCCGCGGTTCTGGATGGCGAACGCCTCCAGCGCCGTCCACTCCCGGCCCCGGGCCTCGTCGACGCATCCGGTCAGCTCGATGATCGCCTCGTCGGCCTTGCCCTGGTACTGCAGCACCTGGGCGTGACGGATGCGCGCGCCGAGCAGCTGCTCGCGGTCGCCGGTGAACCGCGCCTGGCGCACCGCCTCGTTGGCGATGTCGATGGCCTCGTCGAGCCGGCCCAGCAGACGCAGCAGCACGGCCTTCTCGTTGAGCGCGCTCAGGCTGCGCAGGCTGCCGAGCTCCTCGAGCCGCTCGCCGGCAGCGCGCAGATCGACGCGTTCGCGCAGGGTGGTCGGATCGTATCCGAGGATGATGCTCAGGGTTCTGCTCCCGATCGGTGTCTCGCTCACAAGACTACCCGCAGCGGGCGCTCAGCCCGGGCGCTTGACAGCCTGCGCGGGAGTGAGCGGCACCTCGATGAGCCTGTCGTCGCCGGAGCGCGGGGATCCGCGGCCGTCGGTGTTGTTCGTCAGCAGCCAGATGCGGTCACCGACGGCCACCGCATCCCGGATCCGTCCGAACTCGCCGGCGAAGAACGGGGCGACGGAGACGGGTGCTCCGCCGTCGGTCGGCCACACCGTCCAGAGCCGCTCCCCGCGGAGCGCGGCCAGGAAGATCGTGTCGCCGACGACCGCGAGACCGCTCGGGCTCGCCTCGTCCGTCGGCCACTGGTGGACGGGATCGATGAACCGCGGATCGCCGCCGACGCCTTCGACGACCGGCCAGCCGTAGTTGTTCCCCGGGTGGATGATGTTGAGCTCGTCCCACGTGTTCTGGCCGAACTCGGCGGCCCACATCGTGCCGCGGGAGTCCCAGCCGATGCCCTGCGGGTTGCGGTGGCCGTAGCTCCACACCGGCGAGCCGGGGAACGGGTTGTCCGCGGGGACGTCGCCGTCGGGGGTCAGCCGCAGGATCTTGCCGCCGAGATACGCCACGTCCTGCGCACGCTGGGGGTCGGAGGCGTCGCCGACGGTGACGTAGAGCATGCCGTCCGGCCCGAACGCGATCCGGCCGCCGTCGTGGTTGGACGCCTTGGGCAGGCCGGTCAGCACGGGCTCGGGCGCGCCGAGCGCGTAGCTTCCCGGCACGCCGCTCAGCGGCATCCGCACCACCCGGTTGTCCTCGCCGGTCGTCAGGTAGGCGTACAGGGATGCGGGGGCAGAGTCCGCCTGCACCGCGAGGCCGAGGAGACCTGCCTCGCCCTGGTGCACCACCCCCGGAACGGTGCCCACCGGTCGCAGGCCGCCCGCCGGCAGCCGTTCGAGCACGGCGCCGGAGTCGCGCTCGCTGATCAGGGCCGAACCGCTCGGGAGGCGGAGGACCGACCAGGGCGCCTCCAACCCGGTCTCGAGCACGGTGGATGCGCCGCTCGGCTGCCAGGGGATCGCCGCGACCGCGGCCGAGGTGCCCGTCGGCCGTGGCGTCGAGGTCGGTGTTCGGGTGACCGTCGGATCGGGCGTCGGCGGCGCCGAGCATCCCGCCAGAACGAACACGGCCGCCGTCAGGGCGAGAAGCCCTGAGCGGCGGCCGGGACGGGACATCGTCGGCTCCGGTCGTCAGTCGACGACGCGGACGTCCTTCCAGAAGGCGACGTAGTTGCTGTAGTCCTTACCCACCCGGTCGAACGAGCTCGGGTACGGGGTCGGGTAGCTCCAGGCGCGATCCTGCAGCACGCCGCCGTCCTCCGACTTCACGGAGAAGTACTGGCACTCGCCCTTCCAGGGACAGGTGTACGGCGTGTCGCTCTCGACCAGGTACTCGGACTTGACGCTCGCGGGCGGGAAGTACCAGTTGCCCTCGATGCGGATCAGCTCCTCCTGCGGGGCCTCGGCGATGACGGTGTCGTTCAGCACGGCTTTCATGTAAAACCTCCTGTCTGGCCGAACGTACGCCCGGGCGCGATCATTCCGCCGGGCGCGCACCGCTCTTCCGGGAGGCTCGCAGCACGGTCACAGCGTCGGAGGATCCAACGCGGCCCGCGGCGGCGACCTCGGCCGGTGAGGCGCCGGCCGCGATCCGCTCCTGACCGGTGACGGATGCGGTGAGCATGTGGGCGACGGCGCCGCGGAGGCCGGTGAACGCGGCGCACGCGGCGGCCGCCTCCGGGGAGGCGTAGTCGATGCCCAGCGCGGCGAGCGCATCCACCACCGCCCCTGCGGCGAGGAGGTCCTCCACGGCGAAACGCGGGGAGCCGTCGTGCGCGCTCTCGCCCACGGCGACGAGCGCGATCATGGCCCGGCGGCCCAGCCACACCTGCTCGGCGAGGATCCAGCTCGCAACCGCCTCCGCGTCGGTCAGTCCGGCGGTGAGAACGGCCGCGTCGCCGGGGGCGTCCAGCGCCGCCCCGCCGCCGATCGGCGGGAGCGCATCCACCAGGACGATCACGTCGGCGTCGCTCGCGATCGCGGCGAGGCCCGCGGGGCCGGTGTCGAAGCGGACTTGGTATTTGGCCTGGCGATGCGCGGCGGGGACGGACCCGGTGGTGACGGATGCGGCGGGGACGGATGCGGTGGTCTCGGCGATGCTGGACGAACTCACCGGGACATCGTAATCCGCGGCCCGGCGACCTCCGATCGCGCCGAACGGGCCGGACGGTGCTCGCCCGGCGAGGGCCGCATCTGCCGGCGGATCAGCTCGAAGTCGTGCCGCGTCAGCTCGATGACGCCGCGCCGCAGCTGGTAGCCCCAGTCCGGCCGGTCGCGGGTGAAATCGAGGGCGCCGAGCAGGGGACGGATGGGCGTGGCGACGGCGTCGTGGTCCCACTCGACGCGGCGCCGCCAGGGCCGGAAGTCGGACGCTGGCCCCGACATCGCCGGCCCCTGGGTCACCTGGACGACCGCGTCGTCGGCGATCCGTCCGACCGCGGTGAACTGCTTGAGAGGCTCGCCGTCCGGATACGACACGCGCGGCGAGTAGTAGACGAAGCCGTCGGCCGGGCCCATCCGCTCGAGCGGCGCCCGCGCGCCGTGGTTGACCTGCGCGAAGCCGCCGGCGACGCCGCGCAGCACGTGATCGAGCTGCACAACGCCCAGCCAGTAACGGATCGCCATGGTCCCGTTGTAGCGCACACCGCCGTCATCGGCGCCGGATCGGCACCGTGTCGAAACGGGCCGGCGCGGATCGACGTGACCATGACGGAGAGACCGCGGAGGAAGATGTGACCATGCGTTCGGTTCAGACGGCGAAGGCCGGCCGATGAGCGACGACCGCGCCGCGCAGGCGCGACGTGCCGTCGAGTCGGTGTGGCGCATCGAGTCCGGCCGGCTGATCGCCGGGCTCGCCCGCTCCACCGGTGACGTCGGCTTCGCGGAGGAGCTGGCCCAGGATGCGCTGGTCGCCGCGCTGGAGCAGTGGCCGGAGTCCGGCATCCCGCGCAACCCCGGAGCGTGGCTCACCACCGTGGCGAAACGGCGGGCCGTCGACGGCTGGCGGCGCCGCGAGCGGCTCGACGACCGGTACGCCGCGATCGCCCACCACCTGGAGCAGGAGCTCGGCGAGGACGATCCGGCCCGTGCCGCGCAGGAGCCGATCGGCGACGACCTGCTCCGGCTGGTGTTCGTCGCCTGCCATCCCGTGCTCCCCCAGCCGGCACGCGTCGCTCTGACCCTGAAGCTGCTCGGCGGCCTCTCCACCGAGCAGATCGCGCGGGCGTTCCTCGTGCCGCCGGCCACGATGGCGCAGCGGATCGTGCGAGCGAAGCGGACGCTGAGCGCCGCCGGCGTTCCCTTCGAGGTCCCCGAGCGCGCCGAGTTCGGGGAGCGGCTCGCCTCGGTGCTCGAGGTGGTCTACCTGATCTTCAACGAGGGCTACTCCGCGACCGCCGGAGACGATTGGATGCGGCCGGACCTGTGCCGCGAGGCCCTGCGGCTCGGGCGCGTGCTCGCCGAGCTGACCCCGCGGGAGCCGGAGGTGCACGGCCTGGTGGCGCTGATGGAGTTCCAGGCGTCCCGGCTCGGCGCCCGCACGGCGGCGGACGGCTCGCCCATCCTGCTGCAGGACCAGGACCGCACGCGCTGGGACCGCATCCTCATCGGGCGCGGGAAGGCCGCGCTCGCCCGGTCGGATGGTCTGCGGCTGAGCCGTCGGCCGCCCGTGAGCCGCGGGCCGTACGCGCTGCAGGCGGCGATCGCGGCCTGTCATGCGACCGCGCCGACCCCCGACGCGACCGACTGGGAGGAGATCGTCGCGCTCTACGCCGCCCTCTCCGAGCTGCGCCCATCCGCCGTCGTCGACCTAAACCGCGCGGTCGCGCTGTCGATGGCCTACGGACCGGAGGCGGGGCTCGAGCTGGTCGACCGGCTGGCCGTGGAGGGGGCGCTCGCGTCGTACCACCTGCTGCCGTCGGTGCGGGCGGACCTGCTGCTGCGGCTCGGCCGCCGGGCGGAGGCGCGGATCGAGTTCGAGCGGGCCGCCGCCATGACCGGCAACCAGCGGGAACGGGACCTGCTGCTGGCGCGAGCCGGGGAATGCCTCTGAGTCGGCCATCCCGGCCACCGCATCCTGATCTCGAGGACGACACTGGGAGCATGCGCGTGCTGCTGAAGCTCATCCTCGACTGCGACCCGGACGCCGCCTGGCGCGCCCTGCAGAGCCCGACGGCGTTCCGCGAGGTGGCCCTGCCGTGGCTGGACTTCCGCTCGGACGAGCCCGGCGGTTTTCCGACCACGTGGGGGTCGGAGCACCGGGTGAGCGTCCGGGCGCTCGGCGCCTTCACGGTCGGCACACAGGCCATCCGGCTCGACGCCCTGCGCTCCACCGATCCGCGGGAGCGGGGCACGCGCATCCTGCGCGACAGCGGCGGCGGCACCGGCGGGATGCTGGCGGCGATCCCCCGGCTCGACCACCGGATGGCCATCGCGCCCGATCCGGCAGGCCCGGACGAGAACGGCCGGCTGAGGACGCTCTACCGCGACCAGCTCATCGTGCGCGCGGGCGCACTGACGCCGTTCGCCTGGTACGCGTTCTGGGCGTTCTGGCAGTGGCGCGGCGTGCGCCTGCGGCGCCTCGCACCCACCTGGGCCTACGATCCGGAAGTGCACGAAGCGGACGAGGACGCCGTCGGCTCCGCGCCCGGCGCGCCGATCGGGGGCGCCGCGACCGAGACGGGAGAAGCGCAGCGATGACGAACACCGAGCAGCCCGCACCAGGCGCGATCGCCGACGGCGCGCGGGCGATCACCGCCGTCCAGACCGCCGACTGGCGGCGCCGGGTCTTCGCGCTGTACGCCTCCGTCCGCCGGCTCGCCGGGCACGACCCGGCCGAGGCGCACGCGCACTGGATCTCGTGCCGCAACGACCTCTTCGCCGCCCACCCCGCCTCACCGCTGCTGCCCGAGGACCGGGACAGGTTCGCCGGGCTGCCCGTCGTGCCCTACGACCCGGACTGGCGGTTCGAGCTGCCGATCCATCCCGCGACCGAGGCGAAGCGGATGGACGTGGAGACCGGGACGGACGGCGTCGTGCCGTTCGAACTGCTCGGAACGGTGCGGGTGCCGCTCGCCGGGACCCTCGACGTCTGGCGGCTCTCGTCGTACGGCGGCGGGCTGTTCGTGCCGGTGAAGGATGCGCTGGCCGGCCGCCCCGGCGGCACCTATGGCGGCGGACGCTACCTGATCGACACCATCAAGGGCGCCGACCTGGGGCTCGACGCCGACGACGGCGAGGCCTCGCTCGTGCTCGACTTCAACTTCGCCTACAACCCGTCGTGCGCGTACGACCCGGCGTGGGCCTGCCCGCTCGCGCAGGCGGGCAACACGCTGCCGGTCGAGATCCCGGTCGGCGAGCGGTACGCGGGCGCCTGATCCCGGCCGCTCTCTTCGCCGAGGTGCACCTTGTTGCGCATCCGCTCGGCGTGTCGGGCGCAACGACGTGCACCTCGGCGGCTGCGTCGCTCAGCGTGAGACGAGGGTGAGGCGCTGGGTGGGGCGCGTCATGGCGACGTAGAGGGATGCGGCGCCTCGCGGCGACTCCGCGGCGAGCGCGTCCGGGTCGGCGAGCACGACCGCGTCGAACTCCAGTCCCTTCGCCTCGTAGCCGGTCAGCACGGCGATCGGCCGGCTGAGGCCCGCGGCGCCCCGGCCCGCCTGCTCGCCGAACCGCTCCCCGACGGCCGCGGAGACCGTGGGGAGGTCCGCGGCGGTGGTGATGACGGCCAGCGTGCCCGCACCGTCGATGCCGCGGTCGTGCGCGACGGCGTCGGCCACGGCACCGGCGAGCGCCTGCGCATCCGGCGCGGCGGCGGCGACCCGCCGGATCGGCCAGTCGCCCTCGCGGACGGCCCGCGTCGGCGTGATCGGGAGTCCTGCCTCCGCCGCGACGCGCTCCGCCTCGCGGGTGATCTGCGCGGGGGTGCGGTAGTTGACGGTCAGCTCCTCCAGCCGCCAGGCGTCCTTGAAGACGGGGTTGAGCGCATCCTGCCAGCTCGACGCGCCGGCGGCCGACGCGACCTGGGCGATGTCGCCCACGATCGTGAACGACTTCATCGGGCAGCGGCGCACCAGCACGCGCCACTGCATCGGCGAGAGCTCCTGGGCCTCGTCCACCACCACGTGACCGTAGGTCCAGCTGCGGTCGGAGGCGGCCCGCTCGGCGGTCGTGCCGCGGTCGGCCTGCTCGGCGAAGCCGTCGGCCAGCTGCTCGGCGCTCACCAGCCCCTGCACGCCCATGTTGCGGATCGCGGCGCGCGCATTCTCGAGGTCGCGTTTGCGCTGGCGGTCGCGCTCGCGGTCCGCCGGGTCCGGCCGTCCGGGGAAGTCGCCCAGCAGCTCGGCGGCCTCGTCGAGCAGAGGGACGTCGGAGACGGTGAACGGCTCGGAGCGGTCGCGCTGCAGGGCGCGGCGCTGCGCGTCCGTCCACCGCGGCGTCAGCTCGGCGAGCCAGGCGGGACGGGCGTAGAGGTCCTGCAGGAGCTTCTGCGGGGTGAGCGGCAGCCAGGCGGTGTTGAGCAGCACCCGCACGTCGTAGGAGGTGCGCAGGTCCTCGCGGAGCACCTTCAGGTCGGCGTCGTCGATGGTGGAGCCGCCCGCGCGCAGCTGTGCCGCCAGCTGGTCGGTCAGCTCGGCGAGCGCGTGCTTCACGAAGGTGACCCGCGCGACGTTGTGCGGCTTGCCGGTGCGCTGCGCCTTCGCGATCGCGCGGTGCACGAGCTCGGGCTCGACCACCAGTCGCTCGTTGTCCACGACGATCGTCTGCGCCTCGGCGGGTGCCTTCTGCCGCGACTTGACCGCGCGCGACAGCAGCCGGGCCATCTGGGCGGACCCCTTCAGCACCGCGGCCTCCGGAGCGTCCTCGGCGGTCGCCTCGACTCCCGGGAACAGCTCCCCCAGGCTCGACATGACGACACCGGTCTCGCCCAGTGACGGCAGCACCGCCTCGATGTAGCGCAGGAAGGCGGTCGACGGGCCGACCACGAGCACACCGGATGCGCTCAGCCGCTGGCGGTTCGCGTACAGCAGGTAGGCGGCGCGATGCAGCGCCACGGCCGTCTTCCCCGTGCCGGGACCGCCCTGGACGACGAGCGCACCGCGCAAGTCCGACCGGATGATGCGGTCCTGCTCCGCCTGGATCGTCGCGACGATGTCGTGCATCCGGCCGGTCCGCTGCGCCGTCAGCGCCGCCAGCAGTGCGCCCTCGCCCTGCACCTGCTCACCGGCGCGCTCGCCGTCGAGCAGCGCCTCGTCGAACACCTCGTCGTCGATCCGCGTCACCTGGCGTCCCGACATCGTGAGATGCCGGCGGGCGCGGACGCCCATCCGCTCGCTCGCCGTCGCCTGGTAGAAGGCGCCCGCCTGCTGCGCACGCCAGTCGACCAGCAGCGAGCGCTGGTCGTCGTCGCGCAGGCCGATGCGGCCGATGTAGCGGTGGTCGGAACCGTCGACGGCCTCGTCGAGCAGCAGCCGGCCGAAGACGAGCCGCGCATCCACGTCGCGCAGCTGCGTCAGCTGGTCCTCGTAGAGGCGCGCGAACGCGTCCCGCTCGCTGCGTGCCTGATGGTTGCTGCCGACGCTGTCGCGGCGCACGCGGGCGAGGCGTTCCTCGGTCTCCGCACGCAGTTCGTCCAGCCGCCGATACAGCCGCGAGACCACGGCGCGTTCGCGATCGAGCTCAGACTCCAGCACGCCCATGGCCACCTCTCGTTTCCGGGCCGACAGTCTACGACCTCCGGATGCGAGTGCGCTCCCAGCACGCGTACGGCCGGATGCCGTAGGGTGGAGGCAGCGGGCGACGAAACTGCCCGCGGCGTCGTAGAACGCTTCGCGTCGCGCCGGGCCATGCCCCGCCACGCTTCTCTTCATACGGCGAACGATCGCGCCGCTCGGTGCGCTCGCCATCCCCGACCCGCTGCGGCACGACGCCGCCCGGGTCCGATGCCCGAAAGGCACACCCCTGTGACTTCAACCTTCGCCGAACTCGGCGTACCCGCTCCTCTCGTCGCGGTCCTCGCGGCCGACGGCAAGACCGACGCCTTCCCCATCCAGGCCGACACGCTCCCCGACGCCCTCGCGGGCAAGGACGTGCTGGGCCGCGGAAAGACCGGCTCCGGCAAGACCATCGCCTTCGCGCTGCCCCTCGTCGCGCGTCTCGGCACCGTGCTCGCCGGCGGCCGGCGCCGCCCGGGGCGTCCGCTCGCCCTCGTGCTGGCCCCGACCCGCGAGCTGGCGACCCAGATCGCCGCGACGTTCCGCCCGCTGGCGGACGCCCACTCCCTGCGTGTCTCCACCGTCTTCGGCGGCGTCTCGCAGAACAAGCAGGTCGCCGAGCTCAAGGCCGGCGTCGACATCCTCGTCGCCTGCCCCGGCCGCCTCGAAGACCTCATGAAGCAGGGCTTCGTGAACCTCGACGCCGTCGAGATCACCGTGCTCGACGAGGCCGACCACATGGCCGACCTCGGCTTCCTGCCCGTCGTGACGCGCATCCTCTCGGCCACGCCCGCCGACGGTCAGCGCCTGCTGTTCTCGGCGACGCTCGACAACGGTGTGGACAAGCTGGTCACCCGCTTCCTGCACTCCCCCGTGCTGCACTCGGTCGACGACGAGACCAGCCCGGTCGAGGCGATGACCCACCACGTGCTGCAGGTGGACACCCCGGACGAGAAGAAGGCACTGGTCGAGGCGCTCGCGTCGGGCACCAGCCGCCGCATCCTGTTCACCCGCACGAAGCACCAGGCCAAGAAGCTGGCCAAGCAGCTCACCGCCTCCGGCATCCCGGCCGTCGACCTGCACGGCAACCTCGCGCAGGGCGCCCGCGACCGCAACCTCGCCGCCTTCGGCGAGGGCAGCGTCCGCGTGCTCGTGGCGACGGACGTCGCAGCGCGCGGCGTGCACGTGGACAACGTCGAGCTCGTCGTGCACGTCGACCCGCCGGCGGAGCACAAGGCGTACCTGCACCGCTCCGGCCGCACGGCCCGTGCGGGCAGCGCCGGCGACGTGGTCACCGTGATGCTGACCGCGCAGTCGGACGACGTGAAGACCCTCCTGCGCAAGGCGGCCATCCAGGTCTCGCCGCAGCGCGTCACCGCGACGTCGGCGGCCGTGACGTCGCTCGTCGGCGATGTGGCCCCGCGCGTGGCGCCCAGCGCTCCGCAGCAGCGGACCGCCGGTGGCGGCGGCACGTCGCAGGGCGCGAACGCGCAGCGGAAGCGCGCACGGCGCAACGGCGCCGGCGGCGGCCAGGCGGGCGCCGGCCAGGCGGGCGCCGGCCAGGCGGCCGGTCGCCAGGCGGCCGGGCAGGGCGCGGGCGGCGGACGCCGTCAGGGCGCCGAAGGCGCACGCGGCGCCGGTGCGCCCGCGGGCGCCGCAGGCGGCGGCTCGCGCCGGCGCGGACAGCGTCCGGGTGCGGCCCAGCAGGGTGCGACCACGCGCGGCGGCGCTGCGCCCTCGCGCGCCGGCCACGGCTCGTCTGCGCAGCGCGACCACGCGGGCGCCCGCTCCGGCGGCGCCGCGCGCCCGTCGGCCGCGCGCTCGGACGCCTCCGTGCGCCGGGGCAACGGCTCCCGCCGCGCCCAGGGCTGACCGCCCCTCCTTCCCGCTCCCCGCTCGGCGCCCGCCGTCGAGTACACGAAAAGTGCACGCTCAGAAGGCTCTGGGCGTGCACTTTTCGTGTACTCGATGGGGGGCGGATCCCGGAGGGGGCGCAGCGCGCAGCGCGCAGCGCGCGCCGGGCGAAGCCCGCGGGCGGTCAGGCGATGCGGCCGAGGGAGGCCATGGCGGCCTTGACGAGGGCGCCGCGGCCGCCCTCGAGCTCTTCCGTCACGGTGAGGGATGTCGCCTCCTCGGGCGTCATCCAGGTGAGCTCCAGCGCATCCTGCCGGGGCTCGCACGTGCCGGTGACCGGGACGACGTATGCCAGGGACACCGCGTGCTGGCGCTCGTCCACGTACTGGGAGACGCCGGGCATCGGGAAGTACTCGGCGACCTGGAACGGCACCGGGCTTGCCGGGAGCTGCGGGAACGCCATCGGCCCCAGATCCTTCTCGAGGTGGCGGAAGAGCGCCTCGCGTAGCGTCTCGCCGTACATCACGCGACCCGAGACGAGCGTGCGGGTGATCTGCCCGACCGCGTTCGCGCGCAGCAGGATGCCGACCTCGGTCACCTGGCCCAGGCCATCCACCCGGACGGGCACCGCCTCGACGTACAGCAGCGGGAGCCGCCGCCGGATCTGCTCCAGCTCGATGTCGGACAGCCAGGCGGGACCGGGCTGCGGACCGTCGCCGGGAAGCGGGTCGGGGGTCGGGTCCGGATCCGGAGTGCGAACGCTCATGCATGAATCCTACGGAAGGCCGTAGCAGGCACCTACGGGGCCGGCACGGATCTGTGGATGCGCGCCACTCCGACGGGGGCTGTGAACGATTTCCGATCCAGGCGCAGAATGGAGGGTGCCGTTTCCCGCTCCCGACCTCCGCATCGACCGCGACGCCGTGCTCTGGTCGGCGTCCGAGCGCGATCGCGCGGGCCGTCCCCTGCTGGTCCTCATGCACGGCTACGCGTCCGACGAGGCGGACCTGTTCGGCATCTCCGCGTACCTCCCGCTCGAGCCGGTCATCGCGTCGCTGCGCGCCCCGATCCCGGAGGGCCCCGGCTTCGCCTGGTTCTCCCGGTTCACGAACGTGCCCGGCGATCCGCTGGCCGGCAACGCCGACGCGGCCGCCCGCGCCGTGCTCGACTGGCTGGACGAGCAGCCGGACGTCCCGACCGGACTCCTCGGGTTCTCGCAGGGCGGCGCCATGGCGCTGCAGCTCCTGCGGCTCGCGCCGGAGAGGTTCGACTACGCCGTCCAGCTCTCCGGCTTCGTGGTGAAGGGCGATCAGCCGCGGGATGCGGAGCTGGCCGATGCGCAGGTGCCGGTGTTCTGGGGCCGGGGGACGCTCGACGACGCCATCCCCGCGACCTCGCTGGAGCGCACCAGCGCCTGGCTCCCCGACCACTCCTCGCTGGATGCGCGCATCTACGAGGGCATGGGGCACGCGATCTCGCCGCTCGAACTGGGCGACATCTCCTCGTTCATCCGCACACACCTCCCCGCCCGCTGAGCGTTCTCCACAGGCGCACTCCGAGCCCCTGACTCTGTCGGTGGCCAGGTGCAGGATGGAGGGATGGCCGACGTGCTCGATCGTTTCTCCCCCGCGACCCGTGAGTGGTTCCGCGGGGCCTTCGCCGCGCCCACCGCGGCGCAGGAGGGCGCCTGGGACGCGATCTCGCACGGCAAGCACGCCCTCGTCATCGCGCCGACCGGATCCGGCAAGACTTTGGCCTCGTTCCTGTGGGCGATCGACCGCCTCGCCGCCGCCCCGCGCGCGGCCGACGCGAAGCCGGGCACCCGGGTGCTCTACATCTCCCCGCTCAAGGCGCTGGGTGTGGATGTGGAGCGCAACCTGCGCGCGCCGCTGGTCGGCGTCACGCAGACGGCCAAGCGCCTCGGCGCCGAGCCGCCGCACGTCAGCGTGGGCGTCCGCTCTGGCGACACACCGGCGTCGGACCGTCGGGCGCTGCTGAGCAGCCCGCCCGACATCCTCATCACGACGCCCGAGTCGCTCTTCCTGATGCTCACGTCGCAGGCGCGCGAGACGCTGACCACCGTCGAGACCGTGATCGTCGACGAGGTGCACGCGGTCGCATCCACCAAGCGCGGAGCGCACCTCGCGCTGTCGCTGGAGCGGCTCGATCAGCTGCTCGAACGGCCTGCGCAGCGGATCGGCTTGTCGGCCACCGTCCGTCCGCCGGAGGAGGTCGCCCGCTTCCTCGGCGGCCGCGCGGCCGTCGAGGTGGTGGCACCGCCCGCGGGCAAACGCTTCGATCTGCGCGTGGTCGTGCCGGTGGAGGACATGAGCGAGCTCGGCACCTCGACGTTCGCGAGCGAGAACCCCGACGACGGGTCGCCGCCGCAGGCCGGATCCATCTGGCCGCACGTCGAGGAGGCGATCGTCGACCGTGTGCTCGAGAACCGGTCGACCATCGTGTTCTCGAACTCGCGGCGACTGGCGGAGCGCCTGACGGCACGGCTCAACGAGATCTACGAGGAGCGCCTGCTCGGCGGAGCCGCCGACGCGGCGCCGACCCGGGCGCCTGCGGAGCTGATGGGCGGCTCCGGGCAGACGCGCGGTTCGCAGGCGGTCGCCGACGAGGACACGCTGGTGCTGGCCCGCGCTCACCACGGATCGGTGAGCAAGGAGCAGCGGGCGCTCATCGAAGACGACCTGAAGTCCGGCCGGCTGCGGTGCGTGGTCGCCACCTCGAGCCTCGAGCTCGGCATCGACATGGGCGCCGTCGACCTGGTGATCCAGGTGGAGGCGCCGCCGTCGGTGGCGAGCGGCCTGCAGCGCGTGGGTCGCGCGGGACACCAAGTGGGCGAGATCTCGCGCGGCGTGGTCTTCCCCAAGCACCGGGCCGACCTCATCCATTCGGCAGTGGCCACGGAGCGGATGACGGCCGGGCTCATCGAGTCGCTCAAGGTCCCGGCCAACCCGCTCGACATCCTGGCGCAGCAGACCGTGGCCGCCGCGGCGCTCGAACCGATCGACGCGGACGACTGGTTCGACGCCGTCCGGCGCAGCGCCCCGTTCTCGACCCTCCCGCGCAGCGCCTATGACGCGACCCTCGACCTGCTCGCCGGCCGCTACCCGTCCGACGAGTTCGCCGAACTGCGGCCCCGCATCGTCTGGGACCGCGACACCGGCACGATCACCGGCCGTCCGGGCGCCCAGCGGCTCGCCGTCACGAGTGGCGGCACGATCCCGGATCGCGGCCTCTTCGGCGTGTACATGGTCGGCGAGAAGGCGAGCCGCGTGGGTGAGCTCGACGAGGAGATGGTCTACGAGTCGCGGGTGGGCGACGTGTTCGCCCTCGGGTCCACGAGCTGGCGCATCCAGGAGATCACGCACGACCGCGTACTGGTCACGCCGGCGTTCGGCGAGCCCGGTCGTCTGCCGTTCTGGAAGGGCGACGGGATCGGGCGTCCGGCGGAACTGGGCCGCGCGGTGGGCGCGTTCGTCCGGGAGCTGAGCAGCGCCTCGCCCGCCGATGCGGAACTCCGCTGCGTGGAGGCCGGGCTCGACGCCTGGGCCACGAACAATCTGCTCTCGTTCCTGCGCGAGCAGAAGGAGGCCACCGGGCACGTGCCGACCGACCGCACCCTGGTCGTCGAGCGCTTCCGCGACGAGCTCGGCGACTGGCGCGTCGTGCTGCATTCCCCGTTCGGCATGCAGGTGCACTCGCCCTGGGCGCTGGCGGTGCAGGCGCGCGTCCGCGAGCGGTACGGCATCGACGCGGGCGCGATGGCGGCCGACGACGGCATCGTGGTGCGCATCCCCGACACCGAGGCGCAGCCTCCGGGCGGCGAGCTGTTCGTCTTCGAGCCGGACGAGCTCGACGAGCTGGTCACCGCGGAGGTGGGCGGGTCCGCGCTCTTCGCGTCGCGCTTCCGTGAGTCCGCCGCCCGCGCCCTGCTGCTGCCCAAGTACAACCCGGGCAAGCGGTCGCCGCTCTGGCAGCAGCGGCAGAAGGCGGCCCAGCTGCTGGATGTGGCGCGCAAGTACCCGACCTTCCCGATCATCCTCGAGACCATCCGCGAGGTGCTGCAGGACGTCTACGACCTCGGCGCGCTGACGGACGTGGCGAAGCAGATCGAGCAGCGCAGCATCCGCCTGGTCGAGGCCGCCACGGAGACGGCGTCGCCCTTCGCCCGCTCGCTGCTGTTCGGATATGTCGCTGCGTTCATGTACGAGGGCGACAGCCCGCTCGCCGAGCGACGCGCGGCGGCGCTCTCGCTCGACGCGGGTCTGCTCGCCGAGCTGCTCGGGCGTGCGGAGCTGCGCGAGCTGCTGGATCCGCAGGTCATCGAGCGGGTCGAACTGCAGCTTCAGCGGCTCGCCCCCGAGCGCCGCGTGCGCGGTGTCGAGGGCGTCGCGGACCTGCTCCGGCTGCTGGGGCCGCTTTCCGTGGAGGAGGTCGCGGAGCGGCTGGAGGGTGAGCAGGGCGTCGCGCCGGCCGGCCAGGCTGACGGCGCCGCTGCCGCGAGCGCCTCGGTCGCCGATTCCGGAGCCGATGCCGACGCTGGTGCAGACGTCGCCGCTGTCGACGCCGACCTCGTCGCGCCGCACGCCGACCCGGCGACGGCCGCGACCCACCTCGCCACCCTCGTCGACACGCACCGCGCCCTCGCCGTGACGATCGCCGGCGTCGAGCGCTTCGCCGCGATCGAGGACGCCAGCCGGCTGCGTGATGCGCTCGGCGTCCCGCTGCCCATCGGCGTCCCGCTCGCGTTCATCGAACCGGTGGACGACCCGCTCGGAGACCTGGTGAGCCGGTTCGCGCGCACGCACGGTCCGTTCGAGACAGCCGACGTCGCGACGCGGCTGGGACTCGGCCCCGCGATCGTCCACGACGCGCTGCGCCGGCTCTCCCGCGACGGGCGCGTCGTGGAGGGCGAGTTCCGCCCGCACGCGCACGGCACCGAGTGGAGCGACGCGGAGGTGCTGCGCCGGCTGCGGCGCATGTCGCTCGCGGCGCTCCGGCACGAGGTCGAGCCGGTCGACACCCCGACTTTCGGCCGCTTCCTGCCGGAGTGGCAGCACGTCGGCTCCACCCTGCGCGGGGTGGATGCGGTGGCCTCGGTGATCGAGCAGCTGGCCGGGGCGCGCATCCCGGCCTCCGCGTGGGAGTCTCTGGTGCTGCCGAGCCGCGTCTCCGACTACAGCCCGGCCATGCTCGACGAGCTCACGGCGACAGGCGAGGTCATCTGGTCGGGAGACGGCAGCCTTCCCGGCGACGACGGGTGGATCAGCCTGCACCTGGCCGATTCGGCCCCGCTCACGCTCGCGCCGCCCTCGGACCACGAGCCCGACGAGTTGCAGCGCGGCATCCTGGAGGCGCTCGGGCGCGGCGGCGGGTACTTCTTCCGTCAGCTCTCGGACGCGCTGGGCACCGAGCGCGGATCCGCCATCGACGACTCGGAGCTGGTCACGGCGCTCTGGGACCTGGTCTGGGCGGGCCGCATCACCAACGACACCCTCGCGCCCCTGCGCACGCTGACAGCGGGCGGCTCGGGCGCGCACAAGCGCCCCCGCCAGCCGACCCGCGCGCGCATGTACCGCGGCCGCGTGCCCACCCGCTCCGCCATGGTCACTCGGATGGGTCCCCCGACGGTCGCCGGGCGCTGGTCGCTGCTGCCGGAGCGCGACCTCGACTCCACGGTCCGCGCGCACGGGCAGGCGGAGACGCTGCTCGACCGGTACGGCGTGGTGACCCGCGGCTCGGTCATGAACGAGGGGACGCCGGGCGGCTTCGCGCTGGCCTACAAGGTGCTCAGCGGGTTCGAGGAGACGGGACGCGCGCGCCGCGGCTACTTCATCGAGACCCTCGGCGCCGCGCAGTTCGCCAGCGGAGCCACGGTCGACCGGCTGCGGTCGTTCTCGCGCGACCACACCCAGGAGCGGCCGTACGAGGCGGTCGCGCTCGCGGCGACCGACCCGGCGAACCCGTACGGCGCCGCGCTCCCGTGGCCGGCGGTTCCGGGCGAGTCGGGCACCGGTCACCGTCCGGGACGGAAGGCGGGCGCGCTGGTCGTGCTCGTCGACGGCGAGCTGACGCTGTACGTCGAGCGTGGCGGCAAGAGCCTGCTGTGCTTCGTGGCCGGGTCGGATGCCGTCCCAGGAGCTGACGCCGGCCAGGGCGCCGAACGCTCTGTGAGCGCCGGAGACCCTGCACTGGTCCTCCGCGCCGCCGCCCGCGCCCTCGCCGCGCTCGTCACGATGCGGCGCGTCGACAAGCTTGCGGTCGAGACGGTCAACGGCGGCTTCATCCTGGGCTCGCCGCTCGGCGACGCGCTCTCGGAGGCCGGCTTCCTCGCCACCCCGCGCGGCCTGAGGCTCCGCGGATGACCGAGCCTGCGCGGATGACGGCGGCTGCACGGATGACGGTGCACCGCCGTGCCTGAGGGCGACACCGTCTACCAGGCGGCGAAGCGCCTCGACCGCGCGCTCACCGGCCGCATCCTGACCGAGACCGACTTCCGCGTGCCGGTCTACGCCACGGTCGACCTCTCCGGCAGACGGATGGATGCCGTGCTGAGCCGCGGCAAGCACCTGCTGATGCGCGTGGGCGACCAGACCATCCACAGCCACCTCAAGATGGAGGGCTCGTGGGAGGTGTACCCGCCGGACGGGCGCTGGCGGCATCCCGGTTACCAGGCCCGGGCCGTGCTGCGAAACGAGGAGGCGCAGGCGGTGGGGTTCCAGCTGGGCATCCTCGAGGTGGTCCCGCGCGACCGGGAGGACGACGTGGTCGGCCACCTGGGACCCGACCTGCTCGGGCCGGACTGGGACGCGCAGGAGGCGCTGCGCCGGCTCTCCGCGCATCCGGAGACGCCGGTCGCGGTCGCGCTGCTGGACCAGCGCAATCTCGCGGGGCTCGGGAACGTCTACGCCAACGAGCTGTGCTTCCTGCGCGGGATGCTGCCCACGCGTCCCGCGGGCGAGACCGACCTGGCCGCCGCGATCGACCTCGGCCACCGCCTGATCACCGTGAACCGGGACCGGCCGCTGCGGGTGACCACCGGCGACACACGCCGCGGACGCAACACCTGGGTCTACGGGCGGCGCGGCCAGCCGTGCCGGCGCTGCGGGACGCCCATCCGGTCGGGATCGCTCGGGCGCACCGAGCTCGAAGAGCGCGTGACATACTTCTGCCCGGTCTGCCAGACGTAGGCGGACCGGGCAGAAGCACGAACCAGGGGGACTAGGCCGCGGCCTCGTCCTCCTCCTGCTCGGCGTCGGCGCGAACCGTCGCGAGCGCTGCAGACCACGACTCGAGCTGGTCGAACAGCGGGGTCAGCGCGGCCGTCTGCTGGTCGGTCGGCTTGAGCTGCCAGTTCTCGAAGTCGTGCGCGAGGCTCAGTCCGACGTGGGCGCTGACCGTGGCGATCTGGAGCTGCGAGAGCACCAGCCGCAGGTGCTCGACGGCGCGCGCACCGCCGAAGACGCCGTAGCTCACGAAGCCGGCCGCCTTGTTGTACCACTCGGCCCCGACGTAGTCGATCGCGTTCTTGAGCGCGCCCGACGTGCTGTGGTTGTACTCGGGAGTGACGAACACGTAGCCGTCGAACTCGGCGATCTTGGCCGCCCACGCCTTGGTGTGCTCACCCGCGTACTGGCCCATCGCGGCGGGCATGGCCTCGTCGAGGTGCGGCAGGTCCCAGTCCTTCAGGTCCACGAGCTCGTACTCGACGCCGGTGCGCTTCGCGGCGTTCTCGTGCACCCAGCGGGCCACGGCCTCGCCGTTGCGCCCCGGGCGCGTGCTTCCGATGATGATGGCGATCTTCGTCATGTCAGCCTTCCTTTTGATGACGTGTCATCGATGTGAACCCCGGCTCGCCGTCTCGCATTCCCGGTAGGCTCACCGCATGTCCGACGAGCGCACCGACCGCAGCGACGACATCCACCTCCCGGCCGACGCCACCGAGGAGCAGCGGCGTCAGGCGGGCGACCGGTTGCGCGAGCGCATCTACGTCACGTTCACCGCGCTCGCGATCCTGATGGCGATGAACGCGCACGGCGGCGAGCTCGACTCCCCCACCGTGCTGTGGACCCTGGTCATCTCGGTCGTCGGCGTGCTGCTCGCCGGCCTCGCGTCGGATCTCGTGTCGCACATGATCGTGCACAGCAACCTGCCGACCGCGCTGGAGTTCCGCCACATGGTGGCCGTGTCCTCACGCGCTCTCGGCGTGCTGGTGGTTCCCCTCATCTCCGTCGGGCTGGCGGTCTTCGACGTCATCGAGGACCGCACCGGCATGACGATCGCCATCGTCGCGCTCATCATCTCCCTGGCGGTGATCGCGCGGATCGCGGTGTCGCGCACGGGCCTGTCGGGCTGGCGCCAGCTCGCGGTGCTGCTGGCGATCGTGGCGCTCGGCGTGCTGGTCGTCTTCCTGGAGGCGCTCGTCCACTGAGCGCACGCGGCGGCGCCGTGCAACGGCCTCGCCGCCGTGTCAGGATGGCGTATGGCCACCGTGCGCACGCGTCCCGATCCGCGCAAGCTGACGGACGACGAGCTGGAGCTGTTCCAGGCGTTCCACACGATGCGTCGCGGCTTCGACCGCACCCTCGACGCGCAGCTGCAGCACGACGACGGCATCTCGATCTCCGAGCTCGAGGTGCTCATGGCGCTGACCCGCTCGCCGGGTCGCCGGCTGCGCGTCCGCGACCTCGTGGAGGTCACCGGCTGGGAGAAGAGCCGGGTCTCGCACCAGGTGACCCGCATGGCCGCGCGCGGGTTCGTCGAGCGCCAGGAGTGCGCGGAGGACCGCCGCGCCAGCTGGATCCACCTCACCGGAGAGGGCCGTCGCGTCGTAGTGCGCGCTCTCCCGAAGCACTCGGCGACGATCCGTCGCATCCTGTTCGACGCCCTGTCGGCAGAGCAGCAGGAGGAGCTGCTCGGCATCGCGCACGCCATGACCGCCGCGATCGCGGCCGAGGACTGCGCCCCTCCGGACGACTGCGACGACTGAGCGTTCTCGCAGACCGCCGGCCGCTCCGGCGGCGTGTCCGCTGGGAGGGCGTCGCGGAATTGCTGGCCATTCGTCGGGAACACCGGCGGAAACCAGGCGGTTCCAAGGCGTCGCCCCCTAGCGTTTCCGTGTGCGACGCCCGAACTTCCCCGCGACAGGACCCGGCGCCGACGGCAGCGACCAGCAGCCTCCGGCGACCGAGGTCTTCAGCCGCGTGCCCTCCGCCGACCCGCGCCGCCCGGTGCGCGCGACCCGGCCCGCGTCCGGGGTGCCCACCGGCGGGGGTGCGAAGCCCTTCGATCCGTTCGGGCTCGGCGGCGACGCCCCGGGGCTCGGCGGGACGGGCGCCGGGCGTGACGGCAGCGGCGGCGGACGCGGCGGCAACGGCAACGGCCGCGGCGGAAACGGCGGCGACGGCGACGGCGGCGACGGCACCGGCGGAACCCCGGCCGGCCCCGGCAAGCCGCCGCGCAACCGCCGCCGCGCCAAGCGCATCGTCGCGTGGACGGCGGCCGCGCTGGCCGTGATCCTCGTGGTGGTCGGCGGGTACGCCGCGTACAGCTACTTCCGTTTCGTCGGCGGCGTCAAGCACGTGGACGTCATCTCGAAGCCCGCCAGCGACGTCGACGGCGAGGACCAGAACATCCTGCTCGTCGGCGACGACCACCGCCCCACCGGGGCGACGCAGGCCGAGCTCGACCAGCTCAGCACGACGGACGACGGCGGTGGCACGAACACCGACACGATGATGGTCCTGCACATCCCGGCCAACGGGAAGTCGGCCACCCTGATCTCCCTGCCCCGCGACTCCTGGGTGGATGTGCCGGGTCACGGCATGAACAAGCTCAACGCCGCCTTCTCGCTCGGCGGCGGCGGAACCGACCCGACGAGCGGGGCCAAGCTGCTCATCCAGACGGTGCAGAACCTGACCGGGCTGAGCATCGACCACTACGTCCGCGTGTCCCTCCTCGGCTTCTACACGATCGCGCAGGCCCTCGGGCCGGTGCAGGTGTGCCTGAACAACGCCGTCGACGACCCGTACTCGGGCGCGAACTTCCCGGCCGGGGTGTCGACGCTTGATGCGAAGCAGGCCCTCTCGTTCGTGCGCCAGCGGCACGGCCTGCCGCGCGGCGACCTCGACCGCGTCGTCCGTCAGCAGTACTTCCTGTCGGTCGAGGCGCACAAATTCCTCTCCGCCGGGACGCTCCTCAACCCGGCGAAACTGACGAAGGTGCTGGATGCGGTGAGCGGCTCGCTCGAGACGGACCCGGGCCTCAACTTCCTCCAGCTGGCGACCCAGCTGCAGGGGCTGACCGGGGGGAAGATCCAGTCGGCGACCATCCCGATCTCGGGCACCCCGACCATCACGGTCGACGGCGACGACATCTCCATCGTGGAGGTGGACACCGCGGCGATGCCGGCGTTCATCCAGAGCCTGATGGGCACCCCCTCGGCGTACGACAACGCGACCGCCGCGAAGCCCGCGGACACGACGGTGACGGTGCTCAACGGAGGCAGCGCGAACGGCGCGGCAACCACCGCGACCCAGACCCTGGCTGCGGCCGGCTTCAAGACCGGCACCCCGGGGGATGCGGACACGCGCGCGACCACGGTCATCCAGTACAAGTCCGGCCAGGAGGCGCAGGCGAAGGCCGTCGCCGCCTACCTTCCGGGCGCCGCGGTGCAGCAGACGGACACCGTCAGCACGGTGACCGTGGTGCTCGGCGACGACGGCATCATGCCGGCCGCGCCTGCCGCGCCCGCCCCGGGAGGCGCGCCCGCGGCGCCCGCACCGGCCCCCACCCCCTCCGGCCCGGCCACCAACTACAGCGACAAGGTCTGCATCAACTGACGCGGACTGCGCGCAGCGGCGGCCTCAGTCGAACAGGCGGCGGAAGACGTTCGTGTCGGCCAGGTCGATGAGCTCGTCGCCGCGGCCGTTCATGATCGTGCGCAGCGCGTAGAGCGTGAAGCCGGCGACCTGCTTCGTGGTGATCGCCGGCGGGATGCTGAGCTCCTGCCGCGCGGTGACCACATCCACCAGCGCCGGTCCGTCGTGCGCGAACGCGGTGCGCAGCGCGCTCTCCAGCTCGTCCGGCTTCTCGACGCGCTGACCGTGCAGCCCGGCGGCCTGCGCGAGCTGGGCGAAGTCCGGGTTCTCCAGGCCGGTGCCGAAGTTCACGAAGCCCGCGGCCTTCATCTCCACCTCGACGAAGTTCAGCGACGAGTTGTTGAAGACGACGACCTTCACCGGGAGCTTGTTCTGGCGCAGGGTGAGCAGCTCGCCGAGCAGCATCGCGAGTCCGCCGTCGCCGGCGAGCGCGACCACCTGGCGCCCGGGGAACGCCGTCTGCGCGCCGATCGCCTGCGGCAGCGCGTTGGCCATGCTGCCGTGGGTGAACGATCCGATCAGGCGGCGCCGTCCGTTCATCCGCAGGTAGCGGGCGGCCCACACCACCGGCGAGCCGACGTCCGGGATGAAGACAGCGTCCTCCGAGGCCAGCTCGCTGACAAGCCGCGCGACGTACTGCGGGTGGATGGGCGTGCGGTTGCGGTCGTTCACCGCCAGGTCGTCGAGGCTCTTGCGGGCCTTGGCGTAGTGCGCGAGCGAGGAGTCGAGGTGCTTGCGGTCCTTCCGTTCGCTGAGCAGCGGGAGCAGCGCCTCCACCGTGTCCTTCACGCTCCCGACGAGCCCGAGGTCGAGGGGGACGCGCCGCCCGAGGTTCTCGCCGCGGATGTCGACCTGGACGATCTTCGCCCTCGACGGGAAGAACTGCTGGTACGGGAAGTCCGTGCCGAGCATCAGCAGCGCGTCGCACGACTCCATCGCCCGGTAGCCGGAGGAGAAGCCGAGGAGGCCGGTCATCCCGACGTCGTACGGGTTGTCGTACTCGATGAACTCCTTGCCCCGCATGGCGTGCACGATCGGCGCCTTCAGCGCCTCCGCGACGGCGACGAGCTGCGCGTGCGCACCCTCGGCGCCCGCTCCCGAGAGGATGGTCACCTTCCTGGCGCCGTTCAGGATGTCCGCGGCCGCCTGCAGCTCGGGATCGGTCGGTCGTGTCACCCGCGGCGAGAACGTGATCGGGGCCGACTTGCGGCGCCCGGCGCTGTCCGCGAGGAAGATCTCGCCGGGCACCACGACGACCGCGACCCCGCGCCGTTCGATCGCGGTGCGCATCGCGATCTCGAGGATGCGCGGCATCTGGTCGGCCTGGCTGACCAGCTCCGTGTAGACGCTCGCCTCGCGGAACAGCTCCTGCGGGTGCGTCTCCTGGAAGTATCCGCTCCCGATCTCGGCGCCGGGGATCTGCGCGGCGATGGCGAGCACCGGCACGCGGCTGCGGTTGGCGTCGTACAGCCCGTTGATCAGGTGGGTGTTGCCCGGCCCGCAGCTGCCCGCGCACACCGCCAGCTCGCCGGTCAGGGCCGCCTCGGCCGACGCGGCGAACGCCGCCGCCTCCTCGTGCCGCACGTGCTCCCAGGTGATCGCGTCGTTGCGGCGGATCGCGTCCGTGAAGCCGTTCAGGGAGTCGCCGGGGATGCCGTACACCCGGGTCACCCCCGCGTCCTGCAGGATCTCGACGGTCGTATCGGCGACGGTGGGCATGGCGTTCCTCCCTCGATCGGTGCATCGGATGCGCCGGTCGGGCCGCGTCGCACTCCCGGCAGGGCAAACCTACGCCCCTGACGGAAATCGTTCATCCTGCGGAAAGGAAGAGTGGGTTAACGTGAGCGCATCATGGTGAAACAGGCGAGGGCCCAGGTGACCCGCGACACGATCGTCGAGGGCGCCGCCTCGGTGTTCGGTCGTCGGGGGTACGGCCTCACGTCGATCGCCGACATCGCCACCGCCTCGGGTGTCACGAAGGGCGCGCTGTACTTCCACTTCCCCTCGAAGGACGAGCTGGCGCGCGCGGTCATCGCCGAGCAGCACCGGCGCACGATGGCCGCGGCCGCCGAGGTGCTGGAGGAGGAGCGGCCGGGGCTGGAGACGATGGTGCTGCTGAGCGGCGTGCTCGCGCACCAGCTGCTCACCGACCCGGTCGTGCAGGCGGGCATCCGGCTGACCACCGACATCGCGTTCTTCGAGACGCCGGCCACCGATCCGTATCGCGACTGGCAGCGGCTGGCGGAGACGCTGTTCGGCCGGGGCGTCGAGGAGGGCGATCTGCGGCCGGGCCTCGATCCGGCGATGCTCGCGAGCGTGGTCGTCGCCTCCTACACCGGCGTGCAGCTCGTGTCGGAGACCTTCTCGGGCCGCGCCGACCTGCTGCAGCGGGTGCGCGAGCTGTGGACCGTGCTGCTCCCGGGCATCGTGGCGGCCGACCGGGCGAGCGCGCTGACGGCGCTTCCCGAGCTGATCCGCTGAGCCGGGACGTCGACCCGGCCGCAGCGCCCCCAATCCGCTGCGGCCGCGCCGAGGTGCACAATGCATTCTATGCCATAACCGGACGATCGGTATGGACTCGGCGAACACCGCCGCTCCGTCCCTCCCGGCATGCGCGAAGGCGTCCCGTAGACTTGCCCGACGGGGGAGCGCCGGCGACGGTGCGCGTGGTTCGTTGGGGAGGAAGTGCATGCCGTCACGCGGCAAGGCGCAGAAGCGCCGGGCGACGATGCGACTGGTCTACGTCGACTTCTGGTCGGCTCTGAAGATGTCGTTTTTGGTCAGCATCATCGTCGCGGCGATCACCGTGGTGGTCGGTCTGCTGCTCTGGTACGCGCTGGACCGGTTCGGCGTGGTGGGCGCCGCGAGCAACTTCCTGGAGGACATCGCCGGCGCGCAGGGCGCGAACCTCGTCGCCGGCCTGACGTTCCCGAACGTGATGACGTTCACGCTGGTCGTCGCGCTCCTCGAGGTGATCGTGGTCTCCGCGCTCGGCGCGATCTTCGCCGCCCTGTTCAACCTCGCCGTGCACGTGGTGGGCGGCTGGAAGGTCACGTTCGGGAGCGACTGAGCTCGAGTCCCCCGACGAACAGCCCGACGCCGAAGGCGAAGGCGGCCGCCGGGTCGTCCTCGTCGAGCGGCGACTCCGGGTGATCGACCAGCACGCCGAGCGAGTCGTACTGGATGCGCTGCTGCTCGTGCGAGACATGGCCGAGCACGAAGTGGAGCAGCGCCGTCGCCGAGCGGCGTGAGGTCTCGACGTCGAAACCGCCGCGGGCGACCGCCAGGGCCAGCCGGTCGACGGTCCCCGGCGAGCCGAGGCCGAGAGCGAGCGTGCTGGAGACGACCTCGGCACCGTCGCGGTAGGCGAGCAGCGCATCCCGGAGCGCGTCCGCCTCGGCGCGCACCGCATCCTGCCACGCGGCGACCTCAGCGAGCGGCTCAGCCGTGCGCGCGGCGACGATGCGGTCGGCGAGCTCGGCGAGGAGCGTCTGCTTGTTCGGGAAGTGCCAGTACAGGGCGCTGGGCTGCACGTCGAGCGCGCCCGCCAGGCGGCGCATCGTGAGGTCGGCCAGTCCCAGGTCGTCGAGGATGCGGAGCGCCGCCTCGGCCACGTCGTCGCGTGAGTGCCGCCGTCCGGTTTCGTTCCCTGCCACCTCGTCAGTATAGTGAACACCGTTCAGGTGAACACCGTTCAGGTAAGGATGCGCCCGTGACAACCTCCACTCCCCCGACGTTCTCCCGCCGCCGGCTCGACGCGACCGACCTCGCCCGCGTGGCGGTCTTCGCCGCGATCGTGGCCGTGCTCGGCCTCCCCGGCGGCCTCAGCGTCTTCGGCTCGGTGCCGATCACGGCGCAGACCCTCGGCGTGATGCTGGCGGGCGCCATCCTGGGCCCGTGGCTCGGCGCGCTGTCAATGGCGGTGCTGCTGGCCCTCGTGGCGGTCGGGCTGCCGCTGCTCTCCGGCGGCAGCGGCGGCATCGGCGTGTTCGTCGGCCCGAGCGCGGGCTACCTGTTCGGCTGGATCGCCGGCGCGCTCGTGATCGGCCTGATCGTGCACGCGGGCGGCCGCCGCCCGGTGTGGTGGCGCACGCTGCTCGGGATGATCGTGGGCGGCATCCTCGTCGTCTACGCGTTCGGCGTGCCGGTGCAGAGCCTGGTGACCCGCCTCCCGCTCGACACGACGGCGGCGCTGAGCCTGGTGTTCGTGCCCGGCGACCTCGTGAAGGCGGTGATCGCGACGGCCATCGTGATGACGCTGGTGCGCGCTTACCCGCGGGCGTTCCGCCGCACCTGGGTCGCGCCGCGCAGCGCGGTCCGTCCGGCGGAGACCGCGCCCGTGACCGCGGAGACCGCGGCCGGGGCCGCAAAGCCCGCGGAGCCGACGCAGCCGGCCGAGCCGCGGGTGCCGTGACCGACTCCGCCGCGATCCTCCTCGACCACGTCGGCGTCCGGCTCGGCGACGTCGACGCCCTCCGGGACGTCAGCCTCGCGCTCGACGCCCGGACGGTCGCGGTCGTCGGTGAGAACGGGTCCGGCAAGTCGACGTTCGCGCGCCTGCTCGCCGGGCTGGTGACGGCCACCGACGGCGGCGTGCGCATCCTCGGCCACGATCCGGTGCGGCAGGCCGCCGAGCTGCGCCGTGAGGTCGCCGTCGTCTTCAGCAACCCCGACGCGCAGATCGTCATGCCGACGGTCGCGGAGGACGTCGCGTTCTCTCTCCGGCCCGAGCGCCTGGGGCGCGACGAGACCGCGCGGCGCGTGGACGAGGCGCTCGACCGCTTCGGGCTGTCCGCGCTGCGCGACCGCTCGTCGCACGAGCTCTCCGGCGGCCAGAAGCAGCTGCTCGCCCTCGCGGGGGCGTTCGTCCGGCGCCCGCGCCTGGTCGTCGCAGACGAGCCGACCACCTACCTGGATGCGCGCAACGCCCGCCTCGTCGCCTCCCACCTGCTGGAGGACGCGGGCCACCGCCTGGTGCTGGTGACTCACGACCTGACGCTCGCGGCGCGCTGCGACGCGGCGGTCCTGTTCGCCGCGGGCCGGGTGGAGGCGGTCGGGCATCCCGAGGACGTCATCGCCGAGTACGAGGCGGCGCTCACGTGCTGAGCCTCTACCGGCCCGGCAACGGCATCCTGCACCGGATGCCGGCGGGGCCGAAGCTGCTGCTCCTGCTGGTGCTCGTCTTGGCCGTCTCGCTCCTGCCCTCGCTGTGGTGGGCGGCCGGTGCGGCGGCGACGACGACCGTGGCCGCCTACGCCCTCGCGGGTCTCGACGACGGGATGCTCGGGATGCGCGAGCTGGCCCGGCAGACGATCGCGCTCCGCTGGCTGATCGTCGTCACGCTCGGCGCCCAGCTGATCTTCCTGGGGCCGGAGCCCGCCGTCGCGAACACCGCGCGCGTCACCTGCGCCGTGCTGCTCGCCGGCCTGCTGGCCCTGACGACCCGCGTCTCCGCCCTCCTCGACGCCGTCGAGCGCGGCCTCCGCCCGCTCGAGCGGCTGCACGTCGACTCGGGGCGCGCGGCGGTGCTGCTGACCGTGACGCTCACGACCGTCCCCGTGCTCGCGCGGCTCGCGGGCGAGGTGCGGGAGGCGCAGCGTGCGCGGGGCGCCCGGCCCGGCGTACGCTTCTTCGCGGTGCCGTTCCTCATCCTCTCCCTCAAGCACGCCGACCAGCTCGGCGAGGCGCTCTCCGCGCGGGGGGTGCGATGACGGACCGTCCCCGCGTCCTCGGGCCGGTCGTCGACGACGAGACGCGCTGCATCCACTACCGGTCGCCGCTCGACGTGATCGCGATCCGGTTCGCCTGCTGCGGCGAGTACTACCCGTGCCACCTGTGCCACGCCGAGGCGGCCGGGCATCCCGCCGAGCAGTGGCCCCGGGAGAGCCGGGACAGGGAGGCCGTGCTCTGCGGCGTCTGCGGCAGCGAGCTGACGATCGCCGAGTACCTCCGCGTCGACGCCTGCCCGCACTGCGCGGCGCCCTTCAACCCCGGCTGCCGGCTCCACACCCACCTGTACTTCGAGCCGTGACCCCCAGACCACGCGAGTGGTGAGCAGATGTCGCCAATCGGTGAGGATTGACGCATCCACTCACCACTCGGTGAGGGCTAGAACCAGCCGAAGATGCGGTCCAGCAGGTCGAGCAGCCAGTCGATCACCGGGATCCCGGTGGACGGCTTGTCCGCCTTGACCTTGAGCGTCGTCCAGCCGATCACTCCGTTGGAGGCGTTCTGCACCGACAGCTTGTGCTCGCCGTTGCCCGCGTCCTTCGGGATGGTCAGGGCGACCACACCGCTCGCCGGCACCTGCACCCAGCCGCCGCTGATGTTCTGCGGCTTCGAGTACAGCCAGACCGAGACCCACTCGCCGGCGTGCTTCGCGCCGACCGTGACCTGCACGGCCTCACCCGGGCGGTAGGTGTCCTTGTCGACGGTGACCGCGTCCTTCAGCGCCTTGGTGAGCGCCGACTCCTTGGCCGCCTTCGGGTCGGTCCCCGGCTTGGGGTTGGTCGGGGCGTCCGCCACGGTCAGCGGGACGCGGACGGTGGTGCCCGAGTCGGGAGCCGTCAGCACCAGGGTGCTGGCGCCCGCGGCGTCCGCCGGGACCGTGAAGGCGACCGTCGCGCTGCCCGCCGCATCCACCGGCACGCTGCCGAGGGCTGCGGAGCCGTTCCACGACAGGTCGAGCTTCGTGTTGGCCGGGCTGCCGAGCGAGGTCAGGTTCAGCTTGGACACCTGGAGGGTGACCTGCTGACCGCGCTGCAGCGTCCCGGTGGGCACGCCGCTCACGCCGACGCCGCGCTTCTCGAAGCTGGGCGACAGCGGGCTGTTCTTCTGGATGTAGCTGATCCACGCGTCGCGGTCGATCAGTCCGGAGTCCTTCGTGTTCGACCCGGCCGCGAAGGCACGGAAGTTGTCACCGCCCTGGATCAGGAAGGAGAACGAGCCGATCCGGTACGACTTCGCCGGGTCGATGGGCTTCCCGTTCACGAGGATGCTCGTGATCCGGTCGCCCTCCGGACGCGTCGCGTCGTAGGTGTAGCTGACGTTCTTCGACAGTCCCAGGTTGAGGAACGGCCGGCTCGGCACGGTGCCGTCGGCGTTGCGCTGCCACTGCTGCTCCAGCGCCTGCTTGAACTGCGCCCCGGTGAGGGACGTGGTCCACAGGTTGTTGACGAACGGCAGCACCGCGTTGGCCTGGGCGTACGTGATGCTCCCGTCGGTGCCGTACAGCAGCTCCGCCCGCAGGCCGCCCGGGTTCACCACGCCGATCTCGGCGCCGCCGAGCTCCTGCGAGGAGAGGGTGGACAGCAGCGAGTCGGCGACCAGGTTGCCGAGCGTGGACTCGCTCATGCGGTCGTCGCGGGCGCCGTTCAGGTAGGCGGTGGTGATGTCCTTCGTCACCGAGCCGACCTTCTGGTTGCCGATGACGGCCGCGTCGGCGAGCGCCTTGTCGACGATCGTCTTCACCGCGGCGACCCGCGGGTAGGCGGCGACCAGGGCGGCGTCGGCGTCCGTCGTCCGTGCGACGTTGCGCGCGGTGTAGGCGGTGACCGCATCCGTCTCCGGGTCGACGGTCAGGGTGACCTGGCCGATGTTCTCGCCGTAGCTGCCGGTCTGGAGGATCGGGCGGGTCTTGCCGTCCACTCCGGGGATCGGAGCATCCCACGCGTACTGCTTGTGCGTGTGGCCGGTGAAGATCGCCGCGACCTTGGCGCTCGTCTTGGTGACGATGTCGGCGAACGCTCCGCCGGCCGCGACCTCCTGCTCGAGCGTTGCACCGTCGGGCGTGCCGAAGCCGGCGCCCTCGTGGTACTCCGCGACCAGCACGTCGGCCTCGCCGTTGGCGGGGTCGCCGTCGGTCAGCTCACCGGCGACGCGGTTGACCGCCTCGACCGGGTCGCCGAAGTCGAGCGACGAGACGCCGCCCGGCGACACGAGCGTCGGGGTCTCCTGCGTCACGGCGCCGATCACGCCGACCGTCAGGCCGTCGACGTCGAAGGTGGCGTACTCGGGGAGGGCGGGGGTCTTCGTGCCCTTCTCGTAGACGTTCGCTCCGAGGTAGGAGAAGTCCGCCGCATCCTTCACACGTCCGGTGAGGTCCGCGTAGCCCTTGTCGAACTCGTGGTTGCCGACAGCGCTGGTCTTGAGCCCCAGGGTGTTCAGGACGTCGAGCGTGGGGATGTCGCCCGCCGAGGCGGAGGCGAACAGGGAGGCGCCGATGTTGTCGCCGCTGGAGAGGAAGAGCGAGTTCGCCTCGCCGCCCTCCGCCTTCAGCTTCTCGATCGTGCCGGCGAACTTCACGGTGTTGGCGTCGATCCGGCCGTGGAAGTCGTTGATGTTCAGCAGGTTCAGCGTCACGGGCTTCGCGGCGAGACCGAGGCCCACCACGATCGGGTCGTGGTCGCTCGACCGGTACGGGTCGGCGGCGTAGAAGTTCGTGACGTTGTAGTTGTAGCGGCTGTACTCCAGCGCCACGGACTCGCCCGAGTTGATGTTCCAGACGTCCGCGCCGGTGATGGCCGTGTTGGCCGCAGGCGACGCGAGGACGTGGTCGAGGGAGCCGGTCGTCCCGCCGAAGGAGTAGGTCGCCTTCGAGGTGCGGGTGCTGACCTGGTCGACGTAGCCCGCGTCGGTGAGGACCTTGATCGGGTCCTCCTTCAGGTAGGCGTTGAAGTCGCCGATGAGGAGCACCTTGTCGGTCTTCAGCGCCGCCTTGCGCTCGTCGGCGAAGGCGACCAGCGCGTTCGCCTGCTTCACGCGCGACGCGTTCGACGCGCCCTGGCCGTCGCCCTGGTCGGCGTCGGCGCCCGTGCCGGAACCCTTCGACTTGAAGTGGTTCACGATCGCGAGGAACGCCGACGAGTCCTTCGTGCCGACCTTCTTGAAGGCCTGCGCGAGCGGCTGCCGGGCGTTCGAGAACGCCGGGTCGTCGAGGATCTTCGACGCGCCGACGGGGACGGCGTTCGCCTTCTTGTAGATGAACGCGGTGCGGATCACGTCCTCGGTCGCCGGGAGCTGCGACGGCGACTTCACGTACGCCCACACCTCCGAGCCGGCGGCCGCGTTCAGCGCACCCACGAGGGTGGCGAGAGCGGAGTCGCGGTCCTCGCCGAAGCGGGCCGAGTTCTCGATCTCCTCCAGGGACACCACGTCGGCGCCGAGGCCGTTGATCGCCGCGACGATCTTGTCCTGCTGGCGCTTCAGGTTGGGGGCGTCCGCGGCGCCGCGGGCGTCGCATCCGCTGTTGACCGTGATCGGGCTGCCGTCGCGGTCGGTGTAGAACGTGCAGCCGCTCAGCTGGTCACCGGTAGTGGTGAAGTAGTTGAGCACGTTGAAGGTCGCCAGGCGCAGGTCGCCGCCGACGTTCTCCGGGGCCGCGGTGCGGGTGTTCGCGAAGGTCACCGGCTGCACGGTCGCCGCGTTCGCGGGCGTGAGCTCGGAGGTCGGCTGGAACTTCCAGGCGTTGTTGCGGTAGTCGAGCACGACCGGCTTGGTGAACGTGACGGGCTCGCCGACACGGACCGGGTTGCTGAGCGACAGGTACGGCAGCGGCTTCGACTTGTTGGCCGCGCTGAGGAAGTTGGTCGACGCGCCGTCGTCCAGCGTCACCGCGCGGGCGGCGTTGTCGGCCACGACGGCGTCGTACTCGGCCGTGCCGGGGCGGGCGGCCTCGGTCGGCTGCACGAGGGTCGTGGAGCCGGCGGCCAGCCCGATCTCGCCGTACTGGTTCGCCGAGTAGACGTCGGTGACCGTGAAGGCGCTCTGCGGGGCGAGCAGCATGCCCTCGAGGCTCTCGCGCTGAGCGGCCGTCGCCGGGAGGCCGACCGTCGCGGGCGCGGGGGCCGTGACCGTGGAGGCGTCGAGCTTGGTGACGGTGCCCGCGGTGATCTCCGTGAGGCCGTTGAACTCGCTGACCGCGCCGGTGACCTTCACGTAGTCGCCCTGCTCGACACCGGCCGCGGCGGACGAGCCGTACACGAAGACGGCGTCGGACGCCGTGTGGGTCGCCAGGTCGACGGCGCCGCCGGTGCCCGGGGTCTGGATGTAGAAGCCGTTGAACCCGCCGGTCGCGTACTGCGCGGTCACGACACCGGTGGTGGTGACCGTCGTGCCGGCCTTCGGGCTGGTGTCCCCGGTGCCCTGGATGTCGGCGATGGCGACCGTGTCGGCCGGGGTTCCCGGGTCTCCCGTCCCGGGGTCGCCGGTGCCCGGGTCGCCGGGAGCGGAGGCCGCGTTCTGCGGCGTGATGGTCGCGCTCAGCGTGAAGTCGGCGCTGTTGTCGTCAGTGTCGGCGGCATTCGTGCGCACGAGCGACTTCACGTCGGTGTTGCCCGACGGGGCGGTCGCCTTCGCCTTCTCGAACGTGTTCGAGGTGCCGTAGCCGAGGAGGTCGGCGACGTTGGGGTCGGAGGTCACCGAGCCGGTCGGCAGCGTCAAAGCGGAGGCCGACTTGGCGAGGATGAGCGTGCCGGTGGTGCCGCTCGGGTTGAGGGCGTTGCCGGCGGCGTCGGGCGTCGGCAGCGCCTGGCCGTTGGCACCGTTGGAGCCGCCCCCGACCAGGTAGTAGCCCTTGGCGGCGATGGAACCGGTGAGCGGCACGACGCCGGTCGACGCGCTCGTGCCGGTGGCCGGGCGGTACTGCAGGCTCCAGCCCGACAGGCTGACCGCGCTGGCGCCCGGGTTGTAGAGCTCGACGAACTTGTTCGTGTAGGCCGCGCCGGCACTGCCGCCGGACAGGTAGGCCTCGTTGATGACGACACCCGTGCCGTCGGAGCTGGCGAAGGCGGGGGTGGCGACGAGCGCACCGGCGGCGAGGCCGGCTCCCGCGATCGCGGCGGCGGTGGCGCGCGCCAGCCTGCCGAATCTGGTTGACATTGTTCTCCTCGGTCGGTGAGGTGCGTGGGATGAGTCCGCGGCCAACGTAGAGAAGCCGTCGAACGGGACTGTTTCTCGTGTGTGAACGTACAGAAAACTCATTGAGGGGTAGACCGCTCATTTGAGCACCGCACGGGGGCGACGGCGGATGCGCCATGATGAGAGGCATGCGGATCGACGAGATCGCCCACTTCCGGGCCTTGGCCGCGGAGGGGCATCCCGCCCTCGCCGCCGAGACCCTCGGCGTCTCGCAGTCCACGTTGACGCGGTCCCTCGCCCGGCTGGAGCAGGAGATGGGCGTCGAGCTGTTCGACCGCCGCCGCGGCCACCTGGAGCTCAACCAGTACGGCGAGATCCTGCTCGCGCACGCGGTCCGCGCCGAGTCCGAGCTCGAGAACGCGCGCGCCCGCATCGAGGCGCTCCGCGACCCGTCCGGCGGAACCGTCTCCCTCGCCTACGTGTCCTCGTTCGGCGGGTGGCTCATCCCCCGGGTCATCAGCGAGTACCGCGGGCTGTTCCCGGACATCCGCTTCGTGCTGCGCGGCGGCACGGCGGACACGGTGCTGGATGCGCTCCGCGACGGTGCGGCGGACCTCGCCTTCCTCAGCCCCGACCCGCGCGACCCGGAGATCGAGTGGAAGCCGCTCACCGCCGAGCGCCTCGTGCTCGGGGTGCCGGAGGGCCATCCGCTCGCGGGGCGGGACGCCGTGAGCGTGCCCGACCTCGAACCGTACGACCTCGTGGCGCTGCGGACCGGCTCCGGCCTTCGGCACATCGCGGACGCCTACTTCTCGGCGCACGGCGTGGTCATGAACCCGGTGATCGAGGTCACCGAGCTGTCGACGCTGCGCGGCCTGGTGCGGGATGCGGTGGGCGTGGCGCTCATCCCGGACACCCCGGTGGAGCCCGGCATCGTCGCCGTGCCGCTGCGCGACGAGGCGCGCCGCATCATCGGCCTCGCCCGCAACCGCAGCCGCTCGCAGTCGGCCGCCGCCGAGCAGTTCGCGCGCTTCGTGCACGAGGAGCTCGACTCGCTCGCCGAGTGATCGGCGACGGTCGCGCGTCGGCGACGGCCTCGCGTCAGCGGTGGCCGAGCGTCAGCAGGAGTCGGCCCAGAGCCGGCGCGGCCGCTCGGGGTCGGTGTCGTCGAGCAGCACGGACGCCACTTCACGCGGGGCGCCGAGCGGGTCCTTCTGGCCGGTCGTGACGAACGACCAGTCGGGGCTGCGCTCCGGGTCGTGCTCGACCCAGAGCGAGAAGTTCCAGAAGCCGCGGAAGTCGGGGCCGAGCAGTCCCCGCCCCGCCACGACGAGCACAGCGTCGCGCTCACGGAAGGGGGCGACGACATCCGCTCGGAAAGCGTCGGCGGTCGTCCCCTCGGTCACATCGGCGCGCTCGGCCTCCTGGCCGGCGTCGCGCAGCGCCGCGGCGAGCGCGTCGGCCACCCGGCCGGGGTCGCTCTCGGGCACTCCGGTCACCGCGAGGAACCGCGGGCCTCGCCGGTAGTGCTGCAGGAACTCCGCCGCCACCTCCGCGAAGAACTCCCGCTGGGCGGTCCCGGGCTGGGTGTCGGTCATGGTGCTCCTTCCGGCCGTTCGCTGGTGGGAACGCTACGCGCCCACCCGGCATTCCGGCACCGGTGCGCGGATCAGTCGTTCCGCTGGAGCGTCCCGATCTTCTTCCCCGACGAGTCGTAGACGATCATCGTGTTCCCGTCGGCCTTGCCGCTCTCGGCCGTCGACATCCACGTGTCGACGTCGGCGCACGCCTTCTGGGTCGTCGCGACCGTGCCCAGCTCGATCGTCGTGCCCGAGATCGTGCCCTTGCCCGACATCGTGTTGCAGCCGTCCGACCCGGTGTAGGAGCCGTCGGAGTCGATGATCAGGTTGGGCTCACCGGGATCGGTGCTCCCCCACTTGCCCGGGACGTCGCTGCTCGGCTGCGGCGTGCATCCCGTCAGCATCAGCAGCGCGACCACGATGGCCGCCGCTCCCGCTCTCCGTGTGCTCTCCATGGCGCCGGACGCTACGCCCCGCCGCCCGCGCGCGAAAGGCAGTACCGGGTGCGCCGAAGCCGTCCGGCGGCTACCGTGGGGACATGGCACAGGAGCGTCTCTTCGGCATGAGCTTCGCCCGCATCTACCCGCTGTACGTGGCGAAGGTGGAGCGCAAGGGCCGCAGCACCGAGGACCTCGACACGGTCATCACCTGGCTGACCGGGTACGATCGCGCCGGCCTCGACGCCGCCATCGAACGCGGGGTCGACCTGCAGACGTTCTTCGCCGAGGCCCCGCGCATGAACCCCGACGCCTCCCTCATCACCGGCGTCATCTGCGGCGTGCGGGTGGAGGACATCGAGGACCCGCGGATGCAGAGGATCCGCTACCTCGACAAGCTCGTCGACGAGGTGGCGGGCGGCAAGAAGATGTCGTCGATCCTGCGGGGGCAGCCCGTCAGTCGTCCGGCGTGAGCACCTGCTCGACCGACGCGTCGTCGCGCACGGTCCCGGGAACCGTCTCCTGGTAGAGGTAGGCGGCCGCCTCCGGCCAGGAGCTCGCGTCCGCCAGGCGGAAGACGTCGACCGCGCGTACGCCCTCGAACGTGGTGGAGGCGCGCAGCATCTCCGCCGGCCGGTCGGAGATCACCGGCAGCCGGATGCTGAACGGATCACGATCCTCCTCGGGGAAGAGGAAGAGCGCGAGGAACGTCGGCTCGGCCATCGTTCCCCCAACCCCCTCGGTGCAGCGCTGTCGCCCGCATGATGCACCCGGGGGTGACGGCCCGGCAACACACCATCTGGGAGCATCCCGTCGCCGAGGTGAAGTTCTCCCTTACAAATCCCAGCCCGAGGGAGCACAATCCCGGCATGAGCAGCGCTGCCACCAGCGCGTCCGACGAGGGCCTCCGCCCGCCGGACGCCGTACCCGAGATCCCGGAGGAGCAGGCCGTGACCATGGTCCACCTGTCGTCCGAGCGCGAGGCCGAACTCCGGTCGCGCGCGAAGGAGTGGATCGACGAGCTCGCCGCCGCCGACCCCGACAGCGACGCGTTCCGCCGCAAGATCACCGGGTTCTCGAGCCTGGGCGTCGCCGAGATGCGCGAGTCGGGGGACGCCTCCCGCCGGATGCTGAGCCGCCCGGCCGCCTCCCTCGCCGCAGCGCGCGGCAAGGCGGTCCGCACCGATCCGCAATACGGCGTGCTGCGCACCCTGCAGGAGTTGCGCGCGACGGTGAGCGACTTCGACCCGGAGTACCTGACCGGACGCTACCGGATGCTGTCCCGGGTTCCGGGCGGCCGGCGCCTCCGCCAGTACGTGCAGCGGTTCGAGTCCGCCCAGAAGCAGCTCGACGGGATCGTCGCCTCCCTGGACCACGGCCAGGAGTGGCTGCGCCGCGACAACGTCGAGATCGAGGAGGAGCGCGCCGCCCTCTGGAAGACCACCGAGCGGCTGAACGAGTACGTCGTGCTCGCCGGTGCGCTCGACCGGGCGACCGTCGACAAGGCCTCCGAGCTCCGGGTCACAGACCCCGACCGCGCCACGCGGCTCGAGAAGGAGGCGCTGTTCCCCATCCGCCAGCGCCGCCAGGACCTGACCGCCCAGATCGCGGTCTCGGTGCAGGCGTACCTGGCCCTCGACGTCATCAAGAAGAACAACGTCGAGCTGGTGAAGGGTGTCGAGCGCGCCAAGACGACGACGGTATCCGCCTTGCGGACGGCGGTCGTGGTCGCACAGGCGCTGGAGAACCAGCGCATGGTCATCGACCAGCTCGGCGCGCTGCACGACAGCACGAACTCCCTGATCGACCGGACCGGTGACGTCCTGCGCCGCCAGACCGAGCAGATCCAGAAGGAGCAGACGTCCACGGCCGTCGACGTCGAGGTGCTCCAGCGGGCGTTCGACAACGTCTTCGCCACGATGGACAGCATCGAGACCTACCGCGACGGCGCCGTGAAGAACATGGCGAGGACGGTGGATGCGCTCGAGCAGCAGGTCGCCCGCTCCCGCGAATATCTCCGCAAATCGCGCCCGGAGGGGACCCGCGCGCCGTAGGCTGCGGCCGTCCGCTCCACACCATCCACTCACCCGGAGGTCACCATGGACCACCTGCACGGTTCCGCCGCCGAACGGCTCGCCCAGCTCGACGAGATCTCGGGAGGCGACGAAGAGGTCTCGAAGGAGTGGCTGACGCACCAGCTGCGCACCACCCTCCAGGAGCTCGCCGAGGCCGAGCCCGTCGTCGCCGCCGAGCAGGACCGGCGCGAGGACTACTGAGCCGCTCACCCGCCCCGTCAGGCGCGGGCGATCCCCGCGATCTGCGTGTTGAACGGCAGGAACGGGGTGTGCAGCCGGTAGTGCTCGACCTGCACGTCCGCGAAGCCGGCCCGGCGCACGGCGCCCTCAAGGTCGCGCTCGCACGAGCATCCCTCGAAGGTCCACCCCCACGGGCGCCGGAACGCCCGCTGGGCCGCTCGCGTCGGCGTGCCCTGCGGCGCAACCACGTGCTCCACGAAGCGGAACGTGCCGCCCGGGCGGAGGATGCGGCGGACCTCGGCGAGCGCCGCATCCGGGTCGGCCACGGAGCACAGCACGAGCGAGGAGATGACGGTGTCCGCGCCCCCGTCCGGCAGGCCGGTCCGCTCCGCCATCCGCTCGCGAAGGTCGAGGCGGATGCCGTGCCCGGCCGCCGCCGCCCTCAAGCGGTCGTGCATGGCGCGGTTGGGCTCGAGGGCGATGAGCGTCGCGCCCGCCGGGAGGTAGGGCAGGTTCGCGCCGACCCCGGACCCGATCTCGACCACGTCGCCCGGCAGGTCCGCGAACACCCGCTCCTTGTGCGGGTGGAGTGCGGAGTCCAGGTACGGGCCCATCGCGTGGAAGAACGCGGAGTTGAAGGGCCCGCGGAGGCGGTGCTGCGGGAACTCCTGCGTCGCCTCGGTGCGTGTCGGCGTCTCGGGGCGTGTCGGCGTCTCGGTCATCGGTTGCTCCTGTCGTCGCGGATCGATGACGCCAGCCTGCTCGCCGCGGGGCCCGCGGGCAGGCGGGGAACTACCCCAGTCAGCGCCGTTCCGCGTACCAGGCCGCGATCTGCGCCCGCGAGCGGAAGCCGAGCCGCAGGCGGATGCGCTCGACGTGCCCCTCGGCCGACCGCTCGTCGATGCCGAGGCGTTCGGCGATCTCGCGGTTCGTGCGTCCCTCCCCCACCAGCGCGGCGACCTCCTGCTGCCGCGGTGTGAGCGTCCCGGCCGGCGTCCGCGCGACGCGGAGGCCGAGGAAGCGGCGGATGGTCGCGACCAGTGCGGGCCCGTCGCCGGCCCACGGGAGGTGCGACCGCCCGGGCAGGACGGCGAGCCGGGCGTCCGGGATCCCGTCGCGGAGCGCCTCCGCCTGCGCGAGGGGCGCCGCCCGATCGTCGGCCCGGTGCACGACGAGGGTCGGCACCGCGACCTCGGGCAGGAGCGGGCTGACATCGAGCGCGTAGCTCAGCTCCAGCAGCGCACGGGCGGTCGCGGCGCTGGACGACTCCCGCTGGTACCGCCCGAACGCCGCGCGGGCGGATGCGGGCGCGTCGGGCGCGAAGATGTCGGTGAGCACGTCGGACCCGAGTCCCCAGTGGGACGCGACGAGGCCCAGGATGTGCTCCCGCGCGCTCGCGGGCGAGATGAGCGGCCCCGAGGCCCACCCGCCGTACAGCACCAGCCGCCGGACCGTCCCGGGATGCGCGGCCGCCCACGCCACGGCCACCGGCGCGCCGAGGGAGGCGCCGATCAGGTCGAACGGTTCGTCGCCCAGCTCCGCCACGACCGCGGCGAGCTGCTCGAGCTCGTACTCCAGCGACGGCGGACGCGAGGTCGGGTCCGAGAGACCGCATCCGGCCCGGTCGTACCGGACCAGGCGGCATCCCGCGGCGAGGCCCTCCAGGAACGCGCGCTCCTCCGGCAGCTCCCACCCGCGCTCCAGGTGACTGAGCCAGCCGGAGACGTAGACCACCGGCCACCCCTCGCCGACGGTGGCCACGGCGATCGCGGAGCCGTCGGCCGTCGTGACCCGGGAGAGGCGCTGCTGCACGCGTCCATTGTGGCCGTCGGCGGCGACGGACGCGACGCTACCGCCGGGCGGGCACTCCCGCCGCGAGCTCCGCCGCCGCGAACCCGTCCGCATCTAGACTCCTGACAGCGAGGAGACGGGAGGACAGGTGCGCGCAGGCAGCGCCGCCACGCGGCCGCGCCACGGGTACTGGCTGCTCGCGTCCATCCCGCTCGCCCTGGCGATCGACGTGTGCTGTGCCGCGTTCCACCGGTTCTGGTGGTGCGCCTTCTACACCTGACAGTCGGCGCAGCGATCGATGACGTGGCGCCGTCGCTGTGGCGTGCCGGTAATGTCGCACCATGACCGACGATGAGCAAAGCTTCTACGTCACCATGTCCGGTGACGGCACGCGGCGAGGTGAGCTACAGGATCCCGCTGCCGTAACCGTGCACGTCGACCCGGCAGTGGTCGGCGGCGAGAAGGGCCACGCGATGTTCGTCGCGGCCATCGAGCAACAACGGACCGCGCTCAGCCGCTACTCCGATGCTCTCCAAGCCGCGGCAGCAGACGTGACGGCGCCGGCGGTGCAGGAGACCGCCACTGCCCTCCACGAGGCGCTGCAGTTCCTCCCGATCGCGCATATGGCGTACGCGGGAGTCGGTTTCCCTACTGCTCGGACGGACGAATCCGCTCCGACAGCGTCTGTCCTGCCACCTGCTCGCGGCGAGGCCCGGCTCGGAGTTCATCCCGACATGCTCACCGCGATTCAGGGCGATCAGTCTCAGCGCTGGCACCTTGCGGGAGAGGAGAGTCTTCCGCTGGCGATCGAGATCGCGCTCGCGACCGACCCCGACCCCGTGGTCCGGGCTTCGTTGCTTGTCGGTTCCTCGATGTCGAGAACGGGCGTGCTGTTGATGGAACAGCGAGAGACCGAGGCTGACTTGCTCCTGCTGCTGGCTCAGCAGAGCTATGCGAGTCCCGACCGGAAGTTCCCATTGGTTCTGGCTGACCTCGCCCCGCGGGAACTGGAGGGCCTCTATGAGCTCCTCGGGTTGGACGATGCTTGCGCATGGTCGATTGGCCCAAGCGCAAGAGCGTAGGGAACGCACGACCGTCCTCGAAGGGCTTCGCGACATCGGTTGGGACGGTTCAGAGGGTCCGGGCGCCCCATAGTCGGGCTTCGCTGAGGGTTTCAACACGCGCCCCGAGCGCCCGCTTGGGGATCGGCATACGCGATCGCTTTTCTATTTTGTCCTGGAGGGGCCCGAGAGGTTATCCGAGGTCCTGGTAGAACCGGATGCCGGCGGCCCGCTAGACGCTCACACATGGCATGCGCCCCATCGCGCGCCGTGCCCGAAGACAGCGAGGCCTTGTCCGCGCCTTGCGCCATTGCCCAATACTCGAAGGTTTGCATATGCAGCCGCGCGACACCACGACCGCGTGACTGATTATCGACGGCAAGGGCAGTAAGTCGCGCCGCAGCGACGTCCAGTTCGATGTGCCAACTGAGGTGACCCGTGATCACACCGAGGATGCGGTTGTAGTCGCCGGCTACCCAACAGCTCGCGCGGTCGTCCGAGTCTTTCCCCGGATGGCGACCTCCGTACTCGAATACGCGAGTTGGCCGAGCAGCGACAGGACAGCGGAAGCGTCCTCATGGGTGACGAGTCGAACCTCCTTCGCCCCACACTGGGGGCGATAGCCGACACCAGCGGAGGGGGACCACTTAGGGTTTGCGCAGCTGCTTTCGACGCACAGAGGCCACCCCAGTTGTGGGGCCATCGTGCCGATAGAGGATCTCGCCTTTCGGCGCTGCACGAGTCGGCATTCGCTGTAATCGCCTGCTTTTAGGTGAACGGCGCCGTCCACGGGCCCGGTTGGACGGCCCCGTCCTCGCGCCGGCTAGGGCGTCTCTCTGAGGGGTTTTTCAGTAGGGGATGGGTTTTCTCAGCGGCTAGTTTGTGGTCACGCTCGCCGCCGTGGGGAGTGCTGGTTTGGTCTCGAGGGGTACGGGCGTGCTTCGTTCTGGCATGGGTGATTTGCGGTCTTCTTTGCGCGTGACGAGTGTGATCGCAGCGGTCGCCTTAGCCGCCTCGGTATTGGTGCCGGTGTCGTTTGCCGCTCCAGCGGCAGCGGAGACGGCCCAGCCGGCTTCCTCGTTGCCGCCGCTGGGCCAGCCCGTGAACCCTACGCTGCATCCGGGCTCGGCGATCACCGCTGCCGGTGGCGTGCAGGCGGACCAGGCAGCCCCGCCAGCAGCACCCGCCCCGTATACGCAGTCGACGGCTTCAGCGGACACCGGGACAGGGAACTACGACCCTTCGACCTCGACGGTGATCAGCCGGTCGGAGTTCGAGACGAATTATCGGAATGCGGATAACACGAAGACGGCGCGGTTTTCGACGCAGCCGTTGAACGTGCAGCGGGATGACGGATCCTGGGTGCCGGTGAAAACGACGGTGACCACAACGAGCTCGGGGGATTTGACGGTTCCAGATAACCCGTTGGACCCACAGTTCGCGGGCACTTCGGGTGGGAGTGATGGCGAGTACTCGGTGTCCTCTGCCGGGTATACGATCTCGTTCGCGTTGCAGGGCGCCAACGACGTGAAAGCGACCCAGGCCACCACTGAGCAGCGCACGGTCTCTGGCGGCTCGGCGTCGTCGTCGGTGGCGTACAACGGTGTCGCCCCTAATCAGGATTTGGCGTATCAGGTCGAGCCGGGCGCGGTGAAAGAAACTGTCGTCCTTAAGTCCCCGCCAACGGACCAGACGGATTGGGTGTGGACAGTTCACGCTCCGGGCCTCACCCTGGGCAAGGACCAGTTCGGCGACATCACCTATGTGGATGCGCTCGGCCATGTGGTGTTCGTGATGCCGATTCCGGCGATGGAGGACTCCTCCGGTATTCCCGGACAGTCCGAAGCCGCGGTCGTCAACGTCCCCGTGACGGTCGCTTCGGCCGGAGGTGACGACTGGACACTCACCCTGACCCCCGATCAGGCTTGGTTGAACGACCCGTCCCGGGTGTACCCAGTGTTCCTGGACCCCTCCACCGCGTCCAGTTACGCGAACGACGCGCACTCGTACGAGAACACTGGCACCTCCTTGACCGGTGTCGCCTACGTGGGCAACTCCCGTGCCGGTGGGGACACGATCTGGCGGACGGTGACCCACTTCAACTACGAACAACTGTTCGGCTACCACGTCATCGGTGCCGCGTTGGATGAGTGGTACGGCGGCGACGGAACCACTAATGCGACCATCGGCGCCGTAGATTATGCGACCGCTTTTTCGTACAACGGCGTCGGCAGCTATTTGTCCGGTATTTCGATTTCCGCCGGCTCCTCAGGGTCCGGAGTCGCGCAGGATGCCGGCTTGGCGAACCAGCTTTCGGCGTGGGTCGATGCTCGCTCTTCGGGGAACTATCTGATGCTGGGCGGGCAGGAGTACGCCGGCCAGTACACTTATAAGTCGTTGGGTTTGGAGATGTTCATCTCTTACGAATCCAAACCGACGATCGCGGCCACCCAGGTGAGCGTGCAGGACCCGAACGGGTTCGCCGCAACCACCTCGTCCCCGCAAGGCGGGGCCACCGTGCTGGGATCTTCCACCCCGACGCTGACGACCTCGTTCACCGAGGACTCCGGTAATGGTGGGGCGGCGGTGAACCGCTGGTATTCGGTGTCGACGAACTCGAACATGACCTCGCCTTTGTACCAGTCAGGGTGGACATCTTCGGCGACCATCATGGTGCCGCCGAAAGTGTTGAACCCGGGGGTGGTGTACTACTGGCAAGTCGAGGTGGAGGACGAATATGGCGCCACCGCGGTGTCGCCCATCTATTCGTGGAAGACCTCACCAAATCCAACCATCGCCGCTGGTTCGACGTTATCTCCCGCGGATTCATCGATTGTTGCCTCGACCACACCCACACTGACAGCGGTGACGGCCACGGCTACGAACGGGCACGCGCTGGCGTATCAGTTCCGGGTCGCGACCGGCAGTGACGGGGTGTCCGGGCAGGTTGTCCTCTCCGGGATCATCACTCCGGTAAGCGGGGTGGTGACCTGGGCAGTGCCCGCGCAGATTCTGCAGGACAACAGCTCCTACACGTGGGCGCTCGTGGTCAACGACGGCTACGACGACTGGATCAACTCGGCCCAGCGAATCACGATCAACCGGCGCGTCACCTCTCCTGGGCCGGCACCGACCGACACTGCCGGACCCGTCACCGTGAACCTGGCCAACGGGAACGTGTCAACCACTGTGGCAACACCAACGGTGAACACGGTCGGTGGGGCGATGGGGTACTCGCTCTCCTACGACTCGCAGCTGTCTTCGAACGCTGGGCTGAAGGGCACCTACTGGAACATCACGAGCAGCCCTGCCACCTTCTCTTACACATCGCTGCCGTCGAACCCGGTGCTGGTGCGCACCGATACGGCGGTGCAATTCAACTGGGCCTCCGAACTGCCCTCTACCGCTGTGACGGCGACCAACTTCCAGGCGCAGTGGACCGGTTTCATCACCCCACCGGCTGGGACCTACAATTTCGGTTTCCTCTCCGATGACGGGGCGGAACTGAGCCTGAACAACACCCCGATCATCACCGACAAGTGGACCGACCACCGCGACACCGCCGTCGGGTACGAGACCGCCGCGTCGCAAACTCTCGTGGTGTCCGGGTCGGGTAGCAACCTGACGGCGAAGCTGGGCGCGAACCCAGTGCCGTTGCCGCTGCCCATCACGGTGAACTACTACCAGCACAACGGCGCCGCCATGATGAACCTCTACGTCGAGCAGACGTCCGTGGCGGGTTCCAGTCAGACCGTTCCCGCGAACTGGTTCACCAAAACCGCGGACGCCCTGCCGCCCGGCTGGTCGGCATCCGCACCCATCGCCGGTGACGCCGGCACCTACGTCGCTGCGAAGAACAACGGCGGCTCGGTCACCATCACCGACGCCGACGGCGGGACCCACGTGTTCACCAAAACCTCTACCGGCGGCTACACGCCACCGCCGGGGGAGAAGACAACCCTGACCACCGACCGCACCGGGGCACTCACCCTCACCGGGGAGGACGACACCGTCTACCGGTTCACCGCCGCCGGACACCTCTCCTCCGCCACACCCGCCGTCGACGTCGGCTCCAAACCCGCCACCCCTGTGCCCGCCTACGTGGACTCTGCCACGCTGAACAATGCGCTGCGCTCCCTTTCGGACCCGCTCTCCAACACCGCCACCTCCGGCGCGCCCTCCTACGCGCGGGCCGTGTACTTTGCCTACAACGGCGACACCTACGCCAACCTCAACATCCCAACCGCAGCAGGAATTACCACCACCGGCAACGTCTGCACCGCCCCTAGCGCTGGGTGGGGGAGCCCGCCCCCCGGGATGATGTGCGCGATCCTCTACCCGGACGGCACCACCACCCAACTCGAGTACGGCACCGACGGGTACCTCCGCGGTGTCCTCAACCCTGGCGGAGCCCTCACCCTCTTTGGCTATGACAGCACTAGTGGGTTGCTCACGTCGGTCCAAACGTCCACCGGATCCGACTGGGCCGCCCTCAACACCACCGGCGGAACCCCGCAAACACTCATCGGATACGACGATCAAGGCCGCGCCACCAGCGTCACCCTCCCACACCTAGACGGGGTCACCGCGCCAGGCAAAACCTACACGTACGCCTCCATGGCCACACCAGGGCAAGACGGCACCTCCTATATCGACGTAGCCGGTCTTACTCCACCTGCCGGCGGCATGGGACACCAAGCCGCAGTCACCTTCGACGCCGCGCTCCGCAAAACCTCCGCCACCACTGCGTCCGGGCTCACCACCCGAACACTGTGGAACAACCACGACAACGTGCTGGCAACCCTCGACCCGCAAGGGCACGAAACCTCGACCGTCTACGACACACAAGACCGACCCACCGACAACTACGGTCCCGCACCCGCCACCTGCTTCGGCGCCACCTCGAGCCAACCGTTCGGGCCAACCTCACTCGATACCAACGGGTCACTCGACCCGGCTGATGGACCCCAACCCGCCTCGATCAGCGCATGCGCAGCCATGAACGGCACCGCGATCGCGCACACCTCCACCGGATATGACACCAATCTCTCCGGACTCGCCGTCACCTACTACAACAACGTGAATCTCGCCGGGACCCCAGCCGGATACGGACAGATTTACAACACCGCAGGCGGTAACACGCAGCAAATCTGGTCCGGCGCCCCTGTTGCCGGCATGGGAACCACCAACTGGTCCGCCCAAGCCAGCGGCCTGCTCACCTTCACCGGCGGGTCAGGCAGTGCGTGCCAGAACTGGACCATCAGCGCCTACACCGACAACATCGTCCAGATCTACCTCAACGACGTTCTGATCCTGAACGCCCCCTCCACCGGCACCTACTCCACCACATACTGCGCGGTCCCCGGTCAGATCGCCCGTCTCAGAGTCGTCTACGCTCACGCGACCGCCTCCACAGCCACCCTTCGCTTGGCATGGGTCGCACCCGGCGCAGGAAGCGTTTACATCCCCGACAGCTCCCTCGCGCCCGCGTATGGCCTGAAAACTGCTTCGCGTATTGATGAGTCTGCGCCAAGCGGGATCAGCAGCCCCAACGTCCCCTCCGAGAGCACCGCCACCAGCTACGCGTTTCCGTGGTTCGGCACCAACACAACCGACACGGTTGACCCAACCGGTCTAAAGCTGGCGTCGGTGTCGACATCTGAGAACCCTGGTAGTGGCTATTTGCGTCCGACAACTGCCACGAAGCCAGCCGGAAGCTCGACCACTACCGCCTACTACGGCGGTGCGACAAACCCGAGTATCTCGTACGGCGCCGCCCTCAACATCACAACCGCCGTCTGTGGTGTGCCGGTGGGTACCCCGCAAGACGGGATGACTGCATCTGTGTCAGAACCCGCTCCTGCGGTCGGGGTGGCCGCCGTAACTAAGTTCATCTACGACTCAATGGGAAGAGTCGCAGCAACACTGGCACCGGGAGACACGACCTGGTCCTGCACAACCTACGACGCCCGAGGGCGAGTTACCTCCGAGACTTTCCCCGCTTACGGAACCGAGGCCGCCCGAACAGTCACCTACGGCTACACCGGAGACGGCACCAACGGAACCACAAACGGAGACCCTCTTACAGGGTGGGTGCGAGACTCGAGCGTGTCATCAGCGCCCACAAACGGCACGATCTACACCACAACGGCCCTGAGCGGACCGACAATCCGATATGTCGACTCGTGGGGCGCCGTCACAACAACCGCTTACAACCAGGCGCTGCAATCCACCTCATCGACAACCTCTCTCCCTGACGGCACCAGCCATACCGAGGGCTACACGTACAGCGACGACGGAGCGCCGTTGACCGTTTCCGAAGACGGCGCCCCGATCGCCCAAGCCACCTACACCACGGGGACGCTGACAGGCGTCAGCTACCCGTCGGCCAACGGTGGTTCCGGGAACGGCAGCGCCGGCACGTTCGGTTACGACCCCACGGGGGCCGGTATCAGCGCACAATGGGCCTTCCCGACGGGGGACCCGATCCAAGACAGCCATGTGCTGTCCCAACAGGGCCGCATCGTGCAAGACATCCTCACCGACGGATCAACCGCGTACACGTCCACATACGGCTACGACGCTGCCGGACGCCTCACGAGCGCGAACGTACCCTACAACCAGCTCAGCTACAGTTTCGCCGCGACAGGTGGGTGCGGCGTGAACACCGCCGCCGGACAGGACGGCAACCGGACATCCTTGGGCGACATTCTGACGCCGCCCGGCGCATCAAGCGCTACTAGCACATTCGGGACCACCTACTGCTACGACAACGCCGATCGGCTCACCAGCGACACCATCAGTGGAGCCCCGACTAGCCCGGACATCGTCGCCGGGACAGCGTTGACCAGCGCAAACCTCGCCTATGACAGCCACGGCAACATAACGCAACTCGGCAGTGAAGCGCTTACCTACGACGACTCCAACCGCCATACGCAAACGACACTTGCTGACGGAACGACCGTCAGCTATCAGCGAGACTTCGCCAACCGCATCATTCAAGAAGTACAAACGCCTGCCGGTGCAACGGCAACCGAACTCCACTACGTCTACACGGGAAATAGCGACACCCCTGCGTTTACCTTGACCAAGGCGGGGGTAACGCAAGAGCAGACGATCGAGTTACTCGGCGGAGCAACCGTCTCCCGCACCGCGAGCGCGCAGACCTGGTCTTACCCCGACCTTTCCGGCCACGACATCGTCACCGCTGACCAAACCGGAACTCGACAGGGTAAGGTCGCCCTCTATGACCCCTTTGGGGACCCCATCGACCCCGCTACCGGAGTGATCGGAAGCACACACGCCGATCAAGCAGCACCACAAAACAGCACCACCCCGAACACGTCCGTCGGCTACGACGGAAAGTACGGCAAGCAGTTCCTCACTCTTGACGGCATCGATACCATCGAAATGGGAGCAAGACAATACGCTCCCCTGCTCGGGCGATTCCTCTCTATCGACCCCCAGGCCGGCGGAAACGCCAACGACTACAACTTTCCCGACGACCCGGTCAACCACTCCGACCTCACCGGCCAGCGCAGCATCACACCTTTCGGCTGCGGCTCCGCCTGCGTACCAAACGGAGCAGCCATACAAGACGAGGCGCTCGCGACTGTAGCGGTCAACGGCGCTGAAGTCGTCGGCATGATCGGGTCGCTCCCAGACGACCCGGCTGCCGCGGAACTCTCCGCCCTCTCCAGAACGATGAAGGCGGAGGGCGAATCGATGGCTGCCGCGGCGGCTAAGGCGGCGGTGCACGGCAATTCGAAAGCTAGTACCAAGACTGCCTATCTTTATCGTCTGGAGACAAGCCAGGGGCAGTATCTGAAAACGGGAATTTCCCAAAACCCGTTCAAGCGCTATACGCAGAAGGAAATGCAGGGGCGCCAGCTGACAATTCTCGACCAGGGTTCACGCGCCGATATGCTAGCGAAGGAGCGAGCGATCGTCGAAGTCAACGGCGGTCCACTGAATCGCGAGCCGTGGTCCTCATGGCGGAGGAGAGCGTTTTGACCGACCTGAGCGAATCTGGCGAGCACCAATACTTGAGTGCCGGTGCGATCGTTGGCGGCCAGCGACCCTCAGCTCGCAGGTGGTCTGAAACGTATAGAGCTTGGGCCAAAGCGTTAGAAGTCGCCTCCGAGGACATGAGCGGCCCGCTTTCAGTGTCCTTTGTATTCCTCGTGCCTGGCGAAATCCTTTCAGCGGACTTCACCGAGCCCAAGATCACGGCCTTCAGGAGAAAAAAGCAACAAATCGAGATTCAGATCCCACTTTCGGAATCCGTTCCGGAACACCCCTATGACGCCATGACGTTGGAGGCTTTGAGCGCTCTTACTGTGATCGAAGAGTGGGCGCGGAAGCATAAACGGGTGGAGGATGTCTTGCCAGTGCGCGCGATTGTGGCGTCTCTCAAGCGCTCGAATTGAGATCCCCTCAACCCGAATCAGTCCATAATCTGACATAAGATATACTATCGGCGACGCGCGTGGGCAAGTTGCGACCATGCCGTTGGGAATACGGCGCTACGGCAACATCGGATACGCAACGCCCGCTAAACGATCCCCTAGCGGCGTGCTAACTAGGTGGCGACTATCGCGACCGCCACCAGATGAGACTGGAAATGGCGGCGCCGACAGAGCTTATCCCTGCGATGATGCCGATCGTCCACCCGCCAGCTTCATCCTGAGGGCTCGGCCTGATCGCTCCATAAACCAGTCCGGCGATGATCGCGGCGAATGAGAGGCCGACCAAGCAGAATGCAACGACGCGTGCTGGATGCATGGGAGGAGCATCGCACGACCCTGAGATCGATACGCAGAGAGCGAAAGAGGATCGGCTTGCGCACCTGCGTCTAGAGACTAGACCACGAGCGGAAAGAGACGGCTACGGGGCTTTCGGATCAGGCTCGCTCTGCGACCAATCGTTGTCCTCTGGGGCATCCGAGTTCGGGACGGTGTTCCAGAAAACCCGCAGATCCTTACCACCATTCGGGCCTAGTGGCTTGACCGCCCAATCCAGGAACTTCTCGCCTCGTTCGCCCACAAGGACAGTATGGCGCGGCCGGCGGCCGCCGATATGTCCGCTTCGAAAATCCCGCGGAGCGCTCGCAAGCCGATCGCCAACTGCTGCCTCGTGCCTTTGTGTCGGTGGTGCGAATTACGGTCAAAGCCGTGGCAACTCTCAATGACCTGCGCCGGACCGCCGCTGTGTTGCCCGGTAGCGAGGAGCGAGCGACGACGGGCGGTGCTGCGTGGTTCGTTCGCGGCAAGCCGTATGCGTGGGAGTGCCATCCGTGGCCGAGCGTCCCCGCTGACATGCGCGAGATAGTCGCGGCCGAGCTCGTCGTCGGGGTGAAAGTGGCCGACCGAATGGACGCGCTGGCTCTTATCGAAATGGCGCCCGACGTGTTCCTGCGCACCACAACCCCCTGGGGTCAGCCGAAGGTCGCCTTCCGAATGGCCGGCATCGAGGAAGACCATCTTGTGGAACTCGTGACGGAGGCGTGGCGGGTGCAGGCTCCGAAGTATCTGCGGCGAGAGTTCGACAACCTCGGCGCTTAGAGGACCGGTCAGACAAGGATCCGCTTCCGGGCGGGAACTTGATCGTCTTACCAGCAATTCGTGCTTGTACCCTCGCACCGTGGAAACCTATGTGACGCTCCCCGCTCTAAGTTCCTATGTTCTTGAGGAGAGCTGGGTTCTTGCCGTCACAGTGCAGCCGGCTGTAGTGACACTTGATGTGGACCTCTGCTATGCAGCAGATCATCCGGAGTTGCGTCCTCCGCGCGCTGGCGAATGGGCATATTTCCGCGAGGCTCGATCCGATTTATTGGTGTCACATCGGTAACTTGGCAAGAAATGGGCCAGCGAGCCGCAACCGATGGCTCGGGCCAGAGCGACTGGGGACACATCGATTCGTTCGAATGGGCGGGAACGGCGTTCACGCTCGAAGGAGATTTTGGCGTCGTTCAGCTACAGGCGGCGGCGGTGAATGTTGATCTCACCGGACCCGCATAAGTCTGTACGCGGCCCGTAAGACGATCGGTGAGCGGGCGACGACGGGCGGTGGATTCCATCACGAGACGGCGACTCGCAACTCAAGAGTCCTACACCCCCGCGGCCGCTACTTCGCCCGTCTCTACCTCGCCTGCAGGCTCGAGGACCAGAGCCATGATCCCCGAATCTGACACGTGCGCGGGCTGCGCCGGCCGGAACGACATCGGCACCATGCCGGTGTCGAACAGGCGCTTGCCCGTGCCGAGGGCGATGGGATACACCCACAGGTTCAGGCGATCCACGAGCTCCACGGCGAGCAGGCTTCGCAGCAGCTCACCACTACCCCACAGGTGCACCTCTTCGAACTCGTCGCGCAGTCGCCCGACGGCCGCCGCATCCAGCAGCACAGTGGTATCCGCCCAACTCGGATCCTCGACGGTTCGCGAGACCACGTACTTCGGAATGGCGGCGAACTTGGCCGCCACCGGATCATCGGTCGACTGGAACGGCCAGTATGCGGCGAAGATGTCGTAGGTGCGACGGCCGAGTAGGAGCGCGTCGGTACGTTCGATGCTCGCCAGGATGGAGGCGCCGGTCGCGGCATCCGTATACGGTGCCTGCCAGCCGCCGAATGCGAAGCCGTCGGTGCGGTCCTCGTCGGGGCCTCCGGGTGCCTGATACACCCCATCGAGAGTGAGGAAGAGGTCTGCTGCGATGATGCCCATGTCGTCTCCTTCCGTCGGCCCGCAACCGGACGGCTTGCTCCGACGCCTCCATCTTCAACCGAATGTTCGACGTCGTCCAGCGCAACGCTGTCGCCATCGCCGTCCCTGGAAGAGCAGAGACGGTTGCGCCTGCGAACCGATTAGTCGAACCGCGCGTTCACCAGTTGAGGGTCAATCCGTTACACGCATCGGGAGTGACAATTGCCGATCCCTCAGCGTGCAGTCGGTCCGCCATCGCTTGGCAATGGGCCGTCGAGAGGTCAGTCGGCCCGAGGACGCCAATCGCGCCACTTGCGATCCCATGGCACTTCGCCGTGTTCCAGGGCACTCTCGACAGCTACACACGAATCGAGGATGCGCTGCGCGTCGTGTTGCTCGTAGACGCCCATCTCGAGAGCCAGCTCCAACTCGTCGTGGTCCTTTCGCTCCCACGAGCGGAAGTCGGGTGAGACAAGTAGGTCGAGAGTCTCATCCATGGTGTCGAATCCGTGCTGGGTACGGATCAACGGCTGCTGGAAGTTGACGTACCACGACATCACACCGAGTTCGGCGGTGACGGGTGCGAACACCTCGAATGGTTGCCCGGTGGGAGCGATTCGAAGCATTCCCGGCGCGTGGAACTCTTTGGGGCCAAGTTCCCATTCACCCGACAACCACATCGAGAATGTACCGCGCCCGTGCTGTGTGCCGACGGGGTAGTCGATGATCGTGCCGGGTTCGAGGTACGAAACGAACTGGGCCGCCGTGTCTTCGATGACGACGACCGGGCGAGACGTCCAGACACGTCCACGCAGGACCTCGCGAATTGCGATCCGTTCTCCTAGCCGGAATCTCCGCAAGGGGGGCAACATCCCCTTACCTTAAGACATTCGGACTGCGCCGCGTCCGATAGCCGATCGTTCAGTGGGCGTCTTTCAGCACGGTGTCAATCCACTCGTGTCGGACGAGACCGTCGACGTCGCTGCGTGTGAACCAGCCAGTCTCAAGCAGCTCCTCGGTCTCCAGCGTGAGAGCGCAGCTTGGTAAGCGACATTCGAAAGCGGTTGTGACATAGGCGACGCGATCCCCATTGGGATGCACCGTCTCCAGAAGCGGCCCGCCGTAAGCACCGATAATCGTGCCGAGTCCTGGCGTTACGCCGAGTTCTTCGAGGACTTCCCGAGCGACGGCCTCGTGCGGCGTCTCCCCAGGCTCGATACCGCCGCCGATGAGACTCCATCGCTCGGTGTCCCGCTGTCGTGCTAGGAGGAAACGATCACTGTCGCGGATCACGGCCGTCACGCCGGGCAGGAGTAACAGATCATGTCCGACACGTTCGCGTAGGGATCGAACGTAGGGCGACATCGGCATGGTTCGACCCTAGCTTTTGCAGCACATTTCCGTGGTGGAGTCCTACGGGCCGCGACCATCTGCGCAGGTAGCGCTGGAGGATCGGTCAGCGTGCGCCTCGCGGGTGCAGAAGGGCGAGGACCTTGGCATCGCTGTCGAGGATTTCAATGACCGCGACGGAGTTGGCAGTTTCGCGGTTGCCCTCCGTCGCAGTCACTGATGGGCCAAGGGTCAGGTGCGGGCGGTATCCGTCTCGCCAGTACGCCGGTTCTTCCGGAACGAAACCCGGGAGCGATTCGAGCTGATCCGTAAGTCGCATGTGGACGCTGACCGCCTGTCCAGACTCCACGAGCCGGACTCGCACATCGTGGTTCGGTCCGAACAGCGCCTCTTCACCGAAGCGAACGTTCAGCGGTACAGCCGCTGGGGCGGCTTCGGTGACAACCTCGATGATCTGGTCAGGGGTCGAGGCAGTGGTGAAGTTCGAGGCGAGGGTGATGTGCGCTGGCCATGCTCGGCGACTGATAGTCGCGCCGATTTCGAGCGGATGGAACAGTGCGACAACGGCGTAGCTCCTCATGAGCCGACCCTATGGCACGCGAAACGCCGGAAGGCGGATTCTCCTGTGCAGGGTGCTCTGTGCGCGACCCTCGGGAGAAGAATAGTTGCGTGGACAACAGCGAGTGGTGGGACCTACGGGATGCCGCCGGGGTTCAGACGGGTGAGGTGTTTCTACGGGGTGCTCCAGGCTGGCCAGGCGGGAGGTACCACCTGATCGTCGCGACCTGCGTGTTTCGGGACGACGGAAAGGTCCTGCAGACCCAGCGCGCACCCGGCAAGGAGTTCGAGCGCGGATGGGAGTTCCCCGGCGGCAGCGCATTGGCGGGTGAGACTAGTCGTTTCGCGGCCGGCAGAGAACTCGAGGAAGAGACCGGCATCGCGGTCCCGCCGTCGGACCTAACCTTGGTTGGTCGCTTCATTGAGGAGTCCGCGTTGCTCGACTTCTACGTGGCAGCGGCGCCCCCGCATCACCAGCTGCGCCTTCAAGTAAGCGAGGTCATGGCAGCCGACTGGGTGTCGTATACGGAAGTAGAGCGACGGATCAGTGCGCGGCTCATGGCTCTGCCGTGGAACGCGCGCCTCAAAATGCTATGGCCCGAGGCGACAGCAGCGATGAATGCCGCCCGATGACGGATCCTCTAGCGGGACGGTCTTCACGTCTCCTATAAGCCAGCCGGACAACGTACTTGGCGGAGATCGCGGACAATCTTCCGGCGGGAGCGCCTGAGAGGCGGTCGCTCGGGACGATCTGCACGAGGCGTCGACGACCCCGACAGTGGTCACCGGTTCACGTTCCGCCCGACCCGCTCCGCCACCTGCACCCTCCCGTCCTGACGGATGCGGCGGCGGCCGCGACGCTACGGCCGGGCCGGCACTCCCGCCGCGAGCTCGGCGAAGACGTCGACCGCGTCGTCGTGCCGGGACAGGCCGGCGGCCTGGCCCATCCAGAGCGAGAGCAGTTCGGGGTCGCCCAGCTCGGCGGCCCGGCGGCGGAAGACGCCGGTGAGGATGTTCTGCAGCGGGAAGGACGCACGGGTCCCGCTCTCCTCGATCGTGCGCACGGCGCGGTTCGGGAGGCCGCGAGCGGGCCGGCCGCTCATCGAGCGCGTGAGCACGGTCTCGTGGGCGAGCGCGCCGCGCATCCGCTCCCGGTGCACGGGCGGTGCGACCGACTGCTGGGTCGCGAGGAACGCCGATCCGACCTGCACTCCCGCGGCGCCCAGCGCGAACGCCGCCGCGACCCCGCGCCGGTCGGCGATGCCTCCTGCGGCGATGACCGGCACCGAGACCGCGTCGACGACCTGCGGGATGAGCGCCATGCTTCCGACGAGGCTCGCCTCGGGAGCCGCCAGGAACGACGGCCGGTGCCCCGCGGCCTCCAGACCCGACGCGACGATCGCATCCACGCCGCCCGCTTCGAGAGCCTGCGCCTCCGGCACGGTGGTCGCCGCCCCGATCACGCGGACTCCGTTACGGTGTGCGCGCTCGACCACGTCGGCCGACGGCACGCCGAACACGAAGCTGACGGCGGCCGGGCGGGCGGCGAGCACGGCCTCCAGCTGCTCTTCGAACGGCGGGAGGCCGGGGACGGGCCACGCCGGGGGCTCGACGCCGGCCTCGGCGAACAGCCGGCCGAGGTCGGCGACGGCACGGTCGAACTCGGCGCGGTCGAAGCCGTCGCCGGGAGCCCGCTCGCCAGGACCCTGGTAGGGCAGCCACAGGTTGAGCGCGAACGGCCGGTCGGTGCGTTCCCGGATCTCCGCCGCCACGGCGGCGATCCGCTCCGGGCCGAGCCCGTACAGGCCGAACGACCCGAGGCCGCCCGCGCTGCTCACCGTCGCGGTCAGCTCGACCGAGGACAGACCGCCGAACGGGCCGAGCACGACGGGTGTCTCGATGCCGAGCAGCTCTCGCAGGTCCGGCATCACGCGACCGCCTCGTCCTGCAGTCCCAGCAGCATCATCGAGCTCCGCCACAGGCTCTCGAGCTGCGCGGGATCGTTGTAGAGCTTGGCGAACAGCACCAAGCCCTCGATCTGGGCGACGATCGCCTTGGCCGACTCGCGGGCGTCGGCGACGTGCAGGTCGCCGGCGGCCTCCGCCTCCCGGAGCGTCGCCTCCACGATGTCGATCTGCTCCTCGAAGATCTCCTGCAGCCGTGCCCGCACCGGGTCGTCCTGCGTGCTCAGCTCGAGGGCGAGGTTGCCGAACAGGCAGCCGACCACCGCGCCCGTGCCCTTCAGCGCGTCGCTCTGCATCTGCGCGGTGGCCACGAAGAGGTCGCGCAGCCGGTCGACGACGGGAGCCACGGAGGTGAGGATGCGCATCCATTCGCCTCGCTGCCACTCCCAGTGCCGGTCGACCACCTCGAGGGCGAGCGCCTGCTTGGAGGGGAAGAAGTAGTAGAAGCTGCCTTTCGGCACCCCGGCGGCCGCGCAGATCTCCGCGACCCCGATGCTGGCGTATGAGCGGCGGCCGAAAAGGTCTGCGCCCGCGGTGAGGATGCGCTCCCGCGCGTCGGATGTCCGTCCCATGGTTGCAATTATACGACCAGTCGTCTATAACTGCATATGGTCAATAGTAGACCGACCGTCTAGTAAGGATTGGAACCATGGGAACACAGAAGGTCGCCGTCATCACCGGCGCATCGCAGGGAATCGGCGCCGGACTCGTCGAGGGCTACCTCGGCCTCGGGTACGCGGTCGTCGCGAACTCGCGCAACATCGAGCCGCGCGACGAGGAGAACCTCGTCACCGTCGCCGGAGACATCTCCGACCCGGAGGTCGCGGACCGGATCATCGCCACCGCGCTCGACCGCTTCGGGCGGGTGGACGCACTGGTCAACAACGCGGGCATCTTCATCGCGAAGCCGTTCACCGACTACACGCCGGAGGATTTCGGGACGGCCGTCGCCATCAACCTCGGCGGCTTCTTCCACATCACGCAGAAGGCCGTCGCCGACATGCTGACCCGTAACGCGGGCCACGTCGTCAACGTGACCACCACGCTGGTCGAGAACGCCAACTCGAACGTGCCCTCGGTGCTCGCATCGCTCACCAAGGGCGGCCTCTCCGCGGCGGTCGCGTCGCTCGCGATCGAGTACGCGTCGCGCGGCATCCGGGTGAACGCCGTCTCCCCCGGAATCATCCGCACCCCGATGCACGCGGAGGAGACGTACGGGTTCTTCGACGCGCTCCACCCGATGCAGCACATGGGCAGCATCGACGACGTCGTGCGCGGCGTGCTCTACCTCGAGCAGGCTCCGTTCGTGACCGGCGAGATCCTGCACGTCGACGGCGGACAGAGCGCGGGGAACTGATCATGACCGACACGAGCCGCATCATCGAGCCCGCGCTGTCCGCGTGGGCGGACGGCATCCGCGCGCACGACGTCGAGAGGGTGGCCGCACAGTTCACCACGGACGCCGTGTTCCAGGGCTTCGACCGCAGCCACAGCGTCGGTCGCGCCGCGGTCGCGGCCTACTACGCGAAGCAGCCGGTCGGGCTGAGCCCCGACTACCGGGTGCGCGAGGTCGTCGAACTCGGGGAGGACGCGTTCCTCACCTTCGTCGACGTGGACTTCGCGCGTCCCGGCGGCGAGGTCATCCCCACTCACCTCACCATCGTGTTCGTGCGCGACGGCGACGAGTGGCTGATCCGGCACTACCACGTGTCGAAGATCGACGCGTAGCGTCGCGGAGCCGAGAAAGGCACCCTCATGGAGTTCTTCGTCGACATGGCGACGACCATCCCCGAGGGGACCACCCCGGAGGCCGTCGCCGAGATGAGGAAGCGGGAGGCGGCCCGGGCCGCCGAGCTGGCGCGGGACGGCTTCCTGCGCCGGCTCTGGCGGCCGCCGCTCGGTCCGGGCGAGTGGCGGAGCTGGGCGATCTTCTCCGCACCGGACGCGGACGAGCTGGAACGCCTCCTCGCGTCGATGCCGCTGCGCGCCTGGCGGCGTGACACGGTGACGGCGCTGACCCCGCATCCGAGCGATCCGGGGCTCGGTCGCCCCGAGTGACCGTGGATGTGCGATAATCGTTCGTGTACTAACTAATGGATGGACGGGGACACGATGGCCGGCCGCTTCTGGCGCTTCTACGAGAAGGCCAACGATGTCGTCCGCACGTTCACCGGTCCCGCCCAGCTCGGAGCCGGACACCCGGAGGAGCCGGATGTCCGGCGGGCCGACGCCGCCTGCCCGCTGTGCGGCAAGCCGCTGGACCAGCACCGGATCGAGCGCTTCGCGGACTCACGCACGTCGACGCGCATCCACTGCCCGTAGCGGCGACGGACGGCCCGGCCGGCCCAGCGGTCAGGCGGCCGCCTGCGTGACCTCCTGGTTGCGGAAGTGCCCGAACAGCATCGCGACGAGTCCGACGACCGCCCAACCGGTGAGCACCAGCCACGGGAAGGCGGTGCTCGCGTCCGGGAAGTACGACAGGTCGCGCAGCAGCGTCACCGACGCACCCGGCACGAACCACTGACCCACGGCGCCCCACGGTCCGACGAGGAACTGGAGCGGCTGAGCGGCCGCGGACAGCGGGTTGCCGACCAGCACGGTCAGCACCGCGCCGACGGCGATGCCGGGCCGGCCGAGCAAGGCGTTCATCCCGACGATGAAGGCGGCGGTCGCGAGCATCGAGAGGCCCACAGCGAGCGAGTTGAGCCAGAAGCCGCCCTGCAGGATGCCGAACCAGCCCTGCAGGATCGCCGTCACGCCGAGCCCGCCGATCACGGCGTAGAGCACCACCGCTGTGAGCCGTCGCCAGCTTCCGACGACCAGCAGCGAGATCAGGATGCCGCCGAGCATCCCGCCGAGCACCAGCGGGAATGCGGCCGCAGCGAGGCCGAGGCCCCGCGCGTCCGTCGACGCGAGCGGCACGATGTCGGTGACGGGGACCGTCACGGTGGGGGCGCGCGTGCCGGCCGGTGCGCGGCCGGCGGCGACGGCGGCGGCCACGGCGGCATCCGCCTGCTTCTGCGCGGCCGCCTGGAGCTTGCCGGCGACCTGCGTGAGGATCTGGGTCACGGCCGCGCCGTTCGCGGACGCCGTGAGCACCTCCGGCTTCTGCCCGATGACGATCGCGCCGTAGACGTCGCGTGTCTTGATGAGGTCGACCGCGTCGCTGCGGTCCGCGACGGCGGTCACGTCGAATGCGCCCTCCGCGGCGGCGTCGAGCTGCTTCTCCACCTGCGCCACGGCGGCCGGCCGGCCGGCGACGGCGATCGGCAGGTCTTTGACCGTCGACGTGACCGTCGGCCAGAGGAAGGCCAGGAGCACGACGACGACGATCGCGGCGGCGCCGACGGCGAGGAGCACCGCGCGCAGCCAGGGGGTGTGCGGAGCGGGCGCTCCGCCGGACGGGACGGCGGGCCGGTCCGATTCGGACACGGCGGGTGTGGCGGTGAGCATGGCGACCTCCCAAAAAAACGAATACTCGTTCTTTATGGTGGTGCGGTTGCACGGTATTGTCAAGAACGATCATTCTTTTTGTCGTCCCGGAGAGGAGCCGAGCGCCATGCCGAAGGTCACCGACGAGCACCGGGCGGCACGCCGCCACCAGATCGTCACCGCTGCGCTCCGCTGCTTCGCCCGTTCCGGCTTCCAGCAGACCTCGATGGCCGACATCATCGCCGAGTCCGGGCTCTCCGCCGGGGCCATCTACGGGCACTACAAGAGCAAGGAGGAACTCATGGAGCTCGCCGTCTCCGAGATCCTCGACGCCCGTTTCCTCGATCTCGCCCAGGCCCGCCGGCGCGACCCGCTGGTCTCCCCCGCCGAGCTCGTGCGCATGCTCGTCGAAGGGCTGACGGCGCAGATCGGCGACCTGCAGCTGCTGCTCCAGGTGTGGGGGCAGGTGCCCATCAACGCCAAGCTGCGGAACCTGGCCGGCACGATCGGCGGCCGCATCCGCGGCATGTTCGCCGGCTACCTGACCGAGTACTACACGCGCGTCGTGGGGCTGCCGCCCGAAGAGGCGGAGCCGGCGGCGGAGGCGGACGCGCCGCTGTATGTCGGGCTGGTGCAGGGTTACGTCGTCCAGAGCGTCCTCTTCGAGGACTTCGATCGCCGGGGCTACCTGGAGGCCGTCGAGCGCGTGGCGGCCGCGGTGCGGACGAACCCGATCACACCGGTCCCCTAGCCAAGCGAGGAAACGCGCCCCTACACTGACGCCATCGTCCGGGTACCCGGCACCGGCGGGCGTTCAGCGGCGACCCGTCAGCGAGCATCCTCCGCTGAAAACACGCGCGAAAAGGGCGACGATGACAGACGAACAATCCACCGGCATGACGGTGGTCCTGGTGCACGGCGCATTCGCCGACGCCGGCAGCTGGGCCGCGGTGACGCAGCTCCTCCAAGCGGAAGGCGTGCACGTGCTCGCCCCGGCCGTGCCCCTGCGGGGGCTCCTCTCCGACGCCGCCTACCTGCGGCACATGCTCACCCAGCTGGACGGGACGTTCCTGCTGGTGGGCCACTCGTATGGCGGGGCGGTGATCACCAATGCGGCGACAGGGGTGGACGCTGTGAAAGGTCTCGTCTTCGTCTCCGGCTTCGCCCCCGAAGAGGGCCAGACGCTCGGCGAGGTGGAGGGCACGTCGCGCGACAGCGCCCTGGCTCCCGCGCTCGTGCAGCGCACCTATCCGACGGGCGACGGCGACGCTACGGCGGTCGAGCTGTACGTGAACGAGGCCGACTTCCCGCGCGTCTTCGCGGGCGACCTGTCTCCTGAGCAGGGCGCGGTCCTCGGCTCCGCACAGCGTCCCGTCGCCGCCGCGGCCTTCGACGAGAAGAACGGCGCACCCGCCTGGAAGAACCTGCCGTCGTGGGCCGTCGTCGCGACCGGGGACAAGGCCGCGGGGTCGGATGTGCTGCTCGGGATGGCGAAGCAGGCCGGGGCCCAGCTCACCACGCTGGAGGGCTCGCACCTGATCATGATCTCCCAGCCGCGCGCCGTGGCCGACGTGATCCTCGGGGCCATCCAATCGGTGAGCCGATGACGGACGACGCGCACGACGCGCTGGCCGGCCGCCTCAAGCGCACCGAGGTGCAGCGGCGGACGTCGTCCATCCCCGGCCGCATCATCGTGCAGGTGCTCACCGAGATCCCGGACGGCGTCGAGTCCGGCTGGCACACGCATCCCGGCGAGGAGGTCGGCTACATCGTCGCCGGCTCCGTCGAGATGCGGATCAGCGGAGCGGACACCCTGCACCTCGAAGCGGGCTCCGGGTTCCTGATCCCGCCCGGGACGCCGCACAACGCCAAGGATGTGGGGCCGGGCACCGGCCGGATGCTGTCCACGTACCTGGTGGATCCGGACGCACCGCTGGCGAGCTTCGTCGACCCGCCGGGATAGCCGACCTCAGCGCCGCTCGACCGCGGCGTCCGCCCGCCGTAGCACGCTCTCGGCGCGACGGGCGCCGCGGCGGACGCTGGTGACCAGCACGAGCGACCGGACGGCGACCGCGAGCACCACCGCGGTGGGCAGCGCGACCACCAGCCACGCGACGAGCTGCCACCCGGCGAAGCCCGCGATCGACAGCCACTCGACGCCGTACCCCGCCGCGGCCGCCACCGGGAACGTGAACGACCAGAATCCCAGAGAGAACGGGAGCACCCGGTAGCGCGTGATCAGCGCGAGCTGCTGCAGGGCCATCAGCACGAGGAGGCCGAGCAGTGCCGTCGAGACCGCGTCCGCGTGCTCACCGTTCATCGTGAACCACGCGGTGCCGGCGACGGCGGGCGGAGCGAGCAGGATGGCGCAGGTCGGCGTGAGCGCCGCCGGCAGCGGCGGGAAGAACGCCAGCCGCGCGAGCAGGACGGTCGAGATCACGACCCAGAAGAAGATTCCGACCGCGAAGGCCGCCATCGCGACTCCCGGCAGCCCGACCTTGAACGAGGTCGTCGCCCCGATCAGGCCCGCGGCGACCGTCGGGAGCAGGTAGCCGCCGTGGAACGCCTCCGGCGGGAGGCTGCCCGTGTGCCAGTACGCCAGGATCCAGCCGGCGAACCCGGCGGCCACCACGAGCGAGACGACCACGACGACGAGGCCCGCGACGGGGACGAAACGGTACAGGTCGGCGCCCAGCAGCATCCCGACGACCGGCACCAGCGCCGCGATCGGGCCCTGCGCGGGGTGCCGCAACTGCGCGGCCAGCGTCTCGGCGCTCCGGGCGCCGCGCCGCAGGTGCGCGACGATGAGCCACAGCCACGCGACGAGGACGACCACCCAGAGCAGCTGTCCGATCAGCTCCGGCACGCCGAGGAGCCGGCCTGCCGTGGTCCAGACCCCCGCCAGACCGGCCAGGCCGAACGCGATGGCCAGGGTGTTGAGCGGGATGCGCTGAGCCGAACGCCGTCGGGCGGGCGTCCCCGCGGTGTCGCCTGCGGTGGTGCTCACGGCAGTCCTTTCGTCGGAGCCTCACGCTAGCGCGGGCCGCGTCCCCCGAAAAGCGCGCACGCGGCGAGGGCCGGTGACAGACTGAGCGCATGACCTCCCCCGTCCTGCTCATCACCGGCACCTCGTCCGGCATCGGTCTGGAGTCGGCCGTCGCCGCCGCCCGTCACGGCTTCCGCGTGGTCGCCACCATGCGCGACCTCGACAAGGCCGAGCCGCTCCGCGCCGCGGCCGGGGAGGCGGGCGTCGACCTCGACCTCCAGCGCTTGGACGTCACGGACGAGCGCTCCGTCGCCGACTGCATCGGCTACATCCGGGAGGCCTACGGGCGGCTGGATGCCCTGCTCAACAACGCGGGCGCCGGCCACGTCGGGACCATCGAGCTGGAGACCATCGACGACGTGCGCTCGGTGATGGAGGTGAACTTCTTCGGCGTCGTCTCCCTCACCCGTGCCGCCCTTCCGCTGCTGCGCGAGAGCCGTGGGCGCGTCGTCACCGTCTCGAGCGTCGGCGGCGTCGTGGGCCAGCCGTTCAACGAGGCGTACTGCGCGGCGAAGTTCGCCGTCGAGGGCTTCATGGAGTCGCTGACGCCCGTCGCCGCCACCGTCGGCGTCCGCGTGACCGTCGTCGAGCCGGGAGCCGTGAGTACCGAGTTCGTCGCGAACGTCGGACTCGACGCGAACCACCCCGCCTACGGCACCCCGTACGAGCCCGCGTTCAGCGCCTACCTCGCCCGCACGGCCGGGGCCTTCGATCCCTCGGTCGCGCAGGCGCCCGAGGGCGTCGCCGGGGTCATCCTCGGCGTGCTCGACGCGGAGCAGCCGCCGGCGCGCATCCAGACCTCCGAGAACGCGGTCCGCTTCGCCGGGATCAAGCTCTCCGACCTCGACGGCTCGCACGTGCAGGCCGTCACTGCGCACTGGATGCAGGGTTGACCGTGTAAATTGAACCGGTTGGGGTCGGCTGGGTGCGTGCCCGTCTCGCACCGATGAACCGTTGGGGATCGATGTCTTATCTGCACGAGGTCGTCTCGTCGCGCGAACTGCTCTACAACCTGACCCTGCGCGAGGTCCGCGGCCAGTACAAGCGCACCTTCATTGGTCAGCTGTGGTCGCTGGTGAACCCGCTCGCGACGATGCTCGTCTACACGATCGTCTTCGCGTTCATCCTGCGGGTCACGCCGGCGCCGGGCGACCCGTCGGGTCTCGACGTCTTCCCGGTGTGGCTGCTCTGCGGCCTGCTGCCGTTCACGTTCTTCGCCGCCGTGGTGCAGGGCGGCATGGGGTCGCTGATCGCCAACGCGGGGCTCATCCAGAAGGTGTACTTCTCGCGGATCGTCCTGCCCCTGTCGACCGTCGGCTCGGTCGGGTTCAACTGGTTGTTCGAGATGGGCGTCCTGGTCGTCGTGCTGATGATCTGCGGCGCCTGGGTGCTGCCCTGGCTGCCGTTCGTGCTGGTGATCATGCTCGTCCTCGCCGTCTTCGCGACCGGGCTCGCGCTGATGCTCTCGGTGGCGAACGTCTACTTCCGCGACACCCAGTACTTCATGGGGATCATCCTGCAGCTGTGGATGTACCTGACGCCGATCATCTACCCCGTCTCGCTCATCGTCGCCCAGTCGAAGGAGGTGGGCGGGCTGTTCGGCACGAGCATCACCATCCTGGACATCTACCGCCTGAACCCCCTGGAGCGCTTCGTCGAGGTGTTCCGCAACCTCCTCTACGACAACCGGTGGCCGCGGGCCGACGACGTCTGGTACTGCGTGATCTCGGCGGCGATCGCCTTCGCCGTCGGGCTCTGGGTGTTCCGCCGCAACGAGAAGGGGCTGGCCGAGGCCGTATGAGCGAGATCGCCGTCTCCGTCGAGCACGTGAGCAAGAAGTTCCGGCTGTACCACGAGCGGAATCAGTCCATCAAGTCGGCCATCATGCGCGGTCGCATCTCGCTGCACGAGGACTTCCAGGCGCTCAAGGACGTCTCGTTCGACGTGCCCGCCGGCTCCACGTTCGGCCTGATCGGGAGCAACGGATCGGGCAAGTCGACCCTGCTCAAGTGCCTTGCCAAGATCTACTACCCCGAGCAGGGCCGCATCACCATGAACGGACGGATGGCCGCGCTGCTGGAGGTGGGCAGCGGCTTCCACCAGGAGCTGTCCGGCCGCGAGAACGTCTTCCTGAACGGGTCGATCCTCGGCATGTCGAGGAAGGAGATCACCCGGAAGTTCGACGAGATCGTCGAGTTCTCCGGCGTCTCCGAGTTCATCGACCAGCCGGTGAAGAACTACTCGACCGGCATGTACGTGCGGCTCGGCTTCGCCATCGCGATCAACGTCGACCCGGACATCCTGGTGGTGGACGAGGTGCTCGCCGTCGGCGACGCCGAGTTCCAGGAGAAGTGCCGGCAGAAGTTCGCCGAGTTCAAGGCAGTCGGCAAGACCGTGATCCTGGTCAGCCACTCGATGGACCAGGTGCAGGACATGTGCGACTCCGTCGCGTGGCTGAACCACGGCGAGCTGCTCGCGGTCGGCGACGCCGAGTCGACCGTCGAGGCGTACCTCGGGCCGCACTCCCTCGAGGGCTGACGCCGGTCAGGCGACCGGCTCGGCTGCCGGCTCGGCCGCCGCCTCGGCTGCGAGCGCGGCCTCCATCACCCGGAGGCGGCCCCACAGCTGGCTGTCGACGCCGTAGTGGCGGCGTGCCACCGAGAGACCGGCCTGGGCGAGCCGTGCGATGCCGCCCGGCGCCTCCATCAGCTCCAGGATGCGGTGCACGATGTCGTCGGCGTCCGGCTGGACGATGAGGATGTTGCGCCCGTCCATGAACATCCGGTTCTGGTCGAGCGCGTCCGTCGCGACGATGCCGGCCCCGCAGAGCGCTGCCTCCACCACCGAGCCGAGGGGGAACCCGTCGAAGGCGTGCGACGCCAGCACGCCGGGCCGGTTCGGCGAGACGATGAGGTCCATCGTGCTGTACGCGCTGCGCAGCTCCGCAGTCTCGAGGACGCCGTGGAAGGTGAGGACGTCCGCGAGATCCGACACGTCGAGGTCGCCCTCCGAGAAGCCGCCGATCACGTGGGCGTCCAGCGGGACTCCGGCGTCGCGCAGACCGCGGACCGTGTCGAGGAAGAGGTCGTACCCCTTGTCCCTGCCGCCCTCGGTGTACTTGTGCGCGGCGAACGCCAGGCGCAGGGCCGGCGTGCCGTCCGGGGATCCGGGCGCGTAGTAGTCGGTGCGGAAGCCCGCCCCGGGGCCGAGGTAGAGCGGGCTGACGACGACGCCCAGGATCTCCGTGACCGGCACCTCCGGAGCCCGCTCCCGCACGTGCTCGGTCACCAGCGGCTGCGTCGTGATGACGTGCCGCAGCAGCGGGGAGCCGAGCACCCGATCCAGCTTGCGCTCCGCTTCCGGGTCGCCGAGGTACAGCCCGCCGCCCGGGTAGAGCGTGACGACGAACGGCGTCCCCGTCTCCTCCAGGTCGTCGAGGTAGTAGGCGGCGTTGTTGAGGAACGTCATCCAGGCGAGGGAGGCGCCCGCGAGCTCCTCCTTCGAGTAGTGCCCGATCCGGTCCACGAACTCCGGATACCGCGCCGCGTAGGGCGGGAGCTGGTGCAGCAGCGGCTGGGTCGTCAGCACGCGCGAAACGGCGTTCCGCCGCATCAGCCAGTTGAACTCCGCGACGCGGAACCCGGTGGCCAGGTCGGGGAAGATGTCGTCGAGGACGACGACGCCCGTCGGCGACGTCACCGGCCCACCACCTGCCGCAGCTGCCGCACCGCGCGCTGGGGCCACGAGCGCACCGGGACCTCGCGCATCCGCGCCCACACGTGGCGTGCCAGCTCGCCGCTCGGGGTGGTCATGACCGCACCGCGCCACGTCTCGCCGTGCTCCAGCTGCGAGAGCCACTGACGCGTCGCATCGGACATCTCGTGGACCTCGGTGCCCGCCAGCGCGTGGAGGCTCAGCTCGGTGAACCCGTAGCGGGAGCGCATCAGCAACTCGGTGTTCTCGTCGCCCAGCAGCATCCGCAGGCAGCGCAGCCCGTGCACCCGGTTCGGCTCGGACATGGCGCAGGGCAGGTTGCACCAGAGCAGCGCGATCTCGCAGGCCCGCTCGTCCGGGAAGGTGAAGTGCGGGTTCACCATCACGTCGCCGAACGCCTCGATGAGCAGCTGGTCGCTGCAGCCGTCGAAGAAGCGCTCGTCCACCGCGATGTGCTCGTTGAAGCCGCGGATGACGTTCGCCCGGCTGTTCGCGCTCGCGTTCTGCTCCGCCTCGAGCAGCCGGAAGCGCACCAGGTCCTCGTCGCCGAGCACGTGGATGGGCCAGTGCTTGACCAGGGTGATCCAGCGGTCGAAGTCCGGCAGCTGGCGCATCCGGTTGTCGTAGAGCCCGTGCTCGATGTAGAACTGCCGCCGGATGAGCACGCTGGGGTGGCAGAGCGCGTTCCCGTTCTCGAAGAAGTAGCGCAGCCACTGCGCCTGCGACCGGTTGCGCTGCCGGAAGACGTTGTGCCAGTGCGGGATGCGCTCGGGCGCCAGCAGCTCGCCGTCCTCGCCGACGAAGCGGGCGCTCGTGAACACGGCACCTACGTCGGGGTTGGCCTCGAAGGCGTCCAGCTGCCGCTGCAGCTTGTGCAGCTCCCACGCGTCGTCGGAGTTGATCACGGCGACGAACTCGGCGCGGGCCTGCTGGATCGCGAAGTTCAGCGCGGACGCGGCGCCCTGGTTGGTGTCGAAGCGGTAGACGCGCATCCGCGGGTCGGCGAAGCGCGCGACGACCTCCATCGAGCCGTCCTTGGACGCGTCGTCGACGACGATCAGCTCCAGGTCGGTGACCGTCTGGTCGAGCACGCTCGAGATGGCCTCCTCGATCCACCGCTCGTGGTTGTAGGAGGTCATCACCACCGAGACGCGCGGCGCCGGGCCGATCATCCGCGGGATGGGCAGCGCCACCTCGGAGGGCAGCGGCCCGGCCGGGCCGTCGAGCACGTCCGCGAGCTGCACGGCACGGGCCTCCAGGTCGTGCAGCAGCCGCGTGAGCTCGACCTGCACCTCCGGCGTCGACAGCTCGATGTAGCGCGGCAGCAGGCGGCGGATGCGCTCGTCGCGCTCCCGCCGCGAGGCCTTCGACCACTCCCCGCCCGAGTGCTGGCGGTAGAGGGTGAGCACCTGGGGGATGAACCCGGCGTCCCCGAAGGCGAGAACGGACAGGTTCACCATCCAGTCGTACGAGGTGATCTCGAACACCTCCGGCGAGAGCCGCTCGAGCGCATCGGCGCGGTACATGCACGCCGAGAAGGTCGCGAACCAGTTGACCTCCGCGAGCCGGCGCGCATTCACCGAGGTGGACATCCGCGAGAAACCGATGGCGGGGGCGATGCTGGCGGCGCCGGTCGACTCGTCGTGCAGCAGCACGCGGCAGGCGACCATCGAGTGCTCCGGGTGCTCGAGCAGGTGGTCGATCTGGAGGCGCAGCTTGTCGACGGAGATCCACTCGTCGTCGCCCTCCAGCACCGCGATGAACTCGCCGCGCGCGGACGAGAAGCCGCGCGCGTAGTTCAGCGTGATGCCGAGACGCGGCGCCTCGTCCAGCACCGTGATGTCGAGGTCGCTGCTCTCCGCCCAGGCGAGCAGCCGCTCCCGCGTGCCGTCGCTGGAGTCGTCGTCGGCGACGACGACCTCGAACGGGTGCGGGCAGTCCTGGGACTCGATCGAGGCGATGGCCCGGTCGATGAACTGCAGGTGGTTGTGGGTGACCAGCAGAACGGTCGCCACGGGAGCCGTCACAGCACTCCGCCTTTCTGATGCCAGCGGACGATGTCCGCGATCCGGTCCGCGTCCTCCAGGCTCAGGCCGCCGTACAGCGGGAGGGCGATGACCTCCTGCGCCGCCTTCCGCGCGACCGGCAGGTGCTTCGCGCTCGGGAGCTCGTTGTACGGCTCGAAGTCGCTGCACAGCGGCGAGAAGTACTTGCGGCTGATCACGTTGAGCGACCGGAGCGTGGTGTGCAGGTCGTCGCGCGTGCTGCCGAACTCCTCGGCGTCGACCCGCAGCACGAAGTACTGGACGATGCCGTCCGCTCCGGAGACGACGCGGATGCCCGGGATTCCTTCGAGCGCCTCCAGGTACCGGTTCGCGACGGCGAGCCGCTGGTCGATCTCCGCGTCGATCAGGTCGAGCATGGAGAGGCCCATCGCGGCGTGCACCTCGGACATCTTGCCGTTGAGGCCCAGGCCCTTGACGTCGTTCTCGTTGACGATGCCGAAGTTGCGGATGAGCCGGAGCCTGCGGTCGACATCCTGGTCCGCCGTGATCAGGGCGCCGCCCTCCACCGAGTGGAACAGCTTGGTGGCGTGGAAGCTGAGCATCGTGATGTCGCCGAGGCGGTGCGGCTCGCCGCCGATCACGGGCGCCGAGCGGCCGAAGATGTGCGCGCCGTCGTAGATGACCCGGAGGTCGTTGCGGCGGGCGATCGCGTCGATCGCGGCGGTGTCGCAGAACCGTCCGTAGACGTGGGTGCCCATCACGGCGCCCACCTCGGAGTCGACCGCCTCTTCGAGCTTCACCGGGTCGAGGGTGAGCGTGTCGTCGATGTCGACGAAGACCGGCTCCAGGCCGAGCAGCGAGATCGCGTGCACCGTCGCGGGGAAGGTGAACGGCGTCACCGCGATCTTGCGGCGCTCCAGCTGGAGCGAGCTGACGGCGGCGATGAGCGCGCTCATGCCGTTGTTCCAGAGCGAGACGCGGCCGGACCCGATCCGCTCCCCCACCGCGAGCTCGAGCATCTCGTGCATCGGGCCCATGTTGGTGAGGATGTTCGAGGCCCAGATGCTCTCGAGCCGGCGGATGTAGTCGGTGAGCGGCGGGAGCGCGGGCCGGCTCACGTAGACGGGACGCTCGAACGGGAGGGGCGTGTTCACGGCTTCCGTCCCTCCTCGAAGGCGCGGTGGCCGGCCAGGACGCCCTCGCGGTCGCGGTCGCGCAGCCTCCGGTTGCCGAGGTAGACGCCCCACGGCTCCAGGTCGCGCGTCACGACGGTGTTGGCGCCGACGGTCGCGCCCTCGCCGATGGTGACGCCCGGGAGGACGACGGCGTTCGCCCCGATGACGCAGAAGCGCCCGACGGTGACGGGTGCGCGCGTGGTGTTGCGGTACGCCTCGTCGAGCGTCGAGTTGCCGAAGCCGGGGCCGGTGAAGTCGTCGGTGCCGGTCAGGATGCGCGCACCCTGGGACAGCGCGACGAAGTCGCCGAGCCGCACCTCCTGGCCTCCCGTGATGGACGAGAAGCACGCCAGGTGCACGTAATTGCCGAGCGTGATCGGCTCCCGGGCCACGACGAGCACGAAGTCGTCGATCAGCACGGGGTCGCCGAAGTGGATGTTCTCGCGCCCGATGATGCGGGCGCTTTCGTAGATAGTCTGCACATTCCCCCCGGGTTCAGCCGTCGGCACTCGTGCTCTCGGCGAACCCGTGGTAGAACGACCAGGTTTCCGGCACGAGTGCAGGTTATAGAGAAACGCGAGCTAAATGAAATCGGCCGGTTTCGAGGGTCGCGGAGCGGCGCTCCGGCCGGTGGTCCACGGCCCCGTTCAGCCCGCGAGTTCGCGAACGAACGTCAGCAGTTGCAGCGTCCGGCCGTCCGGAAGCGCAATCGTGCCCTCGCGCTCGGAGCGGCGGCTGAAGCCCAGCTTGCGGTACAGGGCGTGGGCGCCGAGCATGTCCGGCCCGCTGTTCATGACGACCGCATGCTGGCCGCGAGCGGCCGCCTGCTCCATCGCGAACTCGGTGAGCGCGATCCCGATCCCCCGGCCGCGCGCCTCCGGGTGGGTGGCGAGCAGGCGGAAGTACAGCTCGTCCGGGCCGATCCGGCCGCCGTCGTCGATCCCCTGCCTGAGCAGGGCGATCGTGCCGAGCAGCGCGCCGGTGCGCGCATCCTCGGCCACGAAGAACTCGTACTCGTCGGCCAGCGCCTCCGGGTGCTTGAGCTCCTCGCGATAGTTCGCGGGCAGGTCGTCGTAGTCGTGCGTGTAAGCCGAGTGGGTGAGTTCGCCGATCGCGGGGAACTCGTCGGGGGATGCGGGGCGGATGACGAACGTGGAGGTCACCCGTCCAGTATCGCCCGCGCGGCCGACACGGCCGGCCGCGCGCCTCAGCGGTTGCAGGAGCCCGAGCCCGAGTCGGAGTAGTCGAGCGCCGAAGCGGGCAGTCCGGCACCCTGCAGGGCCGGCGCGTACGAGAACGAGTAGCCGTGCTGTCCGAGCGTCAGCTTAATCGTGCCGTAGCCCTGGTCGTAGCCCGTGACCACGTTCGGGTTGGCGAAGCTTCCGTCCAGGTTCTTCGCCAGCGTGTCCAGCGCCTCGCCGCCGGTCCCGACGATGAACTCGGGGATGCCGTGCTTCGTGTCGACCTGGCCGGCCGGGTTCAGCGGCTGGAACCGCGCGTACGCGTGCTCGTGGCCGTTCAGGATGAGAGTGGCGTGGTTCGCGTAGAGCAGCTTCCACCAGGCGTCCGCGACCTGGCCCTCCTGTCCGCCGGCTCCGGGCGCGGAGGCAGGGACGGTCGGGGTGGATGCGGTGGTCGCCGAGATCGTCGGCTGGTGCCAGTAGGCGATGGTGCACTGCTTCTGGTTGTGCGCGAGATCGTCGGCGAGCCAGCGGGTCTCCTGGGCGAGCAGACCGCCGTCGGTCGTGGAGCAGTCGTTGCCGAACGCCGGCGAGTTGCACTCGACGTTGAGGGAGACGATGTGCCAGTTGCCGAGGTCGTAGGAGTACCAGCCCTGGTTGGTGCTGCTGTCGTCGCCCGCCTGACCCGCCGTGTTCGGCGTGCCGGACTGGTCGTGCCCGTTGAAGTAGGCGAAGTAGCCGTCGCCGTTCTGGCCGGCCTCGTTGTCGCCCTTCTTCGTGTAGGCGTAGTACTCGTGGTTGCCGGGCGCCGGACGCTCCAGGAACTTGAGCCCTCCCCACGCCTGCTCGAACGATCCCTCGAAGTCGCTCAGCTTGCCGACCTCGTACTGCTCGTCACCGAGCAGCGCCACCGCATCCGGCTTCATCGCGTCCGTCTGCTTGGCGGTCGCGAACTCGGCGTCGTAGCCGCCGAGACTCGGGCTGCCGCACTTGAGGGCGGCCGGGGTGGCCGCGTTGTCGTCGTCGTCCGGCTCGCAGGCGATGTCGCCGACGGCCGCGAGGGTGTAGGTCTTCGCATCCTCACCGTGGCTCTGACCGGCGTACGGCCAGTCCCCCTGGAGGACGGGGACGGCGACCGCCGCGGCGGTGCCGAACAGGGTCGCGGCGATGACCCCGGCCGCGATGAGGGACGTCTTGCGGGTGCGGGTGCGCATGGGATCCTCCTGGAGTGGCGGTCGTCGACGGCCGCGTGCCACAGCAGGTTCCGGGCGCCCGGAGACGCACGGATGAACCGCAGGCGTCATCCGGGTGAATGACGCCTGCGGAGGCTCTCAGGATGCGCGCCCGCTCACGCGGTCCCGGCGAGCGCCTTCGTCTTCAGGGTGTCGAACTCGGCGGCGGTGATCGCGCCGCTGTCCAGCAGCCGTTTGGCGGACTCGATCTCGGAGGCCGGCGAGCTGCTGCCCGCCACGTTCCGGATGTAGTTCGCCGACTCGACCTGCGCCTCCATCGCCCCGGCCGCGCTGCGCTGGGCCATGCGCCCGCCGCGCGCGATCAGGTAGACGAACGCGCCCAGGAACGGCACGATCACGATGAACAGCACCCACAGTGCCTTCGCCCAGCCGTTCAGCTCGGGATCCCGGAAGATGTCGATGATCACCCGGATGAAGATCGAGATGCACACGACCACCAGGTAGAACCAGAAGGACCAGACGAGGAAATCCCAGAAAGTCATGACGGCTCCGATCGCTCCACGGAACGGTTGTTCGCCCCGCGTGGCCTGACGGTACGACGGCCGGGTCGGATGCGGCTAGGCAGCAGTCAGTTGCCCTCGGGGGCGTCGCCGTTCATCCCCGCCTGATGCTGGCGGGCATCTGCTGGGCCACGCTACCGTGGGCGCCGGAGGGAGGGGATCGAATGTCATTCCAGGCGTACCTGGACACCATCGAGAAGAAGACCGGGCTCACGCCCCGGCAGCTCGTGGACATCGCCCACGAGAAAGGCCTCGACGCCCCGGGCGTCAAGGCCGGCGACATCCTCGCGTGGCTGAAGGACGACTACGACCTCGGTCGCGGTCACGGCATGGCGCTGGTGCACGTCATCCAGAAGGGCCCGACGATCAGCACCAAGCACGTGGGCACGGACGGCGTCCACCGCGACGAGTCGGAGACGCTGTGGCTCGACGGGATCGCGACGAAACCGTCCTGAGTGCACTGGAGGAAGGACGTGGGCGGCAGGCTCCCCCCGGATACCTGCCACCCGGGCGCCGCGGGTCCCCCGTTCGGCGCACAGGGTGAGCCTAGCGGCGGCCGGAACCGACCGGAATGTAGCGAAAGTCACATTGCCGGGGTCGGCGCGGAAGCGTCGCGGCAGCCATGATGGGAGGCGTGGTCCCCAGCGCGCACTCCCCCGAACCGTCGAACGGCCGGCCGGACGCGGAGTCGGCGATCGCGGACGAACTCGTGCGGCGGCTCCGGGCGCAGGGCAATGCCCTGGCCGCGGATCCGGTGCTCGTCGAGCAGCTGCGGGCGCAGGTCGGGGTGATCCTGCAGCGCACCCGCGACCGTCTGAGCGGGACCGCCGTGGATGCGGCACGTCCGGCGGGTGGCGAGCGCGTGGGGCGCGCGCGTGCCGGGCAGAACATCCACCCCGTCGACAGCCTGACCGCGGCCACGCTGCTGTTCGACATCGCCCTCACCGAGCTCCAGCACGACGGCGACGCGGTGGAAGTCGCTCGCGCGCTGAACGCATCCATCATGGACGAGGTGGTCCCTGCGGCACTGGGCTACGTGGATGTGCTCCTCGAGCGGATCGCGGTCGCGGACGCCGAGGAGCACCTCGGCATCTGGCGCAGGCTGCACGTGCCGTCGCCGGAGACCGCCGGCGGGGCCCTCACGGCCGGGACGGAGTCCACCGGGATCCTCACGGATCGCGAGCTGCAGGTCATCACGATGATCGCGCAGGCCTACACCAACCGGGAGATCAGCGCCCGCCTCCACATCGCCGAGGGCACCGTCAAGCGGCACACCACCAACATCTACGCCAAGCTCGGCGCCACCTCACGCATCGACGCCGTCCGGACGGCCGTGCGGCTCGGCCTCCTCCGGGGATGACGGCTTGCGCGCCTCGATCAGGTGGCGCGACGAGTAGGTGACGAACTTCCCCTCCCGCCGGATGACCGCATCCAGGTCGCGCAGCCGGTCCCGATACGCGTCGACCGTGAATCCCGGCACCCACCAGATCACCTTGCGCAGCAGGTAGACCACGGCGGCGATGTCGTAGATCTCGATCCGGGTGCGTGCCGTGCGGAGGTCGACCACGTCGAGACCGGCCCGCCGGGCGGCGTCGGCCTCGTCGTCGTGGTGGCGTCCGCGGCGCGCCTCCGGCAGCGGCCCCATGAAGAACTCGATCAGCTCGAACGCGCTGGCCGGGCCGACATGCTGCGCGAAGTAGGTGCCACCCGGCGCCAGCACACGGGCCAGCTCGTCCCACCAGATCGTCGCGGGATGCCGGCTGGTGACGAGGTCGAACGCCCCGTCCGCGAACGGCAGCGGCGGCTCGTCCGGGTCGTGCACCACGACCACGCCGCGCGGGTGCAGCAGACGGGTCGCCTTGACGACGTTGGGCGGCCACGACTCGGTGACCACCGCCGTGGGCGGGAAGACCTCCGCACGGCCGACGACCTCGCCCCCACCGGTCTGCACGTCGAGCCAGGACCGGGCGTGACGCAGGCGTCCGGCCAGCTGCCCCGCGTATCCCCAGGCTGGTCGCTCCTCGGTGGCCCGCCCGTCGAGCCAGGAGAAGTCCCAGCCCGTGACGTCGGCCTGCTCGCCGATCGCGACGAGCTCCTCGAACGTGGCGTCTTCCATACCTGCATCCTGCCAGGGAGGCCGCCGGCCGCGTCAGGCTTCCGCAGCGTCCTCTCCCTCGGACCGCAGCGACGCGATCATCCGGCGCAGGAGGGTGGATGCCGCCGCCTGCTCCGCGTCGCTCAGTCCGCTGAGCATCCGCACCTCCACCTCCCGCACCGCGGCCGTCGCCTTCGCAAGCGCGCGCCGGCCGCGCGGGGTGAGCCGCGTCGGCAGCGCCTTGCCGACCGGCGCCTCGGTGGCGCGCATCACGGAGCCGTCGCGCTCCAGGGCCTGGAGCAGCACGTTCATCGACTGCCGGGTCACGAAGGCCCCCCGCGCGAGTTCCGAATTCGACAGGCCGGGACGCTGGGCCAGCAGCTCGAGGCAGGAGTAATGCGTGATCGTCATGCCGAGCGGGCGCAACGCCGCCTCCATCGCCGTCCGCAGCTCGCTGGACGCGACCTTGAGGAGGTATCCGAGGGAGGTCTCGAGGTCGATGCCGGCGCGGTCTTGACTCATGTCAGTATTCTGACATAGGTTGAGCCGTGTCAGATAACTGACACACATCGAAGGAGCATTCCATGCCTGCCACCGGCCCCGATTTCCTCTCCCTTCAGACCCGCGACCTCGAGAGGTCCCAGGCGTTCTACGAGCGCCATCTCGGCCTCGTCCGTTCGCCGGCGGGTCCGCCGCACGCCGTCGTCTTCGATACGACCCCGATCGCGTTCGCGCTGCGCGACCTCGTACCCGGGACCGACCTCGACGCTGTCGCCCAGCCCGGCCTCGGCGCCGCGATCTGGCTCCACGCCACCGACGTCCAGGCGATCCACGACGCGCTCGCGGCGGACGGGCACACGATCGTCGCGGCTCCCATCGACGGCCCCTTCGGCAGGACCTTCACGTTCGCCGATCCCGACGGCTACCACGTCACACTGCACGACCGCGCGTGAGTTCACGCCCCGCGCGGTGCGATTCGCCCGCCGGACTCAGCGCGCCGCGTTCAGCACGCGGTAGTCCAGGTGCGTGGCGAGCGGCGTGATCGTCGCGCCGGTGCGCTCGAGCGCGATCGCCGACGGGAGGGCGCCGAAGAGGCGGGTGCCGCCGCCGATGAGGAGCGGCATCACGTGGAGGTGCAGCTCGTCGACCAGCCCGAGCGGCAGCGCCTGCTGCATGACGGTCGCACCGAACAGGTGCACGTCCTTGTCACCGGCCTCCTGCTGCGCAAGGTCGATCGCGGCGGCCACGCCGTCCGCGACGGACGTGAAGACGGGAGGGTACGACCGCGTCGGCGGCTCATGCGTGACCACGAAGCACGGGATGTCGCCCAGCGGACCGCCGTCGCCCCATCCGCCGTCGCCCTCGTTCTTCTCGAACGACCGCCGGCCCATGACCACCGCCCCGGCCTTCTCGATGGCGGACTGCAGCACCGCCCGGTCGTCGTCGTCCGCCTCCGGACGCAGCTAGGCGTGCAGATCCTCCGCGCCGTCGCCGAAAGGATTCTCCCGGCTGTCGTTCGGGCCCGTCACGTAGCCGTCGAGTGAGACGGACATGTCGCAGATCACGCGTCCCATGGGATCCACCGCCTTCGGAGTGCCTCACGCCAGACGACCACACCCCAGTGGGCGCCGGCAAGAGGTCAGGGGCGGAGCAGCTGGCCGAGGAGGGTGTCCGCGAGCCAGCTCTCGAACCGCTCCGGCGTCCAACCGGCAGTGACCACCAGCTCCAGGTAGACGCCGGTGGCGGCGAACGCCCGGTAGATCGCCTGCGCCTCGGCGAGCGGGATGACCAGCTCATCCTCGACCGACGCGATCAGGCGGTCCATCACCCGGTTGCGGCCGCGGAGCTTCGAGCGCAGCAGGGTCTGCGTCTCCGCATCCTCGTCCATGGCTGCGTCCAGGATGCGCACCACATCGAAGTCGGTGGAGTAGAGGACCGTCAACCAGCGGGCCGCCCCGGCGACGCGCTGCCCCGCATCCGGCAACTCGAGGATCTCCTCGGCGAGCTCACGCGCACGCGCGCGCTCCAGCCAGCGCTCGCAGATCGCGTTGAGGATCTCGCGCTTGGCGCCGAACGAGGCGTAGACGGTGCGCGTCCCGACCCCGGCCTCCTTGGCGATGGCCTCCATGCTCGTCACCGAGTAGCCGTCGCGCGCGAACAGGCCCTGAGCGGCCGCCGCGATCCGCACGCGCGTCTGGAGCGCGAGCTCCTGGCGATACGAGGATGCGGTCTTGACGTCGGCGTGCACGAGATCGATACTAGTCATGCACTCACTGCAGTAACACTGCAGTCACCGCAGTAGCAGTGCACGAAGGGGTCGCATCATGCTTTCCACCGATCAGGACCACACGTCGCTGCACGTCCTCGAGCGGATGCTCCACGAGGGCTTCGCTCTCGGGCGCACGGAGGTCGTCGACGAGCTCTGCTCGCCCGACATCGTCGAGCACCAGCTCGGGCTGGCCGGCCAGGGAGCGGAAGCCATCGCCAAGGTGAAAAAGGGGATGACGGAGGTGCACGCGGCCTTCCCCGACCTGCGGTTCACGATCGGCGACTGGGCCGAGCGCGACGACATCGTGTGGGTGCGCGCCGAAGGGACGGGCACCAACACCGGGCCGTTCTTCGGACCGCCGACCGGACGGACCGTCCACTTCACGGTCATCGACGTCGCCCGCATCAGGGATGGGCGCATCGTGGAGCACTGGGGCGTGCCGGACCGCTTCGCGATCATGCTCCAGTTGGGACGGATCGACCTCCCGCGTCAGCCGTGACCGGCGCCGGGGCGGGCGGGATCGCTACGACGATTGGTGGTCCAGCGCCGCGCTGCGGGAGGCGGCCGCGTCCAGCGCGAGTTCGGCCACGCGGCGGCCCTCCGCGATGAGGCGACTGATGTCGGTCATCATCCACTGGGCCATGCCCTGCATCTCCGGCTGGACGAGGACCACGGACGGGTCGGCGAGCAGGTCGGCCGTCCGGTTCACGGTCCGCATCATCCGCACGTTCTCCCACTTGGCGTGGAGCCGGACCACGATAACGCGCGACGCGCCGAGTGCACGGGCGGCGTTGACGGGGACGTTGTCGATCATCCCGCCGTCGGCGAGCCGCATGCCGCCGTGGACCACGGGCGGCAAAAGCCCCGGGATGGCGATCGTCGAGCGGAGGGCGACGCTCAGCGGCCCCCGGTCGATCGTGACCGCGCGGCGCGTGCGGAGGTCGGTGGCGACCGCGCCGGAGGTGCGCGGCAGGGTCTCGATCAACGGGTCGGCTCCGAGGACGCGGCGCACACTGTGCGAGACGGCGTGCGTGTCGAGCATCCCCCAGCGCGGCGTCAGCGACCAGCGCGCGATCGCGTTCCAGCGGAACGCCAGCGCTCCGGCCTCGATCGCCTCGGGCTCGAACCCGGCGGCGTAGGCGGCGCCGACCAGCGCGCCGGAGCTCGTCCCGGTCACGATCCCCGGATGCAGTCCCCGCTCCGCGAGCACCTGCAGCACGCCCACATGCGCGGCGCCGAAGGCCCCTCCGCCGCTGAGCACCAGGCCAAGGCTGCGATCGTCGCCCACGGTCTCCTCCACGTCATCGATGGGTCTGACCGTAGAGGGTGGGGATGGGAGACGGCTGACCGGAATGTCAATCTCAGTCAGTCGCCACGCAGGCGGGAGCCGCGACGGTCAGCCTCTCCCGTCTCGTCGGCGTGCATCCTCCTGCTCGGCCACCACCGCGCGGTGGATGTTGCCGTGGATGTGGTCGGCGCCGATCCGGGCGAGCACCCCGTCCCGTTCGAGCACCGCCCGCGGCCCGGGCTTCACGCGGGTCAGCCGGAGCTCGACTCCCGCATCCTGAACCAGGGTGACGATGTCGTCGAGCGCGGATGCGCCCTGGGAGTCGATGAAGTCGATGCCTTCGCAGTCCAGCACGATGCCGGTGAGGTCGGGGTTGGACTGGATGATGTCGCGGAGGCGGTCCTCGAGCGCGTCCGCCGTCGCGAAGAACAGGCCGCCGTCGAACCGGAGCACCGCCACATCCGGCACCACCTCGTCGTCGGGATGCTCGTCCGCCTCGCGGAACACCTGCGTGCCGCGCTCCCGTCCGAGGATGGGCATGTCCGGGTGGGTGGCGACGGCCACCAGCCACAGCAGCGAGAGCCCGATGCCGATGACGACGCCTGCGAGCACCCCGAACACGAGCGTGCCGAGGAGTGCGATGATCGCGATCCAGAAGTCGGTCTTCTTCACCCGGAAGAGCCGCCGCATCTCGGGGAAGTCCATCATGCCCATGACCACGGCCTCGATGATCAGCGCCCCGAGCACGGCCTTCGGCAGGTTCGAGAAGAGCGGCGCGAGGAACAGCAGCGTCAGCAGGACGGTGACGCCGGACGTCAGGGAGGCGAGGCCGCTGCGCGCTCCGGACCGGTCGTTGAGCGAGCTCGCCGAGAGGCTGGTCGAGACCGGCATCCCCTGGAAGAACCCCGCCGTGATGTTCGCCAGGGACTGGGCCACCGACTCCTGGTTGATGTCGATCTGGTAGCGATGCTTCGCGGCGAACGTGCGGGCGTCGCCCGCCGTCTGCGAGAAGCCGATCAGCACCAGCGCGACCGCGGCGACCGCGACGGTCCCCGCGTGGTCCCACAGCTGCGCGAGGTCAGGGACCTTCGGCACGGGCAGCCCCCGCGGCACGTCGCCGACGAGGGCGACGCCCTTCGCCCCGAGGTCGAAGACCGCGGCCGCGACGAGGCCGCCCACGACGAGCACCAGCGCCCCGGGCACCCGCGGCGCGATGGCGCGCAGACCGAAGACGACCACCAGCGACACGATGGCGACGAGGACCGTGGTGCGGTGCGCATCCCCCAGCGTCCCCAGCCACGACCAGAACTCCTGGATCGGGTTCGCACCCTCCGCCTCGGTGCCGGTCAGGCGGGGCAGCTCGCCGATGACGACGTCGATGGCGGCGCCGAAGAGGAAACCGGTGACCACCGCGCGCGAGAGGAACTGGGCGATCCACCCCAGCCGGAAGATCGCGAGCAGGAGGAACAGGATGCCGGAGGCGAGCGTGATCCCGGCGACGAACGACGCGACCTCCTGCACCCCGCTGATGGATGCCGCCAGCACGGCACTCGCGGCGACCGCCGCCAGCCCCGAACTCGGCCCCATCGAGATCTGCCTGCTGGTCCCGAAGATCGCGTAGACGATCGCGCCGGCCGCCGCCGCGTACAGGCCGTTCTGCAGCGGGACGCCGGCGATGCCCGCGTACCCGAGGTTCTTCGGCACGATGAGCGCCGCGACCGTGACGCCGGCGATCAGGTCGCCCCGCAGCCACGCACGGTTGTAGGAGCGGAGCTGGCCGACGATGGGCACCCGCCCCGGACCTGCCTTCCGCGTCCTGGGCATGCGCCCGTCTTATCGCGTGCCGGGGGTGCGCGCATAGAGAGCGGGGGCCGTCTGTCGCTACAGTCGCCTCATGACTGTGACGCAGCCCGGACGTGACGACCGCCGTAACCTCGTGGTCGCACTGCTCGCGATCGGCACAACGACGACGCTCCTCGGGGTGGTCTTCGGCCTCGTCATGAAGACAGCCGCCGAGCAGACGAACGTCTCGAGCACGCTGGTCACGCTCCCGGTGGGCGTGTACAAGCAGTACACCCAGCGCGCCTTCGTGCCGGACTACACCGGCCTCTGGATCGGACTCGTGGTCGCCGCGGTCGGCGCGCTCGTCCTCATCGCCGCACTCGTCGTTGCCCGGCGACGGACGCCGGCGGCCTGACGGTATCCGGGGGGAATCGCATGGGCGCACTCATCTATCCGACCAACGTCAGCGTGGACGGCTACATCGAGGACGCGAGCGGCGCGTTCGACTGGATGCCCGTGCACGACGACGTGTTCGCGACGCACACCGAGCTGATGCGGTCCGCCGGCACCCTCCTGTACGGCCGGCGCCTGTACGAGGCCATGTCCGTGTGGGAGACCGACCCGGCGCTCGCGGAGCACTCGCCGGAGTTCGCCGGTTTCGCCGCCGCGTGGCGGGCGCCGGCCAAGGTCGTCTACTCGCGGACCCTCACGGGGGCGCCGACCGCAGACACCCGGATCGAGCGCGACTTCGACCCCGCCCAGGTGAGGGAGCTCAAGGCCGCCACCGACCGGGACCTGATCATCGGGGGCGCCGACCTCGCCGCCCAGGCGTTGGCCGCCGGGCTGGTGGATGAGGTCCAGCTGTACGTGCATCCGGTTTCGGTCGGCGGCGGCAAGCCCGGGCTCCCCACCGGTGCGCGCATCGACCTCGAGCTGATCGACGAGTGCCGGATCGGATCCAGCGGCGTCGTGCTGCTCCGCTACCGGCCCCGGGCGTGACCGCGCCGGGCGTCAGCGATCCGAGATGTCGACCTCGACGCGATACTGCGGGGCACCGACGACGCCGCCCACTTCGACCCACGATCGCGTGATCGCGTAGTCCCGCGGCGCCGAGCTGGGCGGAGGGTTCTCGGAGATCACCCGTTTGAGCGCGTCGTCGAGACTCTCGAGCGAGGTCGCTTCGGCTTTGGTGGACATGAGTGCCTGCCTTCCCCGGCCCGGGCCCGAGCCGAACACGCGGCACCCTACGCGGCCCAGCGCCGACGCGGCAAGGGCGAGCGCCCCTCGACGCCCTGCTCGCCTTCGACCGGACGCGGGCAGACAATGGTCGCCGTGGGCACCACCGTCGAGGTCGTCCCGGCCGCCGGGCGGTGGTCGGAGGTCCGCACGCTGTTCGGGCGCGCGGGCGCTTCCAACGGGTGCTGGTGCCAGTACTGGCTGATCGGATCCGAGTACCACCGCCGCGACCGCGACACCAACCGCGCGGCTCTGCACGCTCAGGTGGATGCGGCCTCCGCCGGGCTCGTGGCGCTGAGCGGCGACGAACCGGTGGGCTGGGCGCGGCTCACGCCGAGATCGGGGCTGGCCTACCTCACCGGCAGATTCACCACCTACGAGTTCTCGGAAGACGAGCCGCTGTCCCTCCCCTGCTTCTACATCGCGCGGCGCGCGCGCAGTGCGGGCGTCATGACGGCCTTGATCGAAGGCGCGATGGCCGAGGCGAGGCGGGTCGACGCATCCCTCGAGGCCTACCCGATCGATCCCACCGCCACGGGCGCGACGACGAACCGTTTCTCGGGCGTGCTGCCGGCCTTCATGGCGCTCGGCTTCGCCGAGGTCGGGAGGCTGTCACGCGATCGCGCGGTCGTCCGCTGGCGCTGACAACCGAACCGCTGCGGCAGGATGGAGGGATGGGTCGCGCACAGCCAGACAGCCGGGAGGCCGCCGTTGTCGCGATGCTCGGGGGCGACGTGGTCGCGCTGGGCCCGATCCGGGAGACCCCGCTCGACTACGACGCCTTCTTCGCGCACCGCGAGCTGAGCCGCCTCGACGGCGAAGCGGTCGTCGACGGCGAGCGCCGGACATGGTCGCTGATCGAGAAGCGCACCGAGGGTCCGCACCTCGCCGCGCCGTACCTGTACGGCAACGGTGTCCGCGAGCTGGACGCCTATCGCTCGGGCCTCTTCGACGACATGCCCGATCACATCCACGCCCCCAGCGCCTCCGGCACACTGCTCGAGGCCGACGGCGCGATCACACTCTGGATCGAGGATGTGCGGCACGAAGGCCCCCGACCGTTGGATGCGGAGGCGGTCCTCACCGCCGCACGTGACCTCGGCAGCATGAACGGCCACTGGCACGGTCACCCGGCCGACGAGCCCTGGTTGTTCCGGGGATGGATCGACCGGCACGGCCAACCGGAGGCGGTCGAGCGCGGACTCGCCACCGTGCGGCGCGCGCATCCCGAAGCCGTCGCCCGGTTCGGGGACCGGCTCTCCGACATCGAGCGGCTGATCCTCGCGCAGTCGCGGGTGCGCGCGGTGCTCGAGTCCCTTCCGCACACCCTGTGCCACCACGACGCCGTCGGCGCGAACGTGTTCCGCACCGCCTCCGCGACCGTGCTCATCGACTGGGAGTCCGTCGGGCCGGGCACGGTGGGCGCCGATCTCGCCTCGCTGCTGTTCTCTCCGCGCCGGGGCGACGCATCGGTTCACGTGATCACGTCCGTGCTCGACGAAGCGATCCAGGCCTACGTCGACGGCTTCCGCGAGCAGGTCCCCGCCGTCTCCCCCGCTGAGATCCGGCGAGGGGTGGATGCGGCGATCGCCCTGCGCTGGAAGCTCGCCGTGGACGTGATCGCCGGCCTCGAGTCGGGCGATCCGCCCCGCCGGGGCAGCCTGCCGGACGAGCCGCCGGAGACGGCCCGGGAGGAACTGATCGAGCTCGTCGGCGTGCTCCTCGCCTCGGCGGACCGCACGCTCGGCTGACCGGACCGACTCAGAGCGCCGTCGAGGCGCCGAGCCCGTCGGCCGCGGCGCGCATCGCGGTCTCCGCGCTCGCCACGGTGATGAGCGAGTTGCCCGCGACGATGTGGAGGCCGTAGGCGTCCTCCAGAGCGACCAGGTTCATGGCCAGCGTCTCGACCGGGAGAACGGGCGCGAAGACCCCCGCCGCCATCCCGCGTTCGAGGATGCCCGTGTAGGTGGCGAGCTGGCGCCGGTACATCTGCTCGACCAGCTCGTCGTGCAGCGTCGAGGTGCCCGCCAGCACGTCGAACTCGTACAGCAGGCGCATGAGCGCGTCGTCGGGTCCGCTCGGGAGGCCCTCGCGGATGGCGGCGGCCAGCTGGAGCTGCGGCTCCGGGATCGCGGCGACAACAGCGTCCCGGTGGTCGCAGAAGCGCTCGAGACCGGCGCGGTGCGCCTCCACCAGCAGCTGGTCGAGGTCGTCGTAGTAGTACAGGATCGCGCCGCGCGTCAGGCCGGCCTTCGCGGCGACATCGGCGAGCGAGAGGGACCGGAGCCCGCGCTCGCCCACAGCGCTGAGGGCGGCCTCGATGAGGTCGGCGCGCCGCTCCTCCTGCTTGCGGGGTCGGGCCATGCCTCGACCCTACCGGCGTCCGCAGCGCCGCACGCTTGACACCCCTCGACGGCCCGTGCCACACTTCAGGAATTCTTTGACGCTTGTGTCAAAGAATTCATCACCGTCGATGGGAACCACCGTGACCGCACCGCAGACCACCGATCTCCTCCTCACCGGAGCCCGCGTCCGCACGTTCGACGACGCGCGGCCGTGGGCCGAGGCGGTCGGTGTGACGGACGGCCGCATCACCTACGTCGGATCCGCGGCCGACGCGCCCGCTGCACGCGAGACACGCGACCTCACCGGGGCGCTCGTCACCCCTGGGATCATCGACAGCCACAACCACCTGCTGCTCGGCTTCGACCCCGACGCGGTCAGCCTGGAAGGCGCAGAGACGCTGGACGAGGTGCGGCGCCGCATCCACGACCTCGCCGAGCGCCGCCCCGACCTCGACTGGATCTGCGCCGAGAACGCGGTGTACTCGATCGTGCCCGGCCGCCGTCCCAACGCGGCCGACCTCGCGGGCCTCAGCGACCGCCCCATCTTCGTGACCACCTACGACCAGCACTCCGTCTGGCTCAATGACGCCGCGCTCCGCGCGCTCGGGATCGCGGCCGGTGGCGACATCCCCTGGGGCCGCCCCGAGCGGGACGAGCGCGGCGAGCCGACCGGCTGGGTCACCGACTTCTACACCAGCGCGATGACCCGGGCCGGACTCGCCGGCCTGCAGCGCGACATCCCGATGTACTCGCCCGAGCGCCGCTACCGGAAGCTGCTCGGGAGCCTGGCGCTCGCGACCGCCAGCGGAATCACCACGGTCGTCGAGCCTCAGGTGCCGCTCGCCGAGATCGGCCTGCTCGACCGTGCGAGGGATGCGGGCCTGCTGTCGTCGCGGGTCATCGCGGCGCTCTTCCACCCGATCGACGCGGACGGCGCCTTCCGCCGCGACCTCCGGGACGCCGTCGACGGCGCCACCACCAGCGACCTGCTGCGCTTCGGCCCGGTGAAGCTGTACGCGGACGACGTGATCGAGCCGCACACCGCGTGGATGCTCGACGACTACGCCAACCGGCCCGGCCACCGCGGGCATCCGTCCGCGCCGGTCGGCGAGCTGACCCGCATCGTCACGGAGCTCGACCGGCTCGGCTTCCAGACCCACACGCACGCGACGGGAGACGGCGGCATCCGCCTCGCCCTCGACGCGATCGAGGCGGCGGCGCGCACCAACGGCACCCGCGACCGGCGGCACGGGATCGTGCACGTCGAGTGCCTCGACCCGGCCGATCTGCCGCGATTCGGCTCCCTCGGCGTCACGGCCGCGATGCAGCCGCGGCACTGCTCCCCCGACCTCGTCGCCGGCACGTGGATGGACAACATCGGCGAGCAGCGCTGGGACCGCGCCTGGCGCATCCGGTCGCTCATGGCCTCCGGCGCCCACGTCGCGCTGTCCAGTGACTGGCAGGTCGGCGAGATGGATCCGCTCGTCGGCCTGTACTCGGCGCTCACGCGCGCCGGCCTCGACGGCAGCGACGCCTGGACCCCCGACGAGCGCATCGGGCTCGACGACGCCCTGCGCGGCTACACGCGCGAGGGCGCCTGGGCGTGGCACGCGGAGGACGACCTCGGCGTCCTCCGTGTCGGCGCGCGGGCCGACCTGGTCGCGTGGTCGGCCGACCTCTACGAGCACGAATCCGACCCGGCGGCGCTGCTCGAGCAGCGCGCCGAGCTCACCGTCGTCGGCGGTGCGATCGTCCACGACGCCGAACGCGACGCGCCCCTGCCCGAACAGCACGGCGCACTCGCCCACTCCGCCGCTGCAGCCCACTGACCGGCCGCGCCTCCCTCTCCCACCGTCGCGAAAGGACCCACCCGCATGTCCGAGCTCGACCCCTCCATCGCCCCCGCCCGCTCCGCCGAGACGCCCGAAGACCTGCAGGCCACCGGCCTCCGCCGCAGTCTCACGCTGCGCCACATCGTCTTCCTGGGGCTCGCCTACATGGCGCCGCTCGCGGTGTTCGACACCTTCGGCATCGTCGCCGACATCACCAACGGCCATGTTCCGCTGTCGTATCTCCTCGTGCTCGTGGCCGTGCTCATCACGGCGCTCAGTTACGCCAAGATGGTGCGGTTCTACCCGCGCGCCGGCTCGGCGTACACGTACACGCGGGAGGCGATCAACCCGCACCTCGGCTTCCTCGTGGGATGGGCGGCCACGCTCGACTACCTCCTGCTGCCGATGATCAACGCCCTGCTGTCGGCGATCTACATGACGGCAGCCTTCCCGGACGTGCCGTCGTGGGTGTGGATCCTGTCCACCATCGTCGTCTGCACGGCGCTCAACCTCACCGGCGTCCGCATCGCGGCCAAGGTGAACGTCATCCTGGTCGTCATCCAGGTGGTCGTCGCGGTCGCGTTCGTGGCGCTCACGATCAAGAACATCGCGGAGGGCGCCAACGGGTCCGCCTTCTCGGTCGCGCCGTTCTTCGCGCCCGGGATCGACGCGGGCGCCATCGCGTCGGGTGCGGCCATCCTCGCGCTGTCGTTTCTCGGCTTCGACGCCGTCAGCACGCTCGCCGAGGAGGCGGAGCACCCGCGCCGCGACATCCCGCGCGCGATCCTCATCATCGTCGGCGTCGCCGGGCTGTTCTTCGTCAGCGTCACCTACGTCATGCAGGTCCTCTTCCCGGACGTCTCGGCCGTCGGCAACATCGTCGGCGCCTCACCGGAGATCGCGAAGTACATCGGCGGGGCCGCCTTCCAGGCCCTGTTCATCGGCGGCTACATGGTCGCGGTGCTCGGCTGCGGCATCACGCAGCAGCTCAGCGCGGCGCGCCTCCTCTACGCGATGGGGCGCGACGGAGCACTTCCGCAGCGCTTCTTCGGCCGGCTGAACCGCGCCGGCGTACCGGCGGGCAACGTGCTGCTGATCGCCGCGCTGGGCTGCTCGGCGCTGTTCCTCGACCTCAGCCGCGCCGCATCCCTGATCAACTTCGGCGCCTTCGTCGCGTTCATCTTCGTGAACCTCTCGGTGATCTTCACCTACGTGCGGTTCGTCGAGGCGCGCGGCTGGCGGAAGACGATCGGCTTCGTCGTGCTGCCCGCGCTCGGCGTCGCGATCAACGTCGCGCTGTGGTTCAGCCTGGAGCCGAGTGCGATGATCGTCGGCGCGGTCTGGGTGGCGATCGGCGCCGGCTACCTTTTGTGGCGCACGCGGTTCTTCCGGGAGGCGCCTCCCGCGCTCAGCGGTCCGGCCGACGAGCTCTGACCGACGCCCCGACCCGGCTCACAGGTCGCGGGCGAAGAGGTCGCCCCAGGTCTCGCGCCGGATGACGGCCCTCGCCTCGCCGTCACGCACGAACACGACGGGTGGGCGCCGGTAGCCGTTGTAGTTGTTCGCCATGGTGTGCGTGTACGCACCGGTCGCGGGAACGGCGAGCAGGTCCCCGACGCGCGCCGCGGGCAGGCGCAGCGGATCGACGAGAACGTCGCCCGACTCGCAGTGCCGCCCGACCACCACGACGTCCTCGGAATCCTCGTCGTGCATCCGGCCGGCGAGCACGGCCTCATAGCGCTGGTCGTACATCGCCGCCTCGAGGTTGTCGCCCATGCCGCCGTCGACGGCGACGAAGTTGCGGGCGTCCCGCTTCACGGTCGTGACCGTGTAGAGGGTGAACGCGGAGCCGTTCACCATGCTCCGGCCGGGCTCGATGATGAGCTCGGCCTCGGCGGGCAGGTGCTCCCGCGCCGCCGCGAGCAGGGCATCCACGTACTCGTCCACGGACGCGGGCCGGTCGTCGTATGTGTACCGGGCGCCGAGGCCGCCGCCCAGGTCGTAGACCGGGAACGTGCCGAGCGCCGCGAGCGGTGCGACGGCCGCGGCGAGCTCTGCCGGGTCCATGATCTGCGACCCGACGTGCGCGTGCACGCCGCGCATGTCGAGAACCGGGCTGGCCTCGATCCGGGTGATCAGGATGCGCGCAGCGGCGGCGGTCAGCCCGAACTTCGACCCCACCTGCCCGGTCTGCACGTGCGGGTGCGTGGACGACGCCACCCCCGGGATGACGCGGACGAGTACGCCCTGCCTGCTCCCGGCCGGGACCAGCTGCTCCAACCGGTCGACGTCGTCCGCGTTGTCCACGACGACGAGGCCGATCCCCGCCTCCACCGCGATCCGCAGCTCCTCGGTCGTCTTGGCATTGCCGTGCATCACCACGAGCGCCGGGTCGACGCCCGCGCGCAGCGCGCTGAGCAGCTCGCCGCCGCCCGCGACATCCAGCCCGAGCCCCTCCTCCACCATCACCCGCTGCACGGCGGTCGCCGGGAACGCCTTCGACGCGAACACCACGCGTGCGTTCGGCCAGCGATCGGTGAGAGCGGTGCGGTACTCCCGCGCCCGCGCCCGGAGGGAGCCCTCGTCGACGACGATCGCCGGCGTCCCGAAGTCTCGCGCGAGGTCGTCGACACGGCAGCCGGCGACCACCAGGGTGCCGTCGGGGTCGACGGCCGCCCCAGCCGGGAAGAGGTCGAGGATGGGATGCGCCATGCGGGGTCCTTCTGTTCGTGTCGGGTCAGGCGATGCCTGGTTCTGGTGCGCCGGTGCCGCGATCGGGCATTACCGCTCGCGGACGGTGACGCCGTGCGGGACGACGACGACCGGCACGGGCGAGTGGCGGACGATCTTGGTGGCGTGCGAGCCGAGGAACACGCGCGCGATTGGGCCGAGAGTGCTCGAACCGACGACGAGCACCTCGTCCGGTCTCCACTCGACGGCCGCCAGAGCCGACTCCCAGGTCTCGCCGCGGCCGATGGCGACGCCCGAGATGGTGGGGGCGTCCTCCAGCTGCGCCACGCGACGCACCAGCGACGCGGCGTGCTTCTCGATGTCGGCGGCCCAGGTGTCCGCGATGGCTTCCTCGGCGTCGAGCCCGGCGCCGGAGGTCCCGGAATCGGGCGGCACGACGGCGAAGGATGCGATGCGCAGCTCGGCGCCCAGCGTCGCCGACACCTCGGCCGCGCCGAGCACGAGACCGGCCGACGCCCCGGTGCCCCGGTAGGCGGCGGTCACGCGGCTGACGCGCGAGCCCTCCTCCGTGCGGTATCCCCGCGGCGCGATCGCCACGGGCACCGGCGAGGCGTGGAGGAGCGTGTCGCTCTCCGCGCCGAGGGCGATGCGTCCCGGCTGCGCCTCCGCCGCCGAGCCGACGACGATCAGCGCCGCATCCCGCTCCTCCGCGAGCCCGATCAGGCCGCGCCGGGCCGAGGGCGCCTCGTACCGGAGGTACTCCGCGGCGACGGAACTGCCGAGCACGGCTGCCGCGTGGTCGAGCGCGCCCTCCGCCGTGTCTGTGGTGTAGCTGCGCCACTCCGCGTCTGCGCTCCCCGCCGTCGTCGGCCACCCGGGCGGGACGATCGCGGCGACGACCAGTTCGGTGCCGGAGGATCGGGCGAGCAGGGCGGCCAGGTGCAGCGCCGAGGCCGAACGGTGCGCGGGGTCCACCCCGACGACGATGCTCATTTCCGTCCCGCCCGGCGGCGTGCGGCGGCCTCGCGGATCTCGCTCTTGCTCGGCTGCGCGAAGTTGCTCGTGTACGGCACCTCCGCATCCACCGCCGGCTGCCCGACCTGGAGCTTGGAGTGGGTGCGCCCGTAGAACCAGTAGAAGGCCAGGAACGCCGCCGTCCAGATCAGGAACACGATGATCGTGATGAGCCTCAGCTGCGTGATGATCGCGATGCAGCCCGCGATCGACAGGATGGGGATGGTCCAGCCGAGCGGAAGGCGGAAGCCGCGCTCCAGCTCCGGCTCGCGAACGCGGAGGATGATGACGCCGAGCGACACGACGAGGAAGGCCACCAGCGTCCCGATGCTCGTCATCTCGGCGAGGAAGTCGATCGGGATGACGGCGGCGAGGATGCTCGTGGCGATCATGACGATGACCGTGTTCTGCACCGGCGTCATGGAGCGCGGGTTCACCTTGGCGAACACCGGCGGGATCATCCCGTCGCGCGACATGGCGAAGAGGATGCGCGTCTGCCCGTACAGCACGACCAGCGTCACCGAGAAGATCGAGATGATCGCGCCGATCGCCACGATGGTCCCCGGCCACGCCGAGCCGATGATGTTCTGCAGGATGGCGGCGAGGCCCGCATCCTGGTTCTCGAACTTCTCCGGAGCCTGCGCGCCCAGCGCCGCGAGGCAGGTGAGCACGTAGAGCACGACGATGATCACGAGGGCGAAGATGATCGCGAGCGGCAGGTTCCGCTTGGCGTTCTTGGCCTCCTCCCCGGCTGTCGACACGGCGTCGAGTCCGACGAACGAGAAGAAGATGATCCCGGCGCCGCCGACGATGCCCGCGAACCCGGCCGGAGCGAAGTTGTGGAAGTGGTCGGCGTTCCATCCGGTGAAAGCGACGGCGCAGAAGAACAGCACGACGGCGACCTTGATGACGACCATGATGCTGTTGACCGTGGTCGACTCGCGCGCCCCGCGCAGGAGCAGCAGCGAGCACAGCACGATGACGACCACCGCGGGGATGTTGACGATGCCGCCCTGCTCGGGCGCCTGCGAGAGCTGCACCGGGAGCTGCCAGCCGAAAAGGTTCTGGAGCAGCTGGTTCACGTACTGCGACCATCCGACCGCGACCGCCGCCGTCGAGACGCCGTACTCCAGCAGCAGGCAGGCGCCGACCGCCATCGCCGTACCCTCGCCGAGCGTCGCGTAGGCGTACGAGTAGGTGGAACCCGACGCCGGGACGGCCCCCGCCATCTCGGCGTAGCAGAGCGCGGTGAGCCCGGCGACGATGCCGCCGATGACGAACGACCAGATCACCGCCGGTCCCGCGACGGGGACGGCCTGGGACAGGATGAAGAAGATCCCGGTGCCGAGCGTCCCTCCCACGCCGATCATGGTGAGCGAGAACAGGCCGATGCTGCGCTTCAGGTGCACGTCGCCGACGCCCGGGGGCGTCGTCGGCTTCCTGCGCAGCAACTGCTGGGCGATGGTGGGCATACCAGTCTCCTTTGATTGGTTTCGGGGGTCGGGGTCGCTGTCGGCCGGCGGGTCAGTCCTGGCGGGTCAGTCCTGGCGTGTCACCCGGAACCGCTCCACTCCATTGTCGGCCGCCCCGCGCACGTACCCGGACGGGGAGGCGGCGACCGCCTGGAGGAAGGCGACGGTCTGCGCCGTGATCTCCTCGCCGGGGATGAGGTTCGGGATGCCCGGCGGATAGGCCGCGAGGGTGTCGGCCGACACGCGGCCGACGGCCTCGGCCGCGGGCACGAGCTCGGTCTCGGCGAAGAAGGCGTCGCGGGGCGACATCCGCAGCGTGCCGGCTTCGGGCAGGGCGGGGAACCCGTGGACGGCCGCCTGCGACCGCTCGGCCCGCGCCTCCTCGGAGTCGACGGCCGCCACGAGCGCCCGGTGCGCCCGGACGAGGTCCGGCGTCTTGCCCGCGCCGATGAGCGCGACGAGGGAGGTCGCGGTCGACATCTCGAAGAAGATCCCGTCGGCGTCGAGAAGGCGCTGACGCAGCCAGTGGCCGCTGACCCCGGTGCCCGACACGTCGATCGCGACACGCAGCGGATCGACCGCGACGATGTCGTCGAACGCGCCGAACCCGTCGCTGAGCACGCCGAACCGCGGGTCGTCGCGCAGCGCATCCCGGAACGCGTCGGCCACGGCGATCGACCGGCCGATCAGCTCGCCGCCGGTCGCGAGGGAGTGCCGGGCGATGTCCAGCGATGCCTGCAGCAGCGAGGACGTCGAGGTGGAGGCGGTGATCGAGACGGCGCGTTCGATGAGCGGTTCCAGGGCGTCCGCGAACGCGCCATGGCCGAGATGCAGCATGGCCGACTGGGTGAGCGAGCCTCCCAGCTTGTGGGTGCTGGAGACCACGAGGTCCGCGCCGAGCCGGGCCGGCGACTCCGGGAGGTCGGGGTGGAATCCGAGGTGCGGTCCCCACGCGCCGTCGACGATCAGCGGCGCGCCGTGGGCGTGGGCGACGCGCGCGAGGCCCGCGACGTCGGCGACGGCGCCGAAGTAGCTCGGCGAGACGATGTAGACGGCGTCGGCCGGGCGTCCGCCGGCCGCCGCCGCGGCGAGCGCGTCGTCGAGGGCGGCGGGCGAGACGCCGTGCGCCACGCCGTGGACGGTGTCGATGGAGGGGAGGACGAAGGAGGGCACCAGCCCCGCGGAGAGGATGCCGTCGCTGAAGCTGGAGTGCGCGCTGCGCTGCGTCAGGATGTTCTCGCCGAGTCCCCGCACCGCCAGAGCGGCGACCCGGTTGGCCTGGGACGCGCCGCCGGTGAGGAACCACGTGCGCCGCGCGCCCCACGCCTCCGCCGCGAGGTCGAGGGATCGGCTGAGCGGCGAGTCCTCGCCGAGGTCGATGTCGTCGATCAGCATCGGCACGTCGAGCTGCAACGGACGCGTCCCGAAGTATTCGGCGAGCCGCGCGCTGAGCCCCAGCTCGTCGCCTCCGTGCCCCGGCACCATCAGTGCGAGCGGCTCGCGTGCGGCGTGACGGTCGAGAGCGTCGGCGTACGGCGTCTCCCATTGCCGGAGGTCTGCAGCAGGGAGCGGACGTGCGCCGTCGACCGCGGTGGAGCGAGTGGGGGCCATTTCTCCATGGTGAGGGTCGGGATGCCCGGCCGGAATACCCGGAACTTCGCCCGGCCCACATACACTGTATGTGACTCAGCATCCGTCGGGTGCATCGCCGACATAGGGACGGGGCAGCCATGGCCGATCTGCGGCAGTTCGAGGCACTCAGGGCCGTCCACGCGGAAGGTTCCGTGACCGCCGCCGCGCGCCGGCTCGGGTGGGGCCAGCCCACGGTGGACTATCACCTGAAGAACCTGGAGCGGCTGGTCGGCTCGCCCGTGCTCGCGCGCTCCCCCCGGGGCAGCAGGCTCACACCCGTCGGCGTGCTCCTCCTCGAACGGGCGCAGGAGATCCTCACCCTGAGCGAGCGGGCGATCCGGGATGCGCGCGAGTTCAGCCAGCTGGGCCGGGTGCGGCTCCGGTTCGGGACGTTCGCGACCGCGGCGGCGAGCATCCTCCCGTTCGTCGCCTCCCGCATCGCCGACCTGGGCATCGAGATCGACGCGCTCCTCGAGGAGGTCCCGGCGCTCGTCGACCAGATCAACCGCGGGGCGCTGGACGCCGCGCTCGTCTACACCGTGCCCGGCTACGAGCTGCCGTTCCGCCCGAACGTGGTGACGACCGAGGTGCACCGCGATCCGCTGATGCTCGCCCTGCCGGTGGGCCACCGGCTCGCGTCACCGGCGCCCGTCGACCTGCCGGCGCTCCTGTCGCTGCGCGACGAGCGCTGGGTCTTCGCGACGACCGCGGACGACCCGATGGACCGCATCGTCGTCGACGCGTTCGCGGCGGAAGGTCACGCCCTCGACGTCGCCATCCGGACGGACGAGTTCCAGGTGCTCCTCGGCATGACCGCCGCGCGGATGGTCGTCGGCCTCATCCCGAGCCTCGCCACCACGGCCGCGCATCCCGGGATCGTCCTGCGGCCGATCAACGACCCGTCGTTCGTCCGCTCCATCCTCGTGGCGACGCCCGCGGACGACGCATCCCGCCGCCCCTCAGCGGCCGTGCGCCAACTGGTCGCCGCGATCCGGGACGGGTTCGCGGCGGTGCGATCGGAGTCGCGGGCGGAGGGGTGAGCCGCCCGCCGGTCACACTTTCGCCACACAGCTGCGCAGGTAGAAGATGTTCGCCTGCCGGATGGTGCCGTCGGGCGAGTCGATGATGCTGCGCAGGGTCTTCTCCCATGTCTGGACCGTGCCGACGATGGAGACGGTCAGGGCTGCCAGGTCGATGGCCGCCTCCACGCCCTGATCGTCCCAGTCGGCGTAGAGCACGCCGCGGGCGAAGTCCTCGATGGCCGGCCGGTCCGAGGGGACGGCCGGGTCGTAGAGCAGTCCGGACTCCCCCTCCGCCTCCTGCGCCGCAGCGTCGATGTACTTCCTCGCTGTCTGGCACGTGAGGTTGCGGAGGAGTCGCTCCGTCAGATCGTCCACCTGCTGCCGGAACGCCGGTTTCGCGTCGGCGATCAGGGCGGCGCCGACCAGCCCGGTGGCTTCGTCGCCCAGCCCGGTCTCCCAGCCCGTGGACCACTTCACCGCGCCGTTCCAGAACGCGATGACCTTCAGCCACCGCTCCACCCGTGCCGCTGCGGCGCGCTCGGCGTCGGAGAGGCCGGAGGCGGGGATGCCGGCGGCCGCATCCTCGAGCGCACTCGGCGTCTTCACGGCGCCCTTCTGCGCCGCGTGCAGGAGGTCCTCGCTGAGCGGCCGCAGCTCGCTCGACGCTTCCGAAGCGCCCCTCGCCAGGAGGCTCAGCCTCGAGCCGCCACCGCACCCGGTCACGAGGAGTGCGATCGCCACCCCTACCGCGACGACCGCGGTCGCGCGCTCACCGGTTGACCGTGATGTTGACATCGCCGCCGCCATCGTCGTCGTCGCGCGGGTCGGCGGCGCCCTTCTTCCCGTTCAGGGCGTCGAGGGCGTCCCCGATCGCGCCGAAGCCCCTTTCGGTCGCGTCGCCGAAACCGGCCGCCGCGTCGCGACTCTGCTTGCCACCGTCGTTCGACATCTCGCACCTCCGTCGGCGGCGGTATGCCGCCCTACGAGCAGGCTAGGACTGCGGGGGCCGCCCGAGAAGTGTTATCTGACGAATACTCATTTATTCCGTGCGTCGGTGCTGTCGAAATCGACGTGAGCCGTTCGTAGAAGGGGGTGAGAGAGAGGAACACATCATGAAGCTCACCATCAGTCTCCAGGTCACCCTCGACGGCGTCGCCCAGGCGAACGGCGGCAACAACGAGGAGATGGACCCCGGGTTCACGCGTGGCGGCTGGGCCCTTCCGCTCAACGACGGCGAAGCGGTCCAGTACATCCTCGACACGTGGCGGCGCCCGGACGCCTTCCTGCTCGGACGCAAGACCTACGGTCTCTTCGAGACCTACTGGGGCGCCCGCAGCGACGACGGCGGTTTCGGCGAGGCGATCAGCTCGCGGCAGAAGTACGTGGTCTCCAACACGCTGGACGGGCCGACCTGGCAGGGCACGACCGTCCTCTCGGGGGATGTCGCGGTCCGCGTCCGCGAGCTGAAGGCCCAGGCCGGCGGCGAACTGCTGGTGGTGGGGAGCGCGGCGCTCGCGCGATGGCTCCTCGAGAACGAGCTGGTCGACGAGCTGAACCTGGTCCAGTTCCCGGTGATCGTCGGCGACGGCGAGCGCTGGCTGCCCCAGCACGGCCTCGACTTCGCCCTCGAGCTCACCGACACCCGCGTGTTCCCGACCGGCATCGTGTCCCTCACCTACCGGGTCGGCGGGCGGCCGCAGTACGCCTGAGGTGCTCGACGAAACGCTTGCTCAGCCGGAGGTGGGCCCGGGCTCCATGGGCGTGACGGTCATCGTGCCGCCGCCGAACGGGAACGGGTAGACCACCGTGCTGGTGGTGGTCGGCATCGGCATGCCCTGGAACCACAGGATCGCGATCAGCATCGACACCACCGCGATCGCCACTATGACGACGGCGGCGCGCTTCATGATGCGCAGCGCCGCGTCGATGTCCGCCGCGCGGGCGGCGCGGGTCAGCGCGATGATCACGGCCAGCCCGATCGCCAGGTAGACGACCGGTGCGGGCTGGAGCTCCAGTTGCACGCACTGCGGCGCGACCGACGTCGGTTGACCGCTCGCGTCGACGAAGCCGCCGTCGCTGTCGAAGCCGCCCGGGCAGCTCCCCTTGGACGCGCGGAGCGATGAGTAGAGGATCGCGGCTCCCAACGCCCACAGCACGAGCGTGCGCGCCCGTCCGAGCAGGCGCACGGAAACCGGTGCCGTCTCCCATTCGGCCGCTTCCGCGTCGCGCGTCCGCGCATCCTTCGATTCCGCCACCATCGGCGTCCCCCCATCCCCCGGAAGCACCATCCTGGCATGCGGCCGTGGGCCGAGGAAGAACCGCCCGCCGACCCGGCCTTCGGCACGTTCGACGTTCCGCGCGGGCGGCGACCGGCGTAGGCTGCGACCGTCATCGGGCGAGGGAAGGGGTCCTGTCATGAAGCAGGCGGGCATCGATCGCCGGCGGGCCGCATCCACGCGCGTGCGGACGGCGCCGCGACGACAGCTCACCCCGCTGGGCGCCGTGTTCCGGGGCGCTGCGGCCGGTGTGATCGGGACCCTTGCCATGGACCTCGTGATGTACCGGCGCTACCGGCGGGATCAGGGCACCGAGGCCTTCGGCGAGTGGGAGTTCTCGGCCGACGTCAGGGGCTGGGACAACGCGCCAGCACCGGCACAGGTCGGCCGCCGCGTCGTGGACGGCCTTTTCGAGCGCGAACTCCCCGACTCGGCCGCTCGCCAGACGAACAACATCATGCACTGGGGCTACTCGGTCTCGGCGGCCGTCGGCTACGGGCTGCTCGCGGCATCCCTCCGCAGGCCTTGCGTCGGCTACGGGCTGCTTTTCGGGGCCGGGATGTGGGCCTTCAGCTACGTCATCCTGCCCCCGATGCACCTGTACAAGCCCATTACGGAGTACGACGCCAAGACGCTCGGCAAGGACCTGACCGCGCACCTCGCGTACGGTCTCGGCACGGCGGCGGCGCTGTGGGCTTTGCTGCCGCACCGCGGGCGGCGCTAGGTCAGGCGCGCAAAGAGCGCGGCCGTTCACCGGCTGGAACCCGATCGCCAGAATTCTGGAGATCCCATCGGGTACCCACTCGTCCGAATCCGCGTACGGTGACCGGCAATCACCAAGCAGCACGGATGCACAAGGAGGACATCATGGGCATCGATGACAAGGTGGACGCGAAGGGCGACAAGCTGAAGGGCAAGGTCGACGAGGTCATCGGCAAGGTCACCGACGACGAGTCGCGCGTAGTGAAAGGCAAGGCGGAGCAAGCCGAGGGCAGTGTCAAGGACACGGTCGCCGACGTGAAGGCGCACCTCAAGGACAGCGCCGACAAGTCGCACGACGACCGTCGCGACGACGCGCTCTAGGGCGCACGGCCTCCGTCAGGCGCGCAGCGCACTGACGATACGGTCCCGCGCTGCGGAGCCGGCGCGACTGGGCAGGAGCGGGAAGACGTGGACCGCGCCGCGGCGCTCCAACAGGGTCACGTCGACGCCGGCGGCGCGCGCCTTCGAGGCCAGCAGACGGGCGTCCGGGTTCAGGATGTCGTGGCTGCCGGTGAGCAGCAGCATCGGTCCCAGCCCGTGGAGGTCGCCCATGATCGGGCTGACCCTCGGATCCGTGACCGGGAGGTCGCCGGCCCACTGTTCCGCGACAGCGCGGATGCCGTCGACACCGAGCCACGGGTCGTTCGGCTGCACGTGGGGGATGTCCGGGTTCGACATGGTCAGGTCGAGTACCGGGGAGATCAGCACGGTGCGGATGTGCGCGTGTCCGCGGTCGCGGAGGGTGAGCGCCGCGGCGAGGGCGATCTGGCCGCCGGCGGAGTCTCCGGCCAGGCGCACCCCGTTCTCCCTGTTGTTCACCTCCTCGAACAGCCTGACCATGAATTCGTTCGTCGAGGTGGCGTCGCCGTGTGGAAGCAGTTCGTAGATCGGGACGGTCACCGTCGTGTTCGCCTCGGCGGCGATCTGCGCGATCAGGGTCCAATGAAAGGGACTGATCTCGTGCACCCACCCGCCTCCGTGCACGTAGATGACCTGTCCCTCGGGCGTAGATCCGGTCGGAGTGACGGTGTACATCGGCGTTCGGCCCTCGCGACGCACGGAGACGGTAACGTCCGGGCGCAGCCGCTTGGGCGGACGGTGCGAAGCAGGACTGAGGACCTGCTTCCGAACCTCCTGCGCCGCCCCTTCGGAGGTGAGGTACGGGCGGTTCACCCGGGCGGCGCGGAGCACCGCGGGAATGACCGCTTCGGGGATGTACACCGAGGAGCCTTTCGATGGACCGCTGTACGCGGAGCGCGGTAAGCGGCGTGCCCCAAACGTTAACCGCTCCGACCGCATCCGGCTATCGCCCCGCAGCGATGTGCCCCAGCGCATGAGCTCCGCAAGCGGCTGTATGCGGCCCCGCGATCAGCAGCCAGGGACGAGCTCACCGGGGTAGGTCGCTGCTCGCAGACCCCAGACGACCTCGACCGGGATATCCAGCCGCGGTGAGTCCCCGCCACTTGGCCTCCACCGCCAGGTCATCCCCCACGTAGAACTCGAGCATCTGCTGGTAGCCAGCGCTGGGGCGGGACCACGCCGGGTCATACACGGATGCGAACCGTGTGGTGAGCAGAAGGCTCACGCCACTGGGCATGCGGTGCACGACCACCGGCCGCCCGGCCGGCGGGTCGGCGATGACCAGGCCCAGCGCGCGGTGGAAGCGAACGGACGCCTCCACGTCGCGCACTTCCAGCATGCCCATGCTCAGCTGCAACTCCACTAGCAAAGCCTCGGACAGGACGTGACCGTTGTCGAGGCTCAGCTAGATCGAACGGGGCGCGGACGCTGACACCTCACGTGCCGATCGTGCCGATCGTGCCGACCTGCACGCCGCCCTCGGCGCGCTGCGCCCGCCAGACGCGGCCTTCGCCCTCCACCCGGAGCGTGCCATCCCCCACGATCAGGGCCGTGCGCTCGTCGATGCCGAACCCGCCCGCGACCAGCCCGGATTCGACGGCGGCGACCAGTCGGGAGAGCATGCCGCGCTGGGCGACATGCACCTCGATGGCTGCATCGACGAGGCCGATGCCGGCCGCGATCTCCAGCTCATAGCCCGGATCACCGGGATCCTCCGGTGAGACGGCCACTCCGCCGATGCGCGAGCCGCCTCCGAGCGAACTCCCCGCCGCGATCATCGCGCCGGCCGAGACCCCGAGGTAGGGGACACCGGCTGCGACCAGCCGGCGCAGCTCACCGAACACCGGCTCGAGCCCGGCACGCACATCCTCGACGACGCCACCCCCCACCGCGATGCCGTCGACGTCGGCGATCGCGCCGGGCCCGATCGCCTCGCCAGGCAATCCCGCGGTCAGGTGCGCCTCGAGCGCAGATCCCGTTCCGGCCTCGCGCAGGAGTTCGCCGAGCGCTTCCGCCTTCTCCTCAGCCTCCGGATGCAACGAGATCACGGCGACGCGCGGCCGCGAACGGCCCGTATGGCGGGCTCGCCGTGCCGCTTCGGCAACGAACGGTGCGTAGAGCGAGGCGTCCGCAGCCGTGGTCGCGCCGCCGCCGATGAGGTGCACGCTCACGCGACACCATCGCCGCGGATCCCGTCGCCGCCGGCGCCCGTGTCGTACGCATCGAAGGTCATCCGAAGAGGCTACCGGGTTGTCGACATCGTGGAGCGGCGCAAGAGTCGTCGGGGAGGATGATCGATCAGCTGGCGCCCCGTCGGCACTAGTGTCGAAGGCGTGATTATCGCGGTCGACGACCCGAAGGCGGCTGACGTGCTCGCGCTGCTCGAGGAGCATCTGCGCGACATGTTCGCGACCTCGCCGGCGGAGAGTGTGCATGCGCTGGATCCCGAGGCGCTCACGCACCCGAGTATCACCTTCTGGTCCGCCCGTGATGGCGAGACGGGCCGATTGCTCGGCGTCGGCGCCCTGAAGCAGCACGATGCGACGATGGGCGAGGTGAAGTCCATGCGCACGAGCGGCGCAGCGCGAAGCCGGGGTGTGGCGAGCGCACTGCTGGCGGCCATCCTCGGAGAGTGCCGCACCCGGGGCATCCGCGAGCTCAATCTCGAGACGGGCACCCAGGAGTACTTCGCCCCCGCTCGTGCGCTCTACGCCAAGCACGGATTCCGCCGCCGCGGCCCCTTCGCCGACTACACGGACGATCCGAACAGCGCATACTTCCAGCTCACGCTGTGAGCCCGGAATGGCTCGTGCCGCAGTGGCACAGCGAGGCGATCAGGCGCTGCTCGTCAGCCGGGCGCTCAGCGGGTGCCGACGCCGCCGGCGATACCGCTGATCAGCCGTCGTTGCAGGACGAGGTAGAGGATGACGATCGGCAGCGCGATCAGGATGCCGGCCGCTGAGAGCAGCGAGTAGTTCGTCATGTGCTGGCCCTGGAAGAAGGCGAGGCCCAACGGTGCGGTGCGCAGCTGATCCTGCGTGATCATGACGAGCGGGATCAGGAACTCGTTCCAGGTCCACATGCCGACCAGGACGGCCATCGTCCCGATCGACGGCCATGATGCCGGCACGAGCACACGCCACAGCAGCCGCCGGTCGCTTGCGCCGTCCAGCCGGGCCGCCTCGATGATCTCGCCGGGGAACGACCGGAAATGGTTGCGCATCCAGAACGCTGCGAAGCCGAGCGATTGCGCCGTCTGCGGCAGGATCAGGGCCCAATAGGTGTCGGTGAGGCCCGCCGAGCGGAGGTTGAAGTACAGCGGGATGATGAACGCCTCCTCCGGGAGCATGAGCCCCACGAGCAGGACGAAGAACAAGATGCCCGAGCCGGGGAAGGTCATGCGCGCGAACGCGTAGCCCGCGAGAGTCGCCAGCACGAAGGTGATCACGACGACCGCGACGGCGACCAGAATGCTCGAGAGCATGTACGACGAGAAATGGCCCTCTGTCCACGCGTCGGTGTAGTTCTGCAGGCGCAGAGCGTGCGGGAGCTGGAAACCACCGGTGTTTTCGGCCGGCGGGATCACCGACGAGAACAGCACACCGACCAGAGGAAGCAGCGCGAACACCGCGAAGACGCTGAGGATCACGTAATCGATCGTCTTCTCGACCCTGCCGATTCTCATGCGGTCTCCTTCGGCTGCAAACGGGTGATCAGCCACGAGATCACCATGATCAGGACAGTCAGGGCTATCGCGACGGCCGCGGCAGAGCCCACCTGCCCGGTGTTGAACGCACGGTTGAAGGCCTCGAACGCCGGAACGCTGGTGCTCGTGCCGGGGCCGCCCTGGGTGGTGATGTACACGATGTCGAAAGTCTTCAGAGTCGCGGTGACGGTCAGCGTGAGAGCGATGGCGATCTGCCCTCGCAGGGCCGGGAGCGTCACGCCGAAGAACTCGCGCAGCGGTCCTGCGCCGTCGATGCGCGCAGCCTCGAAGACGGACGGCTCGATGTTCTGCACGCCGCCGAGGAAGAGGACGAGGCAGAGCCCGGTGTTCACCCAGGTGCCGATGAAGCCGATCGCCGCGAGGGCGAAGGTGTAGTCGCCGAGCCACGCGCGCGCCAGATCGCCCAGGCCGACCATCCCGAGCACCTGGTTCAGCAGCCCGTGAGGTGCGTATATCGACACCCAGATCGTGCCGACGACGACCGAAGCGATCACCTGGGGAAGGAACAGCACGGTGCGGAAGAAGCCCATCCCGCGCAGCCGGTTGGCGTGCGAGAGCACGATCGTCAGGCCGAGTCCGAGGACGGCCGGCAGCGCCGCATAGAAGAGGAGGAGGACGGACACGTGCAGGAAGGAGTCGCGCAGCTGCACGTCGGTGAAGACGGCGGCGTAGTTCTTCAGCCCCGCCCACGTCGAGGCGCCGATACCGTTCCAGTCGTAGAACGAGTACTGGAACGTCTGGACGAGCGGCACGACGATGAACGCGGCCAGCACCAGCACGGCCGGTGCGATGTACAGGTAGGCGGCGGGCTGCCACCGGCGCCGCGCGCGGGTGCGCGTGGCGTCGGTGGCAGTCGCGGTGAGGGTCTGAGCCATCACTTGTTTCCGGACACGAAGCCCGAGTAGTCGGTCTGCAGCGTCTGGGTGAACTGCTGCGGAGTGCTCTTCTGGGCGGTGAGGTCCTGCATCGCCGCCGTCAGCGTGTTGTAGAACGTCGGCGTGGTGTAGTCGAGGTACGGCACGATGCTCTTGCCCGCGGTGAGCGAGGTGTACTGGTCGTAGACGCTGGCCTGCAGCGAGCCATCCTGCGCCTTGTGGTCCGCGGGCAGGACGGTCGGCAGGCTGTTCGCGTCGATCATCGTCTGAGCGCTGGACTTGCCCGAGATGAAGTCGATGTAGGCCGCTGCTGCGTTGGGGTGCGCGGACTTCGACGTGATCGCCCAGGCGAGCCCCTCGCCGCCCTGGGTCACCGGCGCGGAGGCGCCCGCCGGGGTGAGCGCCGCCATCCCGGCGTTCGTCTGGCCGAGAGCCTGTCCGATCGTCGACATGTCCCACGTCCCGTCGATGATGAACGCGGCCTTGCCCTTGCCGAAGTCGGCGACGGCCGCGTCCTGCGAGATGCCGTTGGCGTCGGCGGGCAGGTAGCCCTTCTTCGACCAGTCCTGGATGGTGGCGGCGGCATCGACGTTGGCTTTGTCCGTCCACGCGCCCGACTTGGCCGAGACGAGGTCCTGCACGGCCGTCGCGCCGGCCGTGGCGGCCTGCACCACACCGTAGAGCTGGATGCCGCGCACCTTCTCGAGGTCGCCGTATGCCATCGGCTGGATGCCCGCGGCCTTCGCCTTGGCCATGTCGGCGGTGAGGTCGTCGAGCGTCTTCGGCGCGTCGACGCCCAGGCTGCTCAGGATCTTCTTGTTGTAGTAGACCCCGACGAACTCACCGGTGTTCGAGACCCCGTAGAGGTTGCCGGTCTGCCAGTGCTTGCCGTCGGAGCTGAATGTGTTGAGGGCCAGCAGATTCGACGGGAAGTAGTCTTTCCAGCCGTACAGCGTCGAGTAGTCGTCGAGCGGGGTGAGCATGCCGCCGGAGACGAACGCGCCCATGTCGGGGTAGCCCTGGTTGGCCTGCACCACGTCCGGCGGGTTGTTGCCAGAGAGGGCCAGCTTCAGCGTCGTCTTCAGGTCCGAGAACGACTGGCTGTTGCGCTTGATCGTGATGTTCGGGTACTTCTTCTCGAACGCCGCGTTGAGCTTCTTCTGAGCGGTGTCGATGTCACCGGTGTTGTTCTGATCCCAGACGGTCAGCGTGTACTTCCCGGACTCGACGCTCTTGGACGCCGCGGTCTTGGACTCGCCGGACCCGCCCGGCGACGACCCCGGCGCGCATCCCGCGAGGAGGACCGCGGTCGCCGCGGCGAGCGCGCCGACCGCTAGGGCGGTGAACTGCTTCTTCATGGATTACCTTTCTGTTGCCGTGGTCTGCTGGAGCGGCGCGCGCCGGGTCCAGTCGTGGAGGAAGCCCCAATCGGAGTCCGCGGCTCGTCGCTCGACGAAACCGACGAGCTCGTGGGCGGTCGGGGCGCTCGCGCTGCCGCCCAGCCCCGTTACGGAGTAGGCAGCTGCGGCCGTGGCGAACCGGAGCCGTTCGGAGAGAGTCCAGTCCTCGCCGAAGGAGGTCATCAGGGCGGCGGTGAACACGTCACCGGCGCCCGTCGGGTCGACGGCCGCGACCGGGATCCCCGGGACCTCGGCCTCGTCGCCGTTCGCGGAGTCGACGGCGAGGACGCCGCCCGCCCCGCGCGTGACGACCGCGAGACCCACGTGCTCTGCAAGCGCCCGGGCCGCTGCCACCGGGTCGGAGGTGCGGGTGTATGCCATCGCCTCGTCGTGGTTCGGGACGAAAACGTCGACCTTGTCCAGCTCGGCCAGCAGGTCGGTGGACCATTCGCCGCTCGCGTCCCAGCCGACGCCTCCGACCATCACGGCTCCGCGGGAGCGAAGCTCAGTCGCCCACGGCTGGGCGGCGTCCGCGACGTCGAGGTGCACCGCGGCGACGTCGTCGCGTCGCTGCGGGATCGCGGCGGGGTGCTCCTCCACATAGGTGATGAAGCCTCGGTCGTGGGGTCCGGAGATCGCGACGCTGATCGGGGTCTGGTACCCCGAGATGGTCACCAGCTCGTCCAGGTCGAGGTTCGCCTCCGACCGGAGCGTCGTGCGGATGTGCGATCCGATGACGTCGTCGCCCATCGTGGACACCAGCCGGGAGTCCGCACCGAGTCGCGCTGCAGCCACCGCCCGGATCGCGGCGCCGCCGGCGACGATGCCGAAGCGATCCGCGTACGTCTCCTGACCGAGGACCGGCACGTCCGCACCCGCGAAGATCAGATCGCAGAACACGTCCCCGGTGAAGAGCAGGACCCCGGGTGGGGACAAACGGTGATGCACGGTTCACTCCTTCGTACTTCTCCGGACGGTTGCGGGACACCGTAACACCGTTGCGCAGGTTTGATCAACTTTGCGCACCTTTGCGTATTTCGAGCAGATTTCGCTATCGTGTCCACCATGATCGTGAATGAACGCCGCCAGCGCATCCTCAACGAGTTGCGCGCCAGCGGGGCCGCCAGCGTCCCCGAATTGGCCGAGACGCTCGGCGTCAGCGCATCGACGATCCGGAGGGATCTCGAGATCCTCGATCGAAACGGCGAGCTCACGCGCAGCTATGGTGGCGCGGTGCTGCGCTCGGGCATGACGGTCCAAGAAGGCCCCGAGTCGCCCGAGACGCCGTACGACGACAGCGCCGACATCGACCTGAAGGTCCGCGTGGCGAAGGCCGCTCTCCCCTACGTGCAGGACGGCAGCGTGGTGCTGCTCGACATCGGGACGACCACTCCGTTCCTCGCCCGGATGCTGCGCGGCCGCGACATCACGGTCGTCACGTCGAACCTCGCCGTCTTCGACGAGCTCCGCAATGACAGCAGTGTGCGCGTCGTCCTTCTCGGCGGCGTGCTCCGCCGCAATATGCGCACCCTCGTCGGATCCATCACCGCGGCGTCGCTGCAGCAGATCAGCGCGGACGTGATGTTCCTCAGTTGCACGGGTGTGCGCGCAGGCGGAGCGATCGTGGACGACATGGCGGTGGAGACTCCGCTCAAGCAGGCGATGATCGCGTCGAGCGACAAGGTCGTCCTGCTCGCCAGCGAAGCCAAGTTCCCGGGCACGGGCGCGCTCCGCGTGTGCGAGCTCTCCGACGTCGACGTGCTCGTCACGACCGACGGCGCCCCGGCAGAAGCAATCGAAATGTGCCGCGCGAGCGGCGGAGAGGTCGTGATCGCATGAAGTTGAGCATCCTCGGCGGTGGTGGGTTCCGCACGCCGTACGTCTGGCAGGCCCTGCTGCGCGACATGGGCAGCCCCCGTGTCGACGAGGTGAGCCTCTACGACGTGGACGCCGAGAAGCTCACGACGATGGCGGCGCTCCTGCGGCAGCTCGCCGCCGGCACTCCCGATGCGCCGCGGCTGACCACGACCACGTCGCTCGAGGAATCGATCGCCGGCTGCGACTTCGTCTTCTCCGCGATCCGCGTCGGTGGCCTGGAGGGGCGTCGCTGCGATGAGCACGTCGCGCTCGACCTCGGTGTCCTCGGCCAGGAGACGACCGGGCCTGGCGGCATCGCCTACGCGCTCCGGACGGTGCCGGTCATGGTCTCGGTCGCGGAGACCATCGCGCGGCTGGCGCCGAACGCCTTCGTCATGAACTTCACGAACCCGGCCGGCATCATCACCGAGGCGATGCAGGGCGTCCTCGGCGACCGCGTGGTCGGCATCTGCGACACCCCGTCCGGGCTCGGACGGCGGGTGGCGGCGGCGCTCGACGTGGACCAGAGCCGCATCCACATGGACTACGTCGGGCTCAACCACCTCGGCTGGATGCGCGGTGTCTACTTCGACGGCCGCGACATCCTCCCCGAGTTCATCGCGGACGACCGGCTGCTCGGCGAGCTCGAGGAGGGCCAGGTCTTCGGCACCGAGTGGATCCGCGATCTCGGCGTCATCCCCAACGAGTACCTCTACTACTACTACTTCAACCGCGACGCCGTCCGAGCCATCATCGACGCGGGCACGACGCGCGGCGATTTCCTCGCCCGCACGCAGTCCGAGTTCTGGACGCTGTCCCGCGACACCGACGACAAGGCCGGGCTGTGGCGGCGCACCGTCGACCGCCGCAGTGCGTCGTACATGGCCGAGGCCACCGGTGGCACCCAGGACGAGCCGGCGCACCATCACGAGGCGGACTCCGACCCCGCCGACCAGGGCTATGCGGGCGTCGCACTCGGCGTGATGAACGCCATCGCCCGGAACGAGCAGGCGACGATGATCCTCAACGTCCGCAACGGCAACACGATCGCCGGCCTCCCCGCCGACGCCGTCATCGAGGTGCCCACCCTCGTCGACGCGAACGGCGCCCATCCGCTGTCGGTGCCGGCGCCGAGCCTCCACCAGCTCGGTCTGATGGCGCAGGTGAAGGAGGTCGAGCGTCACGCGATCGCCGCGGCGCTCACCGGGTCCCCGTCGGAGGCGCTCCTCGCGTTCGCCCTGCACCCGCTCGTGGAGAGCGTCCCGACGGCCCGCCGGCTGCTTCAGGGCTACACGGAGGCGCACCCGCAGCTCACTGAGCTCTTCGGCCGGACGCCGGCGACCCCCGGGCTCGCTGCGGCGGCCCGGTGATCCGGACGCTCGTCCTGCCGACTCCCGCCGACGTCGGCGAGGCCGCCGCGGACGAGATCGCCGCGGTCGTCGCCGAGCGGCCGGACGCCGTGCTCGGACTCGCCACCGGGGACTCGCCGCTCGGCGCCTACTCGACACTCGCCGACCGGGTGCAGCGCGGAGAGCTCGACCTGTCGCGCGCGCGGGGTTTCGCCCTGGACGAGTACGTCGGCCTCGACCCCGCCGACCCCCAGAGCTACCGCTCCGTCATCGACCGGACGGTCACGACCCCGCTGCGCATGCGCCGGGCCGTTGTGCGCGTTCCCGACGGTGCGGCCGCGGACCTCGCTGCGGCCGCCGACGAGTACGAGCGGGCACTCGAGGAGTCCGGCGTCGACATCCAGGTGCTCGGAATCGGCTCGAACGGACACATCGGGTTCAACGAGCCCGGTTCGGCGTTCGGCACGCGCACGCGCGTCGTCGAGCTCAGCGAGCGCACCCGGCTCGACAACGCCCGGTTCTTCCCGTCGCTCGCAGACGTGCCGACCCACGCGCTCACCCAGGGGCTTGGGACGATCATGCGCGCCCGGCGCATCGTCCTCGTGGCAATCGGCGAGCGGAAGGCGGACGCGATCACGGCAGCAGTGGAGGGACCGATCTCGGTCGACTGCCCTGCGTCGGTGCTCCAGGCGCATCCGCACGTCCTGCTGATCGCCGACGAAGCCGCCGGGTCGCGGCTCACGGATTCCGGGCCGTGTAACATTGTCCGTACAAACTCGGAGGTGCGGGCATGGCGGGGAGCCGGGACGAGGGCACCATCCCTGCCGAGCTTCTCACGGCACTGAACAAGAACAGTCCCGTCCCGCTGTACCATCAGCTGGCCACAGCGCTCGAGCAGGCGATCCGCGACGAGTCGCTGCCGCCGGGAGCCCGTCTCGAGAACGAGATCGCGCTGGGCCAGCGCCTCGGACTGTCGAGACCGACCGTGCGCCGCGCCATCCAGGAACTCGTCGACAAGGGCCTGCTCATCCGGCGCCGCGGCGTCGGAACGCAGGTGGTGCAGAGCGGCGTGACCCGTGATCTCGGCCTGACGAGCCTGTACGAAGACCTCTCACTGCTCGGCCAGTCCCCCGAGACCCGGGTGCTGCACCACGAGGTGCGGCCCGCGACGGCGGAGGAGGCGGAACAGCTCGCTCTCGAGCCCGGCGCGCCTGTGCTCCACCTGGTGCGGCTCCGCCTGGCCCGTCACGTACCGCTTGCCGTCCTCGACAACACCCTCCCCACCGACTCCACCGACATCAGCCGGGAGGATCTCGAAGAGCACGGCCTCTACGACCTCCTGCGCCACCGCGGCGTGAACATGCGCATCGCGCGGCAGCGGATCAGCGCACGCGAAGCGACCCCGTACGAGAGCGAGCTGCTCGGCATCGGCAAGGATGCTGCGGTGCTGACCATGTCGCGCACCGCCATCGACACCACCGGCCGTGTCGTCGAGTTCGGCCGGCACTGCTACCGTCCGGATTTGTACTCGTTCGAGATCACCCTCGTCGACCGCTGAACTCGGCTCCCGGCTCCCCTCAGTCGAGGTCGACAGGCACCGACCGGCCGGTCTCAGCGGACCGCTGCGCCGCCTCTGCCAGGACGAGCGCCGCGCGGCCGTCCTCGAAGGTCGGACTTTCCGATGGCTCCCCGCGCACGGTCGAGACGAACGCCTCCAACTCGGCGGCGTAGGCTTCCCGATAGCGGTCGAGGAAGAAGTCCTGATAGGGCGGCCGGGCCTCGACGGCCGCAGCCGTGGACACGCTGACGAGCGAGGTCGGCGCATTGGCCACGTTCAGCACCCCCCGCGAACCGAACGCCTCCATGCGCTGGTCGTACCCCACGGCACTGTGCCGGGAGTTGACGATGGTGACCAGGGCGCCACTCCGGGAGCGGAGGACGACCACGGCCGTGTCGAAGTCGCCGTGCTGTCGAGCCCCCTCGTCGAAGAGCGTCGAACCGGACGCCTGCACCTCGACGATGTCGGGCAGGAAGAACCGCGCCATATCGAAGTCGTGGATGGTCATGTCCCGGAAGATGCCGCCGGAGACGCCCACATAGTCCGCGGGCGGCGCGGCCGGGTCGCGACTGGTGATCGTGAGTTGCTCCAGCTCACCGATCTCGCCGGCCCGGACGCGCGCACGGACGTCGGCGAACGCGGGGTCGAACCGCCGGTTGAAGCCGATCGCCACCGGCACCGGCGAGGCGGCGACTCTGCCCCTCAGAGCATCCACCGCGGCCAGGTCGAGGTCGATCGGCTTCTCGCAGAGCACGGGCAGGCCCGCGTCGAGTGCAGCGGAGATCAGCGGGACGTGCGTCGGCGTGGGCGAGGCGATCAGGACCGCGTCGAGGTCCCCCGCCGCCAGCAGCTCGTCGGCGCTGTCGGTCGGCGTGCCGCCGAAGCGGGCGGCGACCGAGCGGGCTCCCTCCACGAAGGGATCCGCGACCCGGGAGAGCGCGGTGCGTGGGTTCTCGGCGATGCTGCGGGCGTGCACCTGACCGATGCGGCCGGTGCCGATCAGTCCGAACCGGATCGGCGAATCGTTCACGGGGGCTCCTTCTCTCAGCACCACGGGCGCAGTGCGTCGCGATTGATCTTCTGGTCGGCTGCGCGCGAACGCCTGAAGTCGGGCAGCGAGACGTCCGGCGCCGGCAGGACATCCTGCTCGACGACGATCCAGCCGTCGAACCCGATCGCCTCGACGGCGGCGAGCACAGCGGCCAGGTCGATGTCCCCGCTTCCGAAGGCGACGAACGCCCCGGACGACCAGACTTCGCGCATCCCGCCGCCCGCGGACAGGACGGCGTGCAGCTCGGACCGGTCGACGTCCTTCAGATGGAGGTGGTTGATCCGGCCGGCCCAGGCCGTCAGCGCAGCGACGGGGTCGCCTCCGCCGATGAGGAGGTGTCCGGTGTCCAGCGTGAGCCCCACATCGACGCGCTCGAGGAAGACGCCGATCTCCTCCGGCGATTCGACGAAGGTGCCCGCGTGGTGGTGGAAGGTCGGCTCGAACCCGGCCGCCCTTACCCGGTCGGCGGCGATGGCCGCATTGGCCGCGAGCCGCTCCCACCCGGACGGGTCCAGTGCGCCGATGCCGGAGCCCGGAGCACGCCGGCGCTCCGGCGACCCGCTGTCGGCGAGGGTGGGCTTCGGCAGCCGACGCGGTGCCGCCTCCGCGGCCTCGGAGAAGACGGCGAGCGCCGCGTCGAGGTCGAGGAGCGACGCCCGGAAGGCCTCGTCGTCCGTGAAGGGGAGCTCGACCCAGCCGCCGGCCAGTTCGAGGCCTCGGCTCGCGAGGCGGTCGCGGAGCACGCGACCACGACCGAGGAATCCGAGGGGGCCGAGGTCGACGCCGGCGTATCCGGTCTCGGCCAGGATGTCCAGGATGTCATCAGCCGAGAGCGTCGCCGCCCCGTCCGGGGTCATCTCGAAGACGCCGAAGCTCACCGGGGCTCCGGCAACGGTCACGTTCATCGGTTGTCCTCCCGGCCCAGCAGCGGCCGCCTCGACCGCGCAAGGCGCTCGTATTCGGCGCGGGCCGCCTGCGTGCTCTCCAGCCGTGAGACCTCGGCGACCGGCACGTCCCACCACCCTCCGCCGTCGGGGGCGTACACGAAGGGATCCGACTCGATGTGGATCAGTGTCGTCCGGTCGGACGCCTTGGCGGACGCGACGGCGTCGGACAGTCGGGCGATCGCATCCTCGCCCGGCGCGATCTCGATCACGTCGACGCCGTAGCTGCGGGCGTTTGCGGCCAGGTCGACCGGTACGAAGGCTCCGGTCTCGAAGTTCGCGGCGCCCGCGTCGCGATAGCGGTAGCGCGTTCCGTAGCGTTGCGACCCGACGGTCTCGGAGAGATGCCCGATCGACGCGAAGCCCTGGTTCTGGACCAAGACCACCACGATCTTGAGGCCTTCCGCGATCGCCGTGGCCAGCTCGGAGTGCAGCATGAGGTAGGAGCCGTCACCGACCATCACGATCACGTCGCGGTCGTCGCCGGCAGCCTCCAGCCCGCGCTTCACGCCGAGGCCGCCGGCGATCTCGTACCCCATCGTCGAGAAGGCGTACTCGACGTGGTAGCCCAGCGGGTCGCGCACGCGCCACAGCTTGTGGAGGTCGCCCGGGAGCGAACCCGCCGCCTGCACGACCACGTCGCGCGGGTCCGTCGCGCGCTGGACCGCGCCGATGATCTCCGGCTGGCCGGGCAGCTCGGCCCCCGTGGGGGCGAGCGCGCGGTCCGCGACAGCATCCCACTCCCGCTTCTCGTCCACGACGCGGTCGCGGTATCCGGAGTCGACCACGGTTCCGGCGAGCGCTGCGCGCAGAGCGTCGAGGGCCTCCCGCGCGTCGGCGATCACGGGGACCTGCGTGCCATGCTTGAAGGCGTCGACGCCGGCGACGTTGATGTTCACGAAGGCGACGTCCGCATCCTGGAACGCCGTGCGGCTGGCTGTCGTGAAGTCGCTGTACCGGGTTCCGATGCCGATGACGAGGTCGGCCTCGGCGGCGAGGCGGTTGGCGGCCGACGTGCCGGTCGCGCCGACGCCGCCGAGGTACTGCGGGTGGTCCCAGTCGAGGGATCCGCCGCCGGCCTGGGTGGTTCCCACCGGGATGCCGGTCTCCTCGACGAACGCGCGGAGTGCGCCCTCGGCGCCGGCGTAGAGCACGCCGCCGCCCGCGACGATGAACGGACGCTTCGCCTCGCGGATCGCGCCCGCCGCCGCCTCGAGGGCCCAGCGCTCCGGCAGCGGACGCCGGATGCGCCACTCTCGGGGCTGCAGGAACTCCGCCGGCACGTCCAGGGCCTCGGCCTGCACATCCTCCGGAAGCGCGATGGTGACCGCGCCGGTCTCGGCCGGGTCGGTCAGCACCCGCATCGCGGCGAGCGCGATGGAGAACAACTGCTCCGGCCGCTGCACCCGATCGAAGAACCGGGACACCGGGCGGAACGCGTCGGTGACCTGCATCCCGGGGTCGTGCGGGTGCTCCAGCTGCTGCAGCACCGGGTCGGCGACACGGGTGGCGAAGGTGTCGGACGGCAGCAGCAGGGCCGGGAGACGGTTGGCCGTCGCGAGCGCCGCGCCCGTGAGCATGTTCGCCGCGCCAGGGCCGACCGACGCCGTCGACGCAAGCGTCGCTCGCCGACGGTGGATGCGCGCGTAACCGACGGCCTGGTGCACCATGGCCTGCTCGTTGCGCGCCTGGTAGTAGGGCATCAGCCGCGGGTCCACAGCGTTCGCCTGCGCCAGCGCCTGGCCGAGGCCGGCGACGTTGCCGTGCCCGAAGATACCGAGCATTCCGGGCACCGTCCGCTCGCGCACATCGCCGTCGACCGTCCACTGGTTCGCCAGGAACTCGACGAGCGCCTGGCCGACGGTCATCCTGAGGGTGGTCATCGCGTGTCTCCTCCGTGGTTCGGGGCGGCGGGCAGGTACGGGAGGCGTCCGTCCTGCTGCTTCGTCGCCCAGGTGTCGCGCAGCCAGGCCTGGCGCGGGTCGTCGCTGACCAACCAGACGCGCTCCTCACCCGGGCCCGCCATGACGTTGAGATAGTAGAGGTCGTACTCGGGCGGCGCGACGGCCGGCCCGTGGTATCCGAACGGCACGAGCGCGATGTCGCCGGTGCGCACCAGGGCGTTCGTCTCGATGGCGCCCGCAGGGGAACCGTAGGTCGCGAAGGTGCCGAATGCGTCGTGGCCGGCCGGGGCGCTCAGACCTCGGGCGGGCGCCGCCTCGAAGTAGTAGATCTCCTCGAGCTGCGACTCACGACCGTCCACGTGCTCGTCGTGCTTGTGGGCGGGATGCGACGACCAGTTGCCCGCGGGGGTGATCACCTCGCACACGATGAGCGACGCGGCGTCGAGAGCCGCCGGCGTGCCGAAGTTGTGGACCTGCCGGGTGGCCGCCCCCGCGCCGCGCAGTTCGACGGGCACCGCATCGCGCGGGATGTGGACGGACGGCTTGCGGATTCCGGTCGGCGCTTCGGCGACCGCGACGCGGCCGGTGCCGCTGATGGAGAGGCCGTTCCCCGCGCCGACGTAGAGCACGTCCGTCGGGCCGTCGAACACGTTCGACCTCCCGGCCAGCTGTGTGCTGCGGCCCTCGTGATCCACCGAGAACGACCCGGCGAGCGGCACCACGATGCGTTCGACGTCGCCCGCCGCGAGCGCCACCGAGCCCCCCGCGAGCTCCGCCACGCGCAGGCCGGTGTGCTGCCAGCCGGGGAGGGTGGAGTCGACCACCGACTCCCACGGGCCGTCCGCCAGGCTCTCCCGCGGGAAGAACCACTCGTTGCTCAGCGCCATCGTCGTGCCGCTCCCGCCTCAGTCGTTCTTCGGGAAGCCGAGGTTGATCCCGCCGTGCGACGGGTCGAGCCAGCGGCTGGTGATCGCCTTGAGCTGCGTGAAGAACTTCACGCCTTCGCTGCCGTGCGCCTTGGTGTCGCCGAACAGCGAGTCCTTCCATCCGCCGAAAGAGAACGTCGCGACAGGGACCGGGATGGGCACGTTGATGCCGATCATCCCGACCCGGACCTCCTTCTGGAACCGCCGGGCGGCGCCGCCGTCGTTGGTGAAGATGGCGGTGCCGTTTCCGAACGTGCCGGCGTTGATCAGGTCGACGCCCGCCTCGAAAGAGGGGACGCGGACGACCGCGAGCACCGGGCCGAAGATCTCTTCGGTGTACGCCCGGGACGAGGTCGGCACGCGGTCCAGGAGGGTCGGGCCGAGCCAGAAGCCGTTCGGGTCGCCGTCCGGGTTCACCGTGCGGCCGTCGACCACGACCGTGGCCCCGTCGGCTTCGGCGATGTCGATGTAGCCGGCGACCTTGTCGCGGTGCTGCTTCGTGACCAGCGGACCCATGTCGCAGCCGCGACGGCCGTCGCCGATGCGCAGGGCCGCCATCCGCTCGGCGATCTTCGCGATGAGTGCGTCCGCGACCGGCTCGACGGCGACCACGACGGAGATCGCCATGCACCGCTCGCCCGCCGATCCGAACCCGGCGTTGATGGCGGAGTCGGCCGTCAGGTCGAGGTCGGCGTCCGGCAGCACCAGCATGTGGTTCTTGGCCCCGCCGAGCGCCTGCACGCGCTTGCCGTGCCGGGTGCCGGTCTCGTAGACGTAGCGGGCGATCGGTGTCGAGCCGACGAAGGAGATCGCTGCGACATCGGGATGGGTGAGGAGACCGTCCACCGCTTCCTTGTCGCCGTTGAGAACGGTGAAGACGCCGTCGGGCAGGCCGGCCTCCTTCCACAGCTCCGCCAGCCAGATCGCGGCCGACGGGTCCTTCTCCGACGGCTTCAGCACGACAGTGTTGCCCGCGGCGATCGCGATGGGGAAGAACCAGGCCGGAACCATCGCCGGGAAGTTGAACGGCGAGATGATCCCTACGACGCCGAGCGGCTGGCGGGTGGAGTACACATCGACCCCGGTGGACACCTCCTCCGAGAACTCGCCCTTGAGATGGTGGGCGAGGCCCGTCGCGAACTCGACCACCTCCTGGCCGCGGCTTATCTCGCCCAGCGCGTCGGACAGGACCTTGCCGTGCTCGCTGGTGATGATCTCGGCCAGCTCGCCCTTGCGCGCGTCCAGCAGCTCCCGGAACCGGAACAGGATCGTCTGCCGCTTCGCGAGAGACATCCCCGACCATGCCGGGAACGCGGCCTTCGCGGAAGCGATCGCGGCCTCGATCTCGCTGGCGTCTGCCAGCGCAACACGCTTGGTCTCGACGCCGAGTGCGGGATCGAACACCGGGGCGGTGCGGCCGCTGGCAGACGGGTACGCGGCGCCGCCGATCCAGTGCGGCACGACGGGCAGGGTGTTGGAGGTCATGGCGTTCCTTCGATGGTCATTGCGGTGTCAGTGTCCGTGGACGAGCCCGGCGGCGATGTCGACCGCCGCGGCGACGTCGCCGTCCGGAGGATAGAGGAGGGTACGGCCGACGACGAGTCCGTGCACGCCCGGGAGCTCGAGTGCTGCGCCCCAGGCCTCGAACGTCTGTTCCGGCGCGGCGTCGGTGTCGCCTCCGAGCAGAAGCGTCGGCAGGGTCGTCGACTTCATGACCCGCTCCATCTCCGGGACGACCGGGAGCTTGAGCCAGGTATACGCCGACGACGCCCCCAGCCCGGAAGCGATGGCGATCGAGGTGATCACGGCGTCCGCCGTCAAGTCGTTGACGATGCGGCCGTCTTGCCACCGGCTGATGAACGGCTCCAGCATGATCGGCAGGCGAGCGCTGGACGCGGCCGTCACGGCGTCCGCCGTCCTCTCCAGGGTGCGGACCGTCGCCTGGTCCTCCAGGTTCACCCGCAGCAGCAGCTTGGTCGCATCGAGGCCGTCACGCACCGCGGAGGGCACGTCGTAGCCGGTGTAGCGATCATCCATCTCGAAGACAGAGCCGCGCAGCCCGCCGCGGTTCATCGACCCGACCACGACCTTGCCGTCGAGCGCACCGAGCAGTGCGAGGTCCTCGACGATGTCCGGGGTTCCGAGCACGCCGTCCACCCCCGGACGCGAAAGTGCCAGGGTGAGGCGCTCCAGCAGGTCGTACCGGTCGGCCATCGCCATGCCGTCGTTCCGGACGCCGAGTGCTCCGCGGGCGGGGTGGTCGGCCGCGACGATGAACAGCCTCCCGTCCCCCCGGACCAGCGGTCTCCGTGCCCGCGCGTCCAGAGCGGTCCGGATGGCGCCCGGGTCGCTGAGCCGGAGCTCGCGGAGGCGGGCGAAGGCTTCAGCCGTCGACATGCTCGAGTCCCTTCAGCACATCTTCGACCTCCGTGGTCGTGGGCATCGCGGTCGAGCATTCCCGCCGGGTCGCGACGATGGCGCCGGCGATGTTGGCGAAGCGGATGACGCGCTCCAGCGACCAGTCCTGCAGGAGCCCGTAGCAGAGCGCGCCGCCGAAGCCGTCGCCCGCGCCCAGGCCGTTGACGACCTGGACGGCGTAGGGAGGGACCTCGACCGTCTCGGTGCGGGTCTTGGCGAGCACCCCTCGCGGGCCCTGCTTCACGACTGCCAGCTCGACGCCGCGCTCCAGGAGTGCGTCGGCCGCGCGCACGGGGTCCGCCTCGCCGACCGCGACCTCGCATTCCTCGCGGTTTCCGACGGCCACCGTGACATGCTCGAGTGCCCGCCTGACCTGCGTCGACGCCGCCTCGGCCGAATCCCAGAACATCGGCCGGTAATCCAGGTCGAGAACGGTGAGCGGCGCCCGTCCCCGCGCCTCCCAGGCGGCGAGGTGAGCTGTGCGGCTCGGCTCGCGCGAGAGACCGGTGACGGTCGCCCAGAAGATGCGCGCCCGTGCGATGGCGTCGAGGTCGAGCTGCTCGGCCGTGATCGCGAGGTCGGGGGCGATCGGATCCCGGTAGAAGTAGAGCGGGAAGTGGTCGGGAGGGAAGATCTCGCAGAAGGTGATCGGCGTCTTAAGCGTGGGGTCCGTGCCGACAAAGCGGTCGTCGACTCCCAGCCGTCGCAGCTCACGCCGGGCGTAGCGCCCGAAGGGGTCGTCGCCGGTCGCCGTGATGACCGCAGAACGCAGGCCGTGACGTGCCGCGGCGATGGCGACGTTGGTCGCACTCCCCCCGAGGTACTTGCCGAAGGTCTCGACGTCTTCGAGTCCCACACCGTCTTGCAGCGGGTAGAGGTCCACGCCGATACGACCGATCGTGATCAGGTCGTGCCTTTCGAGCTCGGTCATGCAGGCTGACTCCTTCGTCCGGGGGTTCTGGCGCCGTCTCGAATCTATACTTTGTTCTATCAAACTGACAAATCAGTGCGAAGAACCGTCTCGAAGAACGCGGTGAGGTCGGATGCCGGGTCGACGCGGTCAGGCGCGTAGAGCCATTGCAGCTGAACGCCCTCCCAGAGCGACAGAAGCAGACGTGCCGCGTCGGCCGGGTGGACACCGTCTCGCAGGCGGCCCGCTGCGGAGAGCTGCTCGAACTCCCCGGTGAACTCCCTGCGGAGGCGCTCCTGGCGCTCCGCGAAGTAGCCGTGGGCTGGGTGATCCTCGGCGACGGCTTCGGCCGAGAGGACCGTGAACAAGGCGATGATCCCGGGAGTCTTGAGGTTCTCCCGCGCCCGCGCGACGACCCGCTCGTCGAACCGCTCAACACCGCCGACCGGATCGGCCCCGAGCTCGTCGCGGTAGTCGAGCACCGCGAGGAGCAGGCCCTCCTTGTCGGCGAAATGGTGCTGGATCGAGCTGAGACTCACACCCGCGGCAGCAGCGATATCGCGCAGAGAGCTGGTGCGATAGCCGTGCACCGAGAACTGCCGGAACGCCTCCAGCACGATCTGCCGCCGCCGGGCGGCGCTCTTCGAGTACGGCCCCCGTTTCCGGGCCGCAGATCCGCTCTCGTCCACGATCGCTCCCCAAAATGGTTCAGGTGTATTAGTTTAGACGCCGGAGATGCCGAATGCCAGAGGAGGACCGCGCATGCCCGTCCCGCGTTACCTGTCGGAGACCGCGTCCGGTCACGGCGCCCGGGTGCCCGCACGATCGCGGGTCACCACCGACGCACCGGAGCTCTCGCTCAACGGGATATGGCGGTTCCGGTTGTCCCCGACGGCCAATGTCACCGACGACATGGCGTCCCCCGGGTTCGACGACACCTCCTGGGCACCGATGCCCGTCCCCTCGCACTGGGTGCTCGGAAAGAACGGTCGCTTCGGCTCACCCGCCTACACGAACATCCGGTACCCGTTCCCCGTCGATCCACCTCACGTCCCGGATGAGAACCCCACCGGCGACTACCGGCGCACGTTCACCGTGCCGGAGGCGTGGCCGCGGGAGGGCCGGACGCTCCTCCGGTTCGATGGCGTCGAGTCGATGTACCGGGTCTGGCTGAACGGCGACGAGGTCGGCGTCGCGACAGGGAGCCGGCTCGTGCAGGAGTTCGACGTGACCGCGCTGGTGCGCCCCGGGGGGAACCTGATCGTGGTCCGCGTGCACCAGTGGTCCCCCGGAAGCTACCTCGAGGACCAGGACCAGTGGTGGCTGCCCGGCATCTTCCGCGACGTCACCCTGCTCGCCCGGCCGGACGACGGCGTGGACGACGTCTGGCTGCGCACCGGATGGGAGAACGGAGCCGGCTGGATCGATCCGGAGATCACCGCATCCTCGGACGCCTATCCCGTCACCCTGCGCATCCCCGAACTGAACGTCGAGCGCACCTGGCGGTCACCGGCGGACGTCGGCCGGTTCCCGGTGGGCGACGCCGAGCCGTGGACGGCGGAGACGCCGCGGCTGTACACCGTGACGGTGCACGCCGCCGGCGAGACCGTGACTGTTCGGACCGGGTTCCGGACGGTCGAGATCGTCGGCGACCGCTTCCTGGTCAACGGACGGCGCATCGTGTTCCACGGGATGAACCGGCACGAGACCCACCCGGAGCGCGGCCGCGTGTTCGATGAGGACCATGCCCGCGCCGACCTCGCCATGATGAAGCGGTTCAATGTGAACGCCATCCGCACCAGCCACTACCCGCCGCACCCCCGGCTGCTCGACATCGCCGACGAGCTGGGATTCTGGGTGGTGCTGGAGTGCGATCTGGAGACGCACGGGTTCGAAGCCGGCGGCTGGGCGCGCAATCCGAGCGACGACCCCGCCTGGCGTGATGCCTACCTCGACCGGATCGAGCGCACCGTCGAACGGGACAAGAACCATCCGAGCATCGTGATGTGGTCGCTCGGCAACGAGGCCGGGACCGGTGCGAACCTCGCGGCGATGTCCGCCTCGGTCCACGCCCGCGACCCGCACCGCCCGGTGCACTACGAAGGCGATCACACCGGGGAGTACACCGATGTGTACTCCCGCATGTACGCCTCGGTCCCCGAAACGGAGGCGATCGGAACAGACGGTTCGTCTGCTCCGCTGCTGGAGTGCACGCCCGCGCAGGGCGCCCGGCAGCGCACCAAGCCGTTCCTTCTGTGCGAGTACGCGCACGCGATGGGCAACGGCCCCGGCGCCCTCGATCAGTACGAGGCCGTGGTCGACCGGCTTCCCCGGTTGCACGGCGGCTTCGTCTGGGAATGGCGCGATCACGGCATCCTGACCCGGACGGCCGAAGGGGTGCCGTTCTACGGGTATGGCGGCGATTTCGGTGAGGTGATCCACGACGGCAACTTCGTCATGGACGGCATGGTGCTCTCCGACGGCCGGCCCACGCCTGGGCTTCACGAGTTCGCCGCGGTGGTCCAACCGATCCGGTTCCGGTTCGACGGCGGGACCGTCGCAATGGAGAACCGGAGGCGGTTCGCCGACACGGCCGACCTGGAGTTCAGCTGGCAGATCGAGCACGATGGCACGCGAGTCGCGGGCGGCGTGTTCGCGCTCGATGCCATCCCCGCCGGCGGCACGACGACGATGCCGCTGCCCGGAGAGCACATCGCCGCCGAGGGCGAGACGTGGCTGTCAGTGCAGGCGGCGCTCGCGCGTGACACCGCCTGGGCGCCGGCCGGCCACGTGCTCGCCCGCGCACAGCACGACCTGACCGCTGCGCGACCGGAGGCCAGTCGGCCCCGCCCGGCCGACTGGCATGACGCGGGCGGCACGGTCGCTCTGGGAATCGGCGAGTTCGAAGGCGGCCGGCTCGTCCGGCTCGCCGGTCGTGCCGTCGCCGGTCCACGGCTGGAGCTTTTCCGCGCACCGACCGACAACGACCGCGGGGAGAGCACCGTCAACGAGCCGGAGCATCAGGACAGCGCGCCGGGGCTCTCGAACGCCGCGGAATGGCACGGGCTCGGACTCGACCGACTCACGCACCGACTCGTGAGCGTCCAGGAGGCGCCCGGCGCGCTGCGGACGTTGACGCGGGTCGCGCCGGCGGCAAGCCTGCACTCCGTCCTGGTCGAATCCGTCTGGACGCTCCTCGACGACGGCCGGCTGGAGTTGCGGGTGGAGGTCGAGCCCTCCCCCGGCTGGCCGAGCGTGTGGCCGAGGATCGGCGTGCGGTTCGACCTGCCGGACGACGGGGGAAGCCTCCCGGAGGTCGAGTGGTTCGGGACGGGCCCGCTGGAGTCGTACCCGGACAGCCGTCGCGCCGCGCGTGTCGGCCGGTTCACCTCCAGTCTCGAAGACCTGACGGTCGATTACGCCCGGCCGCAGGAGTCCGGCCATCGCTCCGACCTCCGGGAACTCTTGTTCGGTCCGGTCAGGTTGACCGCGCTGCCTGATCTCCGTGGCCGCCGCCCGGGATTCACGATCACGCGGCACACCCCGCAGCAGGTCGCCGACGCCGCTCATCCCCACGAACTGCCGGCATCCCGGACCTCGTACCTGTTCATCGACGCCGCACAGCACGGGCTCGGCTCGCGCGCGTGCGGGCCGGACGTGTGGCCCGACTTCGCCCTCCGGCCCGAGGCGCGAACCATCCGGCTCCGCTTCGACTCCCCTGCCCACTGACCGCGCGACTGCTCACCCCGGAAGGATGCCGTGCGGGTCAGCGCAGCACGAGGGTGCGGATCTCCCAGGGACCGAGCGTCAGGTCGCAGGCGCCGTCGGCCTGTTCGACCGCGATCGTCCGGCCGAGCAGGTCGACCTGGGCGGCCTCCGTGAACTCGCCGGTCAGGGTCGGGGTCGCACCGTCGTCCGACATCGCGACGAGCCGGACCTCGACCCCCGGCCGGCCGTCGAGCGTCACGCGGCGGACGCTCGACACCAGCGTGTCGCGGCCGTGGACGGCGAGGCCGCTCATCGCCTCCGGAAGCGCGCCGCCGACCGGAGCGGTTCCCCGGGCGACCAGGACGTCGTTGCGGAACTCCTCCGCCAGAGCGACGGCGTTCGCGCCCCGCCACCCGGCGGCCGACGGCACGATCGCAAGGCGGTTCTCGACCCGGACCCCCAGGTCCTGCGCGCCGGGCGCGGCGATCTCCGTCGCCGCCGGCTCGTCACGCAGCGGGTGGATGTTCACACTGATCGACCCGATCGCCCGCAGCAGGGTGATCGCGAGCTCGGAGCCGCCCTCGACGACCTCGTACTCGGTGGCGTGATCCACGAGCACGGTGGCCGCGCCGGCCGAGACGAACTCGCTCGCCGGGAACGTGGGAAGCGGGAACTCGCCCCAACCCCCCTCGGCCTCGAGCCCACGCTCGGTCACGGCGAACTGGCCGGAGGACGCGGACACGGCCACCGGTTCCGGGAGCGGGACGTGCAGCCGGAGGCGGTGGTCGGCCGACCGGTTCAGGAAGGACACCGAGACACGGACGAACGGCTCGGCCTGGCGCAGCTCGACGACGGTCTCGACCGGGGTCGGTACCGTCTCCTCCGACCGCACATCCCGATCCCCGGACAGTGAGACGGGCCAGTCGTACACGCGGGTGATGAGCAGCCGCGCCCGCAACGGCCCCGACTCGACGAGCTCGATCGCAACGCTGCTCGGTTCGGAGATGACGACGCCCGACGCAGGCGGGGCGTAGTTGTAGCTGTCGCCGCGGTCTCCCCCATCGACGAGCCGGCCGACACCGCGCAGCACGGTGCCGTCCGCGCCCGTCACGGTCAGCAGTCCGTCGCCGGCGACCTCGACCGCGACGAGGCCGTTGGTGAGACGGCGCGGGGTCGCAGTGACCGACTCGACGTGGGGCTCCGCGACGGCATCGCCGGGAACGAGTCGGAACGCGGTCGCACCCGAGGCGGCGACATCGACGGGGACGACCGCGGTCACCCGCGCCTCCTCCAGCGTCAGGACCCGCCAGACGCCCGGGTGCTCGACAGCCGCCTGTGCGACCTCCGTGCGGAGCCGGAGCAGATCGAACTCGGCCGTCGCCGGAACCTCCGCGAGGTGGAAGACGAGGGAGCCCGGCGTGAGTTCGTAGCGGTCGATGAGTCGGCCGAACAGCTCGCGGCGGTGGATCCGCCGCAGCACCCGCTCGAGCTGCGGCGCCTCCACGACCTCATCGCTGAGCACTGTCGGCGCCTCAGAGGTCATCTGCACCGGCCGAACGCGCCGGTCCGCGGTCACGGCCACGAGGGCGGACCCGTCGACGGGCGCGGCCGCGTCGACCTCGATCAAGGCAGTCCGCGGCACGGCGAGGGTGTTGACCACCAGATGGGCGTCCGACGGCACGACGGCTGCACCGGCGGCCAGAGCCCCGTCCCGGACGGCACGGGCGGCGTGCTGCGCCTCCGCGAGCCGAGCATCCACCTGCTCCACCGTCTCGTCGGTGCCGGAGCCGACGACGGAGTCGTGCGCGGTCGACTCGATGATCTTGCGCCAGGCGAGGGCGAGGAACGGCGACTCGTCCCGGTCCGGAGCGAAGAGGGCGAGCGCCCGCTCGGCCTCTCTCACAGTGCGCTCGGCGGTCGCCATCCGCTGCTTGAGTCCCAGCCGAACCGAGAGCACGCCGGGCAGGATGTTGCCGCGGGCGTGGCTGCGCAGCTCACCGCGCACCACGGCCGAGACCTCGTCCTGGATGTGAGCCCTCAGATATTCCTGCAACGTCGCGATGCGGATAGGCCGCTCGTCGGTCGACGCCGCCTGCAGCCACCGTCCGAGGTCGGGGTGCGGCGCGTTGTGGTCGGTGCCGGCCATCGCGAGCACCGGATCGTCGCCCCAACGCGTCAGCGTCTGGCGGGTGTAGTCGTCGAGCGCTCGTCCGATCTGATCGGGGACCAGGAGCACGTCGAGTCCGTTGTCGTAGCCGTCGAACAGGTACTCTGTGCGCACCCGCGAGCCGTCCGGCGCCTCCCACCAGAAGGCGTGGCCTTCGACGGAGCCGGGCACCCCGCGCCACAGAGCGGCGTCCTCGATCCCCGCACGGACGAGGATCTGCGGCATCTGGGCGACATGCCCGAACATGTCCGGCAGATAGCCCACCGGCATGCTCCCACCCAACTCGCGCGCCGAGGCCCATCCGGACTGCAGGTTCCGGACGATCGTCTCACCGGAGCAGAGGAATTCGTCCAGCAGGATGAGCCATGGCCCCACCGCGAGCTGCCCGGAGGCGACCAGCGCGGCAACCCGATCCCGATTCTCCGGCCGCATCTGCAGGTAGTCCTCCACCGCGGCCATCTGCCCGTCGACGGTGAACCGGAAACCTGGATCCGACTCCAGCACGTCGAGGATGAGGTCGAACGCCCCCACCAGTCGGTGCCGGAACACCTGGAAGGGCTCGTACCACTCGCGGTCCCAATGGAAGTGCGGAACGAAGACAGCGGAGGAGGGCATGGAGGGGGAATACCTTCTATGGTCGGGGGTCGCGGGCGTGATGGGATGCAGGAGGGTTCAGCCGGTCATTTGAGGGCGCCGGCGGCGATCCCGCTGCGCCAGTAGCGCTGCAGCACCAGGAACAGGATGATCACCGGGATGATGGACACCAGCGATCCGGAGATGACGGATCCCTGCAGCAGCGAGACCTTCGCGGTCTGGCCGTTCCATTCGTAGAGCCCGAGGGTGATCGGGAACAGCGACTCCTTCTGCAGCATGACCATCGGGAGGAAGAAGTTGTTCCAGATACCCACGAACTGGAACAGGAAGATCGTCACGAGCGACGGGACCATCAGCCGGAACGCGACGGAGAAAAAGGTGCGGAACTCCCCCGCGCCGTCCAGCCGGGCCGACTCGAGCAGCTCCTCCGGCACCGCCGCCGCGGTGAACACCCGGGCGAGGTAGACCCCGAACGGGCTGACGATGCTCGGCAGGAAGACGGCGAGGTAGGTGTTCACCAACCCGGTCGCCGAGAACAGAAGGAAGAGCGGCAGCGCGAGGGCCGTGCTGGGGACCAGCACGCCGCCGAGGATGACCGAGAAGAGCACCTCGCGGCCGCGGAACCGGAACTTCGCCAGCGCGTACCCGCAGAGGGCGGAGATGAGGGTTCCGACCACGGCGCCGAACACCGAATAGATGACGCTATTGATCGCCCACTGGCCGTAGATGCCGCCGTTGCGCCCGAACAGCGCTCCAAGGTTCTGGAACAGGTCGAAGTGCGAGAAGGCGAGACCGAAGGTCGACGCCAGGTCGCCCTGCGGTTTCGTCGCTGCGACGATCAGGACGTAGATCGGCAGGATGAAGTAGATGGCCAGGATGAACATGAGGGCCATCGCCGCCGTGCGGCTGACGCGGCTCTCGCGGATGGGTGCGCTGGTGCTCATAGGCCGGCCTTCCTCGACGTCAGTCGCATGAACGCGAAGCTCAGCACGAAGGTGATGACGGCGATCACGACCGAGATGGCGGCCGCCTGCTGGTAGTTGTTGCCGGACGCGACCGCGTAGGCGAGCATGTTCGGCGTGTAGGTGCTGGAGATGTTCGACGAGATCTGGCGCAGCACCGCCGGCTCGGCGTAGAGCTGCAGGGTCCCGATGATCGAGAACACGGTGGTGAGGATGATCGACGGCGTGATCATCGGCAGCTTGATCTGCCAGGCGATGACCCAGTTGGACGCGCCGTCCAGCTTCGCCGCCTCGTACAGCTCCTGCGGGATCGCTTGGAGCGCCGAGAACAGGATCAGCATGTTGTAGCCGGTCCAGAGCCAGGTGGAGATGTTGGCGGTGGACCACAGCACCCCGGACGGCCCGAGGAAGTCGGGCTGCAGCCCGATCGCCTTCAGGGCGTCGACGATCGGCGAGAACTGGGGCGAGTACAGGAACGACCACATGATGGCCGCGATGACTCCGGGCACGGCGTAGGGCATGAAGGCCGTGATGCGGAAGAACGCCTTGAGCTTCAGCAGAGGTGTGTCGAGCAGCAGCGCCATGACGAGGGCCACGAAGAGCATGACAGGCACCTGGACGATGCCGAAGAGCGCCACGCGCCCGACGCTGGTCCAGAAGTCGGCGTTCTGGAACACCTGGACGTACTGCGTGAAGCCGCCGAAGGCGGTGTACGGCACTCCGTACTGCCCCGCCGAGCGGCGAACGACGAGAAAGCTCTGCCAGATCGCGTAGCAGACCGGCACGACGTAGAAGAGCAGGAACGGCAGGAGGAACGGCACGATGAACGCGAAGATGACGCCGCCGCGAGGGCCGCCGCCGTTACGACGGCGACGACCCTCGGCAGTTGCGACCACGCGTGGGGCGCGGGTTGCGATTTCTGTCATGACGGGATCTACTTGCCCGCCACAGCGCTGATGTCCAGATCCTTCATCGACTTCAGGGCCGTCGCCTGGGCGGCTCCGAGGGCATCGGAGAGGGTGCCGTTGCCCGCGGTCGCCTTGGCCATCGCATCCTGCAGCGCCAGGTTCACGGTCTTCTGGGTGGGCCCCCACGTGAAGCTGGTGTCGATGTTCTTCGACGACTCGGCGAACACGTCGAAGATCTTCTCGTTGTTGTAGTACGGCACGCCCTGCGACAGCGCGGGGAGCTTCGACCCGGCGAGCGCCGCCGGGTAGAGTCCGCCGAGCTTGTTCTCCAGAGCCAGCGCCTCGGGGTCCGTGTTCAGCCAGGTGTTGAACTCGACCGACTCGTAGAGGTGCTTGTTGCCCTTCATGAACGCGACGGACGAGCCGCCCCAGTCGCCGGAGGCCGGGTTGGAGCCCCAGGTCGGCAACTGCACGATGCTCCACTTGCCCGCCAGGTCGGGGTTGTTGTCACGGAATCCGCTGTAACCCCACGCCGCGCCGAGGTAGGTCGCGAGCTGGCCCTGCTCGAAGGCCGCGTTGGCCGGAGTGGATCCGCTGGCGAGGTCGGTGCGGACGAGCTTCTGGCTGATGAGCTTCTGCCAGTAGTCGGCGACCTGCTTGCCCTTGTCGTTGTCGACGGTGACGTGCCATTTGCCGCCGGAGTAGGAGTACATGTCGGCGCCGTTCTGCCACAGCAGCCCGTTGAACCACTCGGCGTTGTTCGGGTCGAAGTAGGTGATGGTCAGGTTCGGGTCGGCGGCGTGCAGTTTTTGCGCGTCGGCCGCGTACTCGTCCCACGTCTTCGGGATGTCCAGGCCGTACTTGGCGAAGATGTCCGTGCGCACGTACATCGCCATGGGGCCGGTGTCCTGCGGGTAGGCGAACACGCCGGTCCCGCCGAAGCTGGTCTGCGACCACGTCCACGGCACGAACTTCGACTTCGCCGCGACGGCCGCCTTGCAGGCGGAGGCGTCGACGAAAGCGTCCTGGGTGCGCAGGTCGGGCAGCTCGTCGTAGCCGACCTGGGACAGCTCGGGCGCCTTGCCCGCCTTGAGGGCGTTGCCCAGCGTGCCGTACTGGTCGTTCGAGATGTTCTTGACCTGGACCTGGATGTTCGGGTGGGACTTGTTCCAGACGTCCACCACCTGGTCCATCCCGTTCACGGTGTTCCAGTACTGCAGTGTCACCTTGCCCTTGGACGGCTCGCAGGAGGCCGAGCCGGAACCGTTGCCGGAGGCCGGGGTGGACGAGCACCCCGCCAGGGCGGCGACGGTGATCGTCGCAGCCGCCGCGACGGTCGCCAGGCGGATGCGTGTGCTTCTGTTGCTCATGTTTTCCTTCCGAATGCCTCGCTTCGGTGCGAGGCGGTCGACTTTGACGGGAAGGCACAGTCGGTGCTGCCTTCTGTGGAATGGAGAGAACACGACCGCGCGGCGGGGGTGTGCCGGCGGCGGGTTGGATTAGCAAATCATATTTCCTAATAGGGCGCAAGCACATCCGCCGCGCACGCGCTGCGCAAAGGCGGCGCGTCCGCGCCCTCTGGCAACGCCTCTCGTGGCCCGGACGGCGATGGCTAGGCTGTAGCTGCGTTGCCGACGGGAAGGGGGAGCGTGGATCCGACCGGAACCAACCTGCCAGCGGTGGGCGAGTACAACCAGGCGGTCGTGCTCGACGCCATCCGCCGCCGCCCCGAAGGCATCACCCGCTCCGAGCTGGCCGGCCTGACCGCGCTCAGCGGCATGACCGTCACCAACGTCTGCCGGCGATTGCTCGACGCGGGACTCGTCGAGGAGCACGGGACGCGGGTGGGCGGCCCGGGCAAGCCCGCCGCGGTGCTCCGGCTCAACCCGTCCGGCGGGTTCGCGGTCGGGGTGCACATCGACCCGGCGGCGATCACGTACGTCCTCGTCGACCTCTCCGGGTCGGTCCGCGACCACTCCCGCACAGGGACCCCCACCGCCGGCGAGCCCGCTGCGGTCATCTCCGAGATGGCCGAGGCCATCGAGGGACTGATCGAGCGGTCGCTGGTCGACCGGTCGCGCATCCTCGGCATCGGCATCGCGTCGCCAGGCCCCGTGGACGTCGAGAACGGCATCGTGCTCAACCCGCCCATGATGCCCAACTGGCACTTGGTGCCGCTCCGCCGGGCGCTGGGAGAGGCCACCGGGCTCCCCGTCCTGCTCGAGAAGGACACCACGGCGGCTGTCGTCGCCGAACTCTGGTTCGCAGAGCCGGGGAGCAGCCGGGACTTCGCGTTCATGTACTACGGCACCGGCCTGGGCACGGGCATCGCCGTGTCGGGCGAGGTGGTGCGCGGGATCGGATCGAACGCGGGGGACGCCGGGCACATCACCGTCGACCCCCACGGTGCGGTGTGCACCTGCGGTCGGCGGGGGTGCGTCGGCTACATCACCGTCCCCCGGGCGCTCGTGGAGCGCGCGGTTCTCGACGGGCTGCTGACGGCCGACGAAGCGGGCGACCCCGACGACATGGGCGACGTCAGCGCCGCGTTCCACCGGCTGGCCGCGCTGGACGCGGCCGGCGACCCGCGCGCCCGGGCGATCATGGTCGACACCGCGAGGTCCCTGGCGCGGGCGATCGTCGTCGTCGTCAACCTGCTCGACATCGACGAGGTCATCTTCGGCGGTCCGTTCTGGAACCCGATCGCCACCTCCCTGCTCGCCGAGCTGCCGGAGGCCGTCTGGTCGGATCCCGCACTCGTCCCGCCGCATCCCGTGCGGCTGGTGCAGTCCGATATCGCGGTCGACGTCGCGGCGGTCGGAGCGGCGACCCTCGTGCTGGACACCACCTTCTCGCCCAGGCCGTCGGCGCTCCTGCTCGCAGCCGACTAGCGCGTCCGGATCAACGCCGGAAACGAATACCTCCGCCGGGAACTCTGCACGAGGGCTGCCTCGCTCACGCCGCTTCCGGCACGAGTGCAGTGATCGCGGTCACCTCGTCGTCGGTGAGGCGGATCGCAGCGGCCCCGAGGTTGCTCGCGAGGTGGTCGACGCTGGTGGTGCCGGGAATCGGCAGCATGTTGTCGGCGCGGTGGAGAAGCCAGGCCAGGGCGGTCTGGTGCACCGACGCGTCATGATTGTGCGCGATCGGCGCGAGACCGGCGGCGATGCGCTCGGGGTCGCCACCGTCCTGGATGGACACGGGGTGCCACGGCGAGAACACCGCGCCGGCCGCCTCCGCCGCCCGCAGCAGGTCGACCCCACGGCGATTGCCGACGTTGTAGAGCGCGGTCACTGCGTCGATCGGGGTGATGCTCCGGGCGAGTTCGAACTGGGCGGCCGTGACGTTCGAGAGACCGATGTGCCGGATGAGACCCTCCTCTTTGAGCGCGGCGAGCGTGGCGACCTGCTCCTCGAACGGTGCATCCGTGGCCTGACCGCTGTGCAGGTAGTAGAGGTCGATGCTGTCGACGCCGAGCCGTCGGGCGCTCATGTGGGCGGACTGCCGGAGGTAGTTCGGGTTGCCCACCGCGTCGAGCGTGGAGTAGTCGTAGCCTCCGCGGACGAATCCGCCCTTGGTGGCGATGACCAGCCCCTCCGGGTACGGGTGGAGCGCCTCCCGGATGAGGAGCTCGTTGGAGTGCGGGCCGTACACGTCCGCCGTATCGATGAAGGTGACCCCTGCGTCGACGACCGCGCGAAGGAGGGCGATGCCTTGCTCGCGGTCGGGGTAATCGCCCCACACCTGTGCGCCGGTCAGCTGCATCGCGCCGAAGCCGACGCGGCCGACACTGAGATCGCCTCCGATGCTCACGGTGGTTGCGGTCGAGGATGTCATGATGCTCCCGTCTGCCCGGTACTATGGGCGTCATACTGAGAGTTAGCCTCTCAGTTATCCGATAGATTGTCTATCACATTTTCGGGAGAGGAGTCGCGTGAGCCTGTCCGCGCTGCTCGAGGAGAGGCGCCCCCAGCGCGCTGACGCCAGACGCAACTTCGACGCGGTGCTGGACGCCGCCGTCCTCGCCTACGCCGAGCTGGGTGCCGGCGTCGGCATGGAGGAGATCGCCCGCCGCGCAGGCGTCGGCGTGGCGACGCTCTATCGGAACTTCCCCACCCGGATCGCCCTGATGGAGGCGGTCTACCTGGCGGCCGTCGACGAACTCGTGCGATTCGGGGAGTCGATCGAGGAACCGGACCCCTGGAGGGCGCTGGAGATGTGGTTGCTGAAGTTCGTCGACTTCATGCGGACCAAGCACCCCATCGTCACCGTTCTGACCGAGAGTTCGGTCGTCTACGTACCGACTCGGGATGCCATCTACGGGATCGCCGACCCGCTGGTCGAGCGAGCCCGCCACGCGGGTGAGGTGCGCCTCGATGTCGATGCCGACGATGTGATGCGGGTGATCTTCGCCGTCACCGGGGGGCTCTACCGGGACGACGCGCAGCTTCACGGAGCCGTGCGCATCGTGCTGGACGGCATCCGGCCGCGGGTGCCGCAGCGCCCAGCGCGCTAGCCGTTCCGGGTGGCACCGGCGCGAAGGACCATGTCCGCCACGAATGCGCTGAGGTCCCGCACCTCCTCCCCCGCCACGTCGTGCCCGAGGTCGCCGTAGACCCTCTCGTCGACCGAGAGATGCGTCGCGCTGAACTCCGCCGTGCGCAGGATCGCCGACCGCGGGATGACCGAGTCGTGCGCGCCGCGTCCCCAGAACACCGGAGGGCGAGTGAGGGCAAGCTGCCGATCGCCGGGCTGGGCGTCGGCGACGACGAATCCGCCGAGCTGGACACCGAAGCCGAACTCGGCGGGGCGCCTCCGCATGAGCTGGAGGGCCATGGCCCCGCCTTGGGAGAACCCCATCACGCCGACGGAGCGAAAGCGTGGAAGGGCGTCGTACCAGGCGAGCACGGAGTCCACTGCCGCATTGGCGACCTCCGCGCGCGGGTTCCCGATCGGGTTCCCCGAGCTCGGGAACCAGGCGTAACCGCCCGCCTCGGCGGTGGGAGCGCGGAGCGAGGCGATCGTGAGCTCCTGGGGAAGACGGGCGCGGAGGGCGAACAGGTGCCGTTCGTCATAGCTCCAGCCGTGCATCATGATCAGCAGATCGGAGTCCGGGCCGCCCGGGCTGTGAACCCACAGCACCGCGTCCGGGTCGAGAGGCGGGTACTTCACGGTTCGATCCGAGGTCATCGTCAGACCAGGAGCGCCCCGCCGTCCACCGGAATGGACGTGCCGGTCATGAAGGACTGGGTCATCGAGTACACGAAAGCGTGCGCGACGTCGTCGACCTCGCCGACGCGTCCGGCCGGGAGGGCGTCGGCCTGCTGCTGGTACATCGCCTGCTGATCCTCGGCGCTCATACCGCTCCACAACGGGCTTCGGACGATGCCCGGCTCGACCACGTTCACGCGGACGGGAGCGAGCTCGACCGCGAGGGCACCTGCGAGGCTCGTCGTCGCCCCGCACAGGCTGGACGCGACGGCCCAGCCGGCACCGGGGCGGGTGCGGGCCGAACCGGAGGTGAGGGTGATCGACCCGCCCGGCCGGATGTACTGTGCTGCAGCGCTCACCGAGTTGAGGGCGCCGAAGAAGCGCACCTGGAAGAAGGCGCGCGCCCGGTCGATGTCGAGTCCATCCACGGGCAGGAGTCCGAGCGGCTCCCCCGCGGTGTACGCGAGGTGATCGAATGGGCCGACCTGGGCGAAGAACGCCTGGACGTCGGCGGGATCGAGGACGTCGAGGGTCCGGCCGGTGGTGCCGGCGGACAGCTCGCCCAGCGCTGCGTCGACGCTCGCCTGACGGCTGGATGCGATGACGACCTCTGCACCGGCGTCCACCGCAGCGTGCGCGGTCGCCAGGCCGATTCCGGAGGTGCCGCCGATGATGACGACGCGCTTCCCGTTGAGAGACATGGAGTTTCCTTTCGTTGAACCGCATCGAGCATCCCTCGCTCAGGCGTCGCCCGTCCAAGACCTCTTTCGTTCTTATTGAGACCCGAAAGGTATCAAGGAGTGTGCGATCCTGGCTTTGTGAACACCGATCTGGATCTGCGCAAGCTGCGCTACTTCGTCGCGGTCGCCGAGGAGCTCAACTTCGGCCGCGCAGCGGAGGTGCTGATGATCGCGCAGCCCGTGCTCTCCCGGCAGATCCGAGCGTTCGAGGCGGAACTCGGCGTGCGACTGTTCGTGCGCGACACCCGTGGAACGGAACTCACCGACCACGGTCGGCTGCTGTACCAGGAGGCGGAGGCGCTCCTCGCGTCCGCTTCGGCGGTCCGGCGCCGGGTGGCGATCGCCGCGCGGGGCGAGTCCGAGTTCACTGTCGGCTTCATGCCCGGTCTGATGGTCACCACAGCCGTACGAGCCTTCCAGCGCACCCTCCCCGAGGTGTCGATCCATGTCATGCGCACGAGCTGGGACAACCAGGTGCGGGTGCTGCACGACGGCCGCGCGGACGTCAGCTATCTGCGACGGCCGTTCGACGCCGCCGGGCTGGCCACCGAGCTGTTGTTCTCCGAGCCTCGCGTGGTCATGCTGCCGACCGACCACGAGCTGGCGGCGGCGCCGAGCGTCCTCATGGGCGACCTCGCCGGGGAGCACCTGCTCCAGGATCCGGCCGCCGTGCCGGAGTGGGCCACCGTCGCCGCGGAGATGCTCCCCCGTCGAGGGTCGGCGCGTCCTCCGAGCCGGACCGTCGAAGAGAAACTCGAGCTCGTCGCCGTGGGGAGCGGGATCGCGATCCTCCCCCAGTCGACGGCTCGGTTCTACCGGCGGCCCGACGTCGCGTTCGTCCCCGTTTCAGACCTGCCGCCGACAGATGTTCTGCTCGGCTGGGAGAAGAGCAGGCGGTCGCGCCTCATCGACGCCTTCGTCGCCGCGGCTCGCGCCGCCAAGCACGATCTCGGTCAGAACTGATCTCCGGGCCGTCCCCACGCCCGCATCCGGCGTGCGCGGGGAGGGCCCGAATGGGGAGGGCCCGCCGATGATCGTGCCCTCCCGTCCTTTCACGGCGCCGTCATGGCGCCGCCGTCCGAGACGGGCGGGGAGCGTCTCGCATCGCCGCCCGGATCGACGCCGCGGCCAGCATGCCGGCGGCGACCAGGATCAGGGTCACTAGCCCGGCCGAGGGCCCACGAACGGCCACAAGCTGGGAATTGACGGTCGTTGTGAGCGCCTGCCCCAGGATCATCCCCGCGTTCATGATGGTCATCACGGTGCTGGAGCGGCCCGCGGGGGCGCCGGACGCCGCGAGGCTGAACAGGGTCACGATGGTGAGGCCCACCCCGATACCGGCGCCGAAATACCAGGCGGCCAGGACGATCGAATCGGCTGACGTGGACGCACCGACCATGGCGATGAGGAGGATCCCCGCGCCGCTCATCCAGCGCCAGGTGAGTCGAAAGCGGCTCGGCAGCAGACCGGCGCCGAAGGCCACGCCGCCGGCCGCAATGCCCATCACACCGTAGATGAGACCGGCCTGAGCCGGGTGACCGGCTCTGCTTGCGAACCCGGTCAGGGTGGTCAGTGACCCTCCCCAGAAGGCGCCCATCAGCACCATTCCTCCGAGCGTGACGACGGCGCGGGGTGAGAAGACCTCGCGGACGGGCCGAGCAGGAGCGGTCTCGCGCGATGCCCGCGCGGCGGCATGGGTGGGATGCACCGCGAAGGCGATGCCGAAGCCTGCCGTCACGAGTGCGGCCAGCAGCAGCGGAGCGGCCGGGAAGAGGGCACCGGCGAGAAGAGCCACGAGGAGGGGTCCGATGATGAACGTCAGCTCGTCCGCCGTCGACTCGTAACCCATCGCCCACGTCAGAGCCGCCGGCGACCGGCCTCCTGCCAGACCGATCCAGCGAGCGCGCGCCATGGGTCCGATCTGCGGGGATGTGCCGCCGGCCGCAACCGCGACCAGGAGCAGTGACCACAGCGGGGCTCCCACGACGGTCAGGGCGACAAGGCTCGTCAGCGCGATCGCATTCCCGATGCAAGCGACGAGCACGACCGGCCGCTGGCCCCACCGGTCGGCGGCGATCCCGATCACGGAGGCCACGAACGCCGACGTGAGCCCGAGCACGCCGGATACCGCACCCGCCTCGGCGAGCGAGCCGCGGACGATCGTGATCATCGTGATGGAACCGATCAGCGTCATCGCGAGAGGTAGCCGCGCGAAGAGCGCGATCGGGAAGTACGGCAATCCGGCGGCCGCGACGAGCGACCGCACGCCACTGCCCGGTGCCGGCTCAGTCATCGAGGCCGCCCCCGGCCGCGGACGCTCCCCTGAGTTCTCGCTGCACTCCATCAGCCAGGTCGCGCGCACGCGCACGGGCCATGCGAATGCGTTCTTCCGGGCGCCCGATCACGCTGTGCGTGTCGATGTAGGCCTTCAGCTTGGGCTCGGTGCCGGATGGACGCACGATGATCCTGGATCCGTCGGCCAGCCGGAAGCGAAGCACGTCCGTCGGTGCGAACTCCCGCACATCGTGGAGGAAGTCGTCGACCGCCACGACGTCCGCGCCCGCGAACACGGCCGGCGGCCGGCGGCGCAGCCTTGCCATCGTCTCGGTGATATCGCTCACCCGAGCTGTCCGGATCGACACCTGTTCCGATGCGTGGGCGCCGAACCGGTGGGCGGCTTCGAGCAGCCGATCGTCCAACGAGCGCCCTTCCCGCTTCAACCGGGATGCCAGGTCCAGAACCGCCACAGCGGCGGAGATCCCATCCTTGTCGGACACCTTGGCAGGGTCCACCAGGTAGCCCAGCGCCTCCTCGAACCCGAAGATCAGATCGGGGACGCGCGCGATGTGCTTGAAGCCCGTGAGCGTCTCCACGAATCGGAGCCCGTAGTCGGCTGCCACCTGCCCGAGTGCCGGCGAACTCACAACCGAGCACGCCAGCGTCCCCGTCTCACCGCGTGCGCGAGTCCGTTCAGCGGCGTCCCAGCCGAGCAGCAGGCCCACCTCGTTTCCGGTCAGTCGACGCCAGCCCTCGTCGTCGGGAACGGCGACGGCAAGCCGGTCGGCGTCGGGGTCGTTGGCGATGATGAGTTCGGCCGAGCGTTCCGTCGCGAGTGCATAGGCGAGATCCAGAGCCCCCGGCTCCTCGGGGTTCGGAAATCGCACGGACGGGAAACGCGGATCGGGATGCTGCTGTTCGGGCACGGGGATCACGGAGGAGAAGCCGGCCGCGGACACCACCTCTTCCACCGTCTTCCAGCCCACGCCGTGCATCGCGGTATGAACCACGCGCATCGCCACTGGGGATCGGGTGACCAGTGAAGAGGTGGCGGCGATGTATTTCCGGCTCACCCACGCCGGGACGAGCTCGAAATCGGACGAGAGCGGGATCACCGCGTAGGGCAACGCCGCGGCGGCGCCGATGTGTGCAGAGATCTCCTGGTCGACGGGCGCGACGATCTGGGCGCCCTTGTGCTGCCCTCCCAGGTAGATCTTGACGCCGTTGTCACCGGCAGGGTTGTGGCTGGCCGTCACCATGACGCCGGCTGTGGCGTCGAGCTCCCGTACGGCGAAGGCGAGCAGCGGCGTCGGCCCCAGCCGAGCGAAAAGGTACGTCGTGATCCCTGCCGCGGCCATGATCTCGGCGGTGTCGATGGCGAAGGCGTGCGAGTTGGTCCGGCCATCGAAGCCGATGACGACCGACGGGGGGCCGGGGGTGGCGTTGAGGTAGGCGGCGAGCCCCGCCGCGGTGTGGGCGACGGATACCCGGTTCATCCGGTTCGGGCCTGCTCCCAGCGCACCGCGCAGGCCAGCGGTTCCGAATTGCAGACGTCCGGAGAACCGGTCCCGGAGGTCCGCAAGCGCGGCGGGTGAACCCTGGCGTGCCCAGTCGAGCAGCTTGGTCAGCTCCTGCCGTGTGACCGGGTCGGGGTCGTTGTGCAGCCACCACTCGGCGCGGGCGAACACATCGTCCGCGATCATCCGGCAGCCCCCACCGTGTTCACGATCTCGGCAAGCAGCGGGCCGAGGCGGCCTTCGGCCGATGCGCCGGCCTCCAGTACTTCCTGGTGACTGAGCGGCGCGTTCTGGATCCCGGCGGCGAGGTTGGTGATCAGGGAGATCGCGAGGACTTCCAGTCCGCACTGCCGCGCCGCGATGGCTTCGAGCGCGGTCGACATGCCGACGATGTCCCCGCCGATCGCGCGGACCATCGCGATCTCGGCGGGTGTCTCGTAGTGGGGCCCCGGCAGCTGCACGTAGACCCCCTCGTCGATCCCCGGGCGGATGGAGCCGACCAGCTCGCGCAGACGCGGGGAGTACAGGTCCGTGAGGTCGACGAATTCGGCGCCCACGATCGGCGAGGTGGCTGTCAGGTTGATGTGGTCGCGGATCAGCACGGGCTCGCCCGGGGTCCAGGCGGGGTTCAGCCCGCCCGCACCGTTCGTCAGGATGAGCGTCGTGGCGCCGGCTGCGGCGGCCGTGCGCACTCCGTGCACCACGGCGGCGACGCCCTTCCCTTCGTAGAGGTGGGTGCGCGCGCCGATCACGAGGACATGCTTCCCGTCGGCCAACCGGATCGACCGGAGCCGTCCCGAGTGGCCGGCGACACCCGATGGGGTGAATCCGGGCACCTCTGCCGCGGGTATGTCGGCGACGACGTCCCCGATCAGCTCGGCAGCCGACCTCCACCCCGAGCCGAGTGTGATGGCGATCTCGTGCCGGGGGACGCCGGTGAGTTCGGCGAGCGTGCGCGCGGCCTCGCGGGCCAGTTCCGAGGGCCGCCCGTCAGTCACGCGTGCTCCCGCCGTCGACGTTGAGGATCTCGCCGGTGATCGAGCGCGCGGCGACCGAGGCGAGGAACACGATGGCGGCAGCCACTTCGTTGGGCTGCTGCATCCGCTTGGTGGGGATGCCGGACACGAACGCCTCCCGCTGGTCTTCCAGCGAGAGCCCGGTCTGGGCGGCCACCTCGGCGATGACCTGCGCGATCATCGGCGTGTCTACGGTGCCGGGAGCGATGCCGTTGACGGTGATGGCAGGTGCGAGGTCCAGGGCGGCGGCCCGGGTGAGCCCGATCAGCGCCGCCTTCGAGGTCGTGTAGTCGACCTGATTGCTGAAGCCGTGCTTGCCGGCGACCGAGGTGATGTTGATGAACGCGCCCTCCCTGTCCTCGTCGGCCAGACGCCGGGCGACCTCACGCTGGATGACGTACGGGCTGGTGAGGTTGATGTCCAGGGTGCGGCGGAAGTCATCGGTGTCGACGGAGAAGGTGGGGCGTGCGACCTGGAACCCGGCGGCGTTCACGACGATCTCGGGCGTGCGTTCGAGCGCGGCGAGAGCACGCTCGACATCCGTGGTGTCGGCGAGATCGACGATCTGCGAGGTGACCCCGTCGCTGTCGGTGGGCAGCCGGTCCCAGGCGTAGACGGTGGTCGCGCCGGCGTTGAGCAGGGCGGCGGTGATGGCGCGGCCCATGCCTCCTGCAGCGCCGGTGACGAGTGCGGTGCCCCCGATGAGGGTGAAGCCGAGAGGTGCCTGATTGCGGTTCACTATCGTGTTTCCTTCCAGGTGTTGGTCTGCGCGGACAGCCGGATGGCGTCCATCGCGAGTGCGTTGCTGAGCCCGTCGACGAAGGTGGCGACTCCGCGTTCCTCCGCCTCACCCCCGTAGATGGCGGCGATGCTCCGCCCGAGGGATGAGGTGGGCGCGTCCAGGCCGAGCGTGCGCAGCCCGGAGGTCTTGTCGCCGATGCGGAGCAGGTTGGGGTGCCCGGAGGTCCAGACCGCCGACCCGAGGGTGCCGTCGACGCGCAGTTCGATCTCGTCGAACGAGCCGTGGGAGAGCTCGGTCCCGTAGACCTGGCCGACGACGCCCGAGTCGAATCGGAGCAGCGCGGCGAACAGATCGTCGTTGGGCGGGTTCACCCGGCCGGACGCCGAACCGGTGTCGTAATCGCGCTCTCCCATCCTCGACAGGAGCCCGCTCGCCTCGCCGATGTGGTCCCCGAGCACGAACTCCGCGAGGTCGAGCCAGTGCGAGCCGATCTCGGTGACAGTGCGGGAAGGGCCGACCTGCTGCGGGTCGTACCGCCAGTCGAGCCCGCTCGGATTGGCGTTCCACTGCTGGCGGTAGTGCCCGAACACCGAGACGGGCGCGCCGAGGTCTCCGGCGCCGATCGCGGCACGGAGCAGCTGGATGCCCTCGTCCTGCCGGCGGTTGAAGTTGAGGAAGTGAGCGACGTCGTGGGACTGCACGTACTCCAGAGCCTCGGAGGCGAGCTCTCCGGTCGGAGCGAGCGGCTTCTCGCTGACGATCGCCAGTCCGCGCTCCGCGGCCTCCCGGATGGGGTCGAGATGGTTCATCGGCGTCGAGCACACATGCACGTGGGTGACACCGGGAGTGTCCAGCGCTTGGGTCAAGGAGGGCGCGGACACGGCGTCCCAGTCGGCGGCGAACCGCTCGCGGTTCGCCGGACTGGGGCTCCAGACGACCGCGGGAGCGATCCCGATGTCAGCGAGCGCGCGGGCGTGACTGACGGCGATCATCCCGGACCCGATGATGACCGGGCGGACGGACGTGTTCTTCATGGTGCTCCTATCGGGATTCGCGTCAGTAGTCGACGCGGGTCGTGTTCGACTTCCACGCGTCGAACGGCGTCGCCCGGCCGGGGAGGGGGTGCGATTCCACCGGTGTCTCCCAGGTTTCGCGGTCTCGGGCGAAGAGGTCGTAGAAGGCGAGGTCGTCGAAGCCGCCGTCGGCCGCGTCGTAGCGGTCCGCGGCGAAGACCACCCGGTCCACCCGCGCCCACAGGCTCGAGGCCAGGCACATCGGGCACGGTTCGCACGAGGAGTAGAGGGTCAGACCGGAGAGGTTGAAGTCGTCGCGCAGGCGGCCCGCGGCGCGCAAGGCGACGATCTCGGCGTGCGCGGTGGGGTCGTTGTCGCGCGTGACGCGGTTCTGGCCGACGGAGACGACGGCGCCGTCCGCGTCGACGAGGACGGCGCCGAACGGGCCGCCGCCGGCGGCGACGTTCTCGGTCGCGAGCCGCACCGCGTGCTCGAGGTGCGCGCGGTCGGTCGAGGACAGGGAGTCGGAGGAGGGCATGGCTGTCTTTCTCTTGTGCAGGACGTCAATCGCGGAGTTCCGCGAAGGTGGCGATGTTCCCGCCGGCGCGCTTGGCGATGTAGGCGGCGACGGTCACGGCGAGGATCGTGAGGATGTAGGGGATGGCGAGGAGGAACTCGGTCGGCAGACTCCATCCCTGCACCTGGGCGAGGATGCCGAGCGCGTTGGCGACGCCGAAGAAGGCGCACGCTCCGACGACACCCCACACCGTTCCCCCGCCGAAGATGAGGGCGGAGAAGGCGAGGAATCCCCGGCCGGCCGTCATGTCCTGGCTGAAGGAGTCGAGGCCCCCGAGCGAGAGCTCCGCTCCCCCCATCGCGATCAGGACGCCTCCTGCGGCGATGGCCCAGAAACGGACCACGGTGGGCGACTGGCCGGCACTGCGCGCCGCGAACGGGAATTCGCCGACCGCGTTCATGACCAGCCCGGCCTGGGTCCGGCGCAGCACGACCCAGACGATCAGAGCGACGACGGGGAGGATCCACACCAGGATGGACATCCCTGCCATGATCTGCATCGGCCCGCCGCGGACAGTGGAGGGGATGGGCTCCGGAAGCGCCACCGGCGCATTCGCCGTCGCTTGAGAGCCGTAGAAGACGTTGAGCATGAACACTGTGAGCGCCAGCCCGACGGTCGAGAGGCCGATGCCGACGATGATGACGTCGCCTTTGAGGATGGTGATGCACAGCCAGTAGACGATCGACACGGCGACGGTGACGGCGGCGGTGATGAGCAGAGTCAGAGCGATGCTGCCCGTCGCCTTGGCCGCCGCGACCGCGGTGAAGGCGGCGATCGCCATGAGCCCCTCGAGACCCAGATTGAACACTCCGACGCGGTAAGCCAGGAGGCCGCCGAGGGCCACCCAGAGGAGCGGGGCGGCGTCGCGTATTGCGGTGGCGAGGAACTCATACATTTGCTGTCTCCGCTGCTGTCGGGGATGGTTCGGGGATGTTCTGATCGGGTTTCGGCGCGCGGGCTCGCCTCCGCCAGACGCTGCGCACCTGCAGAGTGATCAGCACGGCGATGAGCCCCTGGATGAGGTCGAGCGCGGAGCGGGGAATGTCCGAGACGGTCGGGAGGTACTGGAGGGCGGCCTGCAGTCCGCCGAACAGCAGCCCGGCGAGGACGACGCCGGGCACGGTCAACATCCCGACCAGGGCAACGAGCACCGCGGTGAAACCGATGTCGGGCGAGAAGCCGGCGACGAGCCGGCCGGCGGGGCCGAGCACGTCCAGGCTGCCCGCGAGACCGGCCGCGGCTCCCGCTGCGCCGAAGCACACGAACGCCAGCCGTCTCGACGACGCACCCTGCCAGCGCACGACGACGGGGTTCCGCCCCAGCAGTTCCGTGGTGAGTCCACTGCGAGTGGACGATGCCCACACCCAGACCAGCACGACAGCGAGCACGGCGATGATGAGCAGGGCGGCCGACACTCCCAGTCCGTTCGAAACGCGAGCATCCTGCGGTAGCGCTGTGGTGGACGCGACGGCGCTCGACCCGGCTTTGTCCCGCAGCGGGCCACCGGCCACGTACTGCACCAGGAGCACCGCGATGAAGTTGAGCATCAGCGTGGAGAGCACCTCATCGGTGCCGAACACCACCTTCAGCACGGCGGCGATCAAGGCCCAGACGGCACCGCCGACCATGCCGGCGACCGCGCAGAGCACGCTGAGCAGCGGCCCTGGGACGTGGACCGTCAGCCCGACGACGGTGGCCGCGAGAGCGCCCAGGTAGATCTGCCCCTGTGCGCCGACATTGAAGAACCCGGCGCGGAAGGACACGAGGACACCGAGACCGGCGATCACCAGCGGGATGGTCCAGCGCAGCGTGTTCTGCAGCGCGCCGGGTGCCGTGATGGCGCCTTGCACGGTGCCGCTCCAGACGGAGGACACGTTGTAGCCGGAGGCCAGGAAGACGAGGGAGCCGAGGGCGAAGGCTGCGATGACCATCGCCGCGGAGCGCCCGAAGGCGGAGAGCCTATGCATGAGCGGCACCGACCATTTCCGTTCCGATTTCGATGAGCGAGGCTGTCGGCGGCATCTCGGCCACGATGCGACCGCCTCGGAGGACCAGGATGCGCGTCGAGAGAGCGCGGAGTTCGTCGAGATCGCTCGAGACCAGGAGGACGGCTCCGCCGCGAGCGGCGACGTCGGCGAGAGACTTCTGCACGAAGGCGATCGCGCCGATGTCGAGCCCTCGGGTGGGCTGGGCGGCGAGGACGAGCCGGGCGTTGTCGTCGATCTCGCGGGCGAGGATCGCGCGCTGGATGTTGCCGCCGGAGAGCTGCCCTGCGGCCTGATCCACCGACCGGTACGCGACACTCCACGTGTCCAGGCGGGCGGAGACCGAACTCCGGAGTTTCGATCGGTTGATGAAGGCTGTCGTCTGCATGAGGACGTCGGATATCGCGACGTTCGCCCAGAGCGGGCTGGTCGAGCTGACCCCCTCGAGGTTCCTCTCGAACGGGACGGCTCTGATTCCGGCGCGGCGGCGACCGATCACAGACGCGCGTCCGATCTCCGTGCCGTCGAGCGTGAGGGAACCGGTGACGGGGGTGAGGCCGACGATCGCCTCGACGAGGGAGCGCTGACCGTTCCCTTCCACACCGGCGATGCCGACGATCTCGCCCGGACGCAACTCGAGCTCGACCTCGGACAGGGCCGCGTCGTTGGACGTGTCCTTGGTCGACAGGCCGCTGGCCCGCAGAAGCGGTTCAGCGTCCGCCGGGAACGCGGCGCCGACGTAGCTGACTCCCCCACTGTCGACCAGCTCCACGACGTCGTCGGTTCGCTGCTGACCGATGATGTGCTCGGCCACGGTCTCGGGCGTGAGTTCGCGCGCCGGGGTCAGCGGCAGGGACACCCTGCCCTTCTCCAGCACGGTCACGGTGTCCGCCACAGCGAACACTTCGGCGAGTTTGTGCAGCACCACGATCACGGTGAGTCCCCGTGCGGCGAGCCCCCGGATGCGCTCGAACAGCGCAGGAACCTCGCTCGCCGGAATGGCGGCCGTGGGCTCATCGAAGATCAGCACCCGGGCATCGCCCACCAGCGCCCGGGTGATCTCCAATGACTGGCGCTGCGGGACCGACAGGTCGCGCACCCGGATGCGCACGTCGAGGCCCAACCCCGCCTCGTCCGCACGTCGCTGCCAGTGCTGCTCCAGCTTTCGCCGCGAGTAGAGAGGCTTCGTGTCGGCGGAGAAGAGCTCGAGACACTCCGCGATCGTCATCGAGGGCGGCGAGCTGAAGTGCTGATGCACCATGTCGACACCCTGCTTGCGGGCTCCGACGACATCGCCGGCCTGCAGCCGGACTCCGTCGAGGGAGACGGTGCCGCCTGTGGGCTCGTACAACCCACAGACGACACGGGCGAAGGTCGTCTTACCCGCCCCGTTCTGACCGACGACCGCGTGCACGGCTCCCGGCTCGAAGCTGACATTGACTTCGGAGAGGGCGGCGAACTCGCCGAACCTCATGGTGACGTCTGCGACGTCGAGACGGGGGCCGAGCATGACGGATGACCTCATCGTTTCAGCGGAGGGATGGGTGGAGGGAGCGGCTTCAGATGCCGTCGGTGTCGTAGGCGACTTTCACGGAGCCGTCGACGATCTGCTTCTTCAGGTCGTCGAGCTTGGGCTGCAGGGCTTTCACGTCGGCGACACGGTCGGAGCCGCCGTTCAGGAAGCTGTCGGCGATCTGCACCCCGACCAGGTCCTTGTCGAGCGAGGCGGCGTAGGTGCCCAGGGACTTGCCGGACTTCAGGATCCGAGTGACGGCCTCCTTGAGTGCATCGCCGAATCGCAGGTACGTCAGGCCGACGACCGTCTTCGGGTTCTGCTGGGCGACCGCGGCAGAGGCGTCCGTGAACACGAGGGCGCTGGCGGTGGCCGCCGCCTGGATGATGCCGACCGAGCTGCCGCCGGCGTCGGTCTGGAGGAGGTCGGCACCCTGGGAGATCATTCCGAGAGCGATGTCACGGGCCTTCGACGGGTCGGAGAACGAGCCCACGATGCCGCTCAGCACCTTCACACGGGGATTGGCGGCCTCGGCGCCGGCTTTGTATGCGTGGAAGTTCGCGTAGAGCAGCGGGGAGCCGGCGCCACCGATCCACCCGACCGTGTTCGACTTCGTCAACGTGCCTGCCGCGTACCCGGACAGGTACAGCGCCTTGTAGACGTCGAAGCTCACCGTGGTGAGGTTCGCGATCTTCTTCTGGGGCGGGTCGGCGAAGATGTGGACGAACTGCGTGTCCGGGAAATCCGGGGCCACGCCGTCGAGGGCGTTCGTGATGTCCGGGAACGCCCCTGCGATCACGTTCGCGCCCGACTGCGCGACGTTGCGGATCGAGCTCTCGTACCCCGACGGGTCGGTCGACTCGACGTACTTGGTGTTGACGTCGTCCGCGGTCTTGATCTTCTTCAGCCCGGCGACGAGGTCGTCGACGCCCGAATCGTCGCCCGCCGCCTGGGTCGAGACGAAGGCGACGGTCTTCTTTCCGCCCGCTTCTCCGCCTGCGCTGCTCGAGCAGCCGCTCAGAGCGAGCGAGGCGATGGCGATGGCGGCGACCGTTGTGGCCACCATCCGAATCTTCTTGGTCACTGTGGTGCTCCTATTCCTCGTTGAACTCAGGAGGCAGAAGCGGCGCTACAGGGGGCTCATTCATCGGGCTGAGCTGCACCGTTTCATCCGAGTGAGAATGAAGCTAATGACGTTATGCGTATAACGCAATACGTATAACGCGCTCATTTCGCGTCGGTTCCGAGTGCGACAGCTCGCTACTCGGCGGGGGTCATCCCGGTCGACGTCCGGGGGATGTACTGCGTCGCCACCGCGATCTCTCGCGCGTTCCCTTCCGTGACCAGGTCTTTGAGCGCCTGGCCGGCAGCAGCTCCGATCGCCACCGACGGCAGCCGGATCGAACTCAATGCGGGGTCGACGATCGCCGCGGCATCCGTGTCGTTGAACGCGACGAGGGAGAAGTCGTCCGGAATCCGCAGGTTCATCCCCCGGGCAGCCCGGATGACTCCGAACGCGTGGCGATCGTCGGCGCACAAGACCGCGGTGACTCCCGCGGCTCGCCAGTCGGGCCACTTCTGCGCGAACCGCTCGGCGATGGCGCCCATGTCCAGGCTCTCCAGCCGCAGATCCGGCCCGACCACCTTGAGCCCGCGCGCCTTGAAGGCTGAGACCACTGCGGCCCGGCGGCTCGCCAGGGTGAGCGAATTGGCGACGAAGGACACATAGCCCACCCGGCGATGGCCGAGACGGTGAAGATCTTCCGCCACCTCTCGGAGGCTTTCCACGAGCTCGAAGCTCACCCGGGAGGTGCCGGGCGGCGCCTCGGGCGAGTCGACGAGCACTGCGGCGGCGCCCACCTTCCCGATCGCCTCCACCTCGGCGGCGGACGGGCTGGCAAGGATGACTCCTGTGGTATCCGCGAAAACGGAGCTGCTGACCACGTTGGGGCGGTCGGGGTGGGCCCGGCCCGGGCGGGAGTCATGGAAGGTCAACTCCCACGCATCGTCGAGCACTCCCCCGACACCCTCCAGGATCGATCCGAAGAAGTGGTAGGAGAACCCGGGGAAGATGAACGACACCGATCGCGACGACCCCGCGGTGAGCCGTCGGGCGGTGCGGTTCGGCACATAGCCGAGATCCGCGACGGCCTTGGCGATTCGTTTCTGCAGCTCATCGCTGAGCCGGCCTTCGTGCTTGCCGGTGACCCAGAGTGAGACGGCGGCCTGCGAGCAGCCGGCCGCCTTGGCGACATCGATGGAGGTCACACGACGCGCCAGGTGCGGCAGCGGGTCGACCTGCGGCATTCGAACGCCCCCCTAATGCACGGCCGGGCGGCGGAGGAAGTCGCGCAACGACTCGACCATGAAGGCGTGGTCGAGTTCGGGAGGGAGACCGCTGACCGCGATGGTGCCGACCACGCCCGCTCCACGCACCGTGAGCGGGAATCCTCCTCCGCTGCCCGAGTAGAGCCGGGCATCCACCCAGGGGGCCGTCTCGAGCGAGAAGGGCGGGTTGTAGAGCGGGAAGCGCAGCCCGGCGAGGTACGTGCTGGTGCCCCATTCGCGGACGGTGCGCTTCTTGCGATCGATCCACTTGTCGTTGTGCGACGTCGTTCCGGGCAGCGCCGCCCGGAAGACGTCCTGCTCGCCGAGGGCGACATCGATCACGATCCCATGACCTGCCTGCGCCGCACGCTCGCGAAGGTACACCCCGAGTTCCCACGCCAGATCGTGGTCCATCCGCTCGAACTGCAGCTCGCGCTCGTGCGCCTCGAGAACCGCGAGCAGGTCGTCCATGTCGCTCATGATGCTGTTCCGGTCGAAACGACGGCACTCTGTCTCAGCGCTTCGGGGCGAGTCATGAGATGAACCTACTATGGCGATGGCACCGGCCGGACGCGTTCAGCGCGACCCGGCGCGCGCCTGCCGTTCCTCGTGCAATCGCCGCCGCAGCGGTGAATACGACTCGGTCGGCCTGAGCTCGACGCGGGCGGGCGGAAGCTCCATTCCGTCGTCGCCCACGAAGCCGACATGCACGGACGCCCCCGTCTCCACGTCCACCCGCTTCAGGCTGGGCCCCGCATCGGCGGGAACGTGGCGGTCGCCCCACTGCTGCAACGCTGAGAGGACGACGTACAGCTCCCTCCCGGCCTCGGTCAGCCGATACTCGGAGCGGCGCCTCTCCCCGGGTTCCTGGTAGTCCACCTTCGTCATCACGCCGTGCTCCACGAGCATCGCGAGCCGCGCCGTCAGGACGTCTGCTGCCACTCCGAGACTGCGCCGGAACTCCTGGAAGCGAGTGAAGCCCTCGAGGGCGTCGCGGATGATCAGCAGCGTCCAACGTTCACCCAGCACGCCCAGGCTTCGCGCGATGGAGCAGGTGTCGTCCTCCGGTATAGCGCCCATGCTTCGAGTGTACCTGAGTTGCCCCATCCCACTCAGATAGCTAGGTTGGATCACACAACCCAGATGGAGGGATCGAGAATGAAGCTTGAACACACCACCGCAGTGGTCACCGGAGCGAATCGCGGATTGGGGCGACACATCGCCAGGCAACTGCGCGACCGCGGAGCGAATGTGTTCGCCGGCGCCCGCAATCCGGACTCCGTCGATCTCGCAGGGGTGACGCCCCTCCGGCTGGACATCACCTACCCGGCGTCCGTGGCCGCCGCCGCCTCGGTCGGGAACGCGGCGATCCTCGTGAACAACGCGGGGGTCGTCACCGGGTCGTCGCTGCTGGGAGGCGAGCTCGCCCATATCCGCCACGAGTTCGAGACCAACTTCTTCGGCACTCTCTCCGTCACACGGGCCTTCGCACCGCAGCTGGGCGAGCACGCGGAGAGCTACGTGCTCAACATCCTGTCCGCATACTCCTGGCTCAACGTTCCCTTCATCGGCGGCTACAGCGCCTCGAAGGCGGCGGAGTGGTCGCTGACCGACGGCCTCCGACAGGATCTCGCCGGCCAGGGCACCCGGGTCGGCGGACTCTACGTCGCCCTGATGGACACTGACTTCTCCCGGGTGTTCGACGCTCCGAAGGAGGACCCGGCGGACGTCGCACGTCTCGCGGTCGACGCCATTGAGAACCGCGAATTCGAGGTGTTCGCCGACGAAGAGAGCCGCAGCATCCGCGCCGGCCTTCCCGGGGGAGTCGAAGCCCTGTACCCGTCGCTGTCGCACGCATCGCTGTCGCAGGCATCGCTGTCGCAGGAAGACCAGGCGCGATGACCAACCCGCATCTTCCTGAGATCGCTCAGCCGCCCGTCCGGCAGCCCGGAACAGTGCCGGACGGGCCTCCTCCGGAGCGGCTGCCGCCGCGGGCACGCATCCTCGCGGCGGCGGCGCACCTCTTCATCCGGTACGGCGTCGGGGCCGTGGGAGTCGATCGCATCGCACAGGAGGCGCGCGTCTCGAAACGCTCCCTGTACCAGCACTTCCAGACGAAGGACGCGCTGGTGGCCGACACACTGAACGAGGTCGGATCGAACGTGTTCGCGCAGTTCTTCCACCCGGACGGCGCCAGGACGCCACGCCAACGCATTCTCGATGTCTTCGATGCCCTCTCGGAGGTCGCAGACAACGACGAGTACTTCGGGTGCCCTTTCGTCAACATTGCGACCGAAGTGCGCAGCAGGGAGCATCCGGCCGCGCTGGTGGCACGACACTACAAGGACCTCTACACCGCGTATTTCGAGCGCGAGGCGACCGCGGCGGGCGCAGACCACCCGCACGAGCTGGCCGAGCAACTCACTCTGATGTTCGACGGCGCCGCGGCCCACGCCGCGCTCTATTCGGGCTTCCCCGAGAGTGCACGCTCCGCCGTCGCGCACCTGCTGGACACCGCCATCAAGACGAGCGCCTAGCGCCGCACCGGCCCAGCCGTGATGACCGGTCCCGCGAGCGAAAGCCCCCGGATCCCGATGAAGATGGGGATCGCGGGGGCTTCACATTGGCGGTACCGGTGGGATTTGAACCCACGGTGGGCTTTCACCCACACAACTTTTCGAGAGTTGCACCTTCGGCCGCTCGGACACGGTACCGCGGACTATCGTACGCGATTCGGGCGGTCGTCTCCAATCGAGCGGGGGCGGTGCCGGGGTCAGTGGCGCGGGGTACTCTTCCGTCCATGAGTGCAGTCCCCCGCATCCTCGCGTCCGCAGCCGGTCTCGTCGCCACGGGGGCGCTCACCGTCGTGGGGTGGAGGCGCGTCCAGGCGAAGCGGGCGGCCGTCGCCGAGGGGCGGGTGCGGCTCAACGAGCTTCTGCCGGTCCACTCCAAGTGGTGGCGGGATGTGGCGAACGACCCGGGCGAGCTGCTGTACGTGGCGATCGGGGACAGCGCCGCCCAGGGCATCGGCGCGTCCGCGCCCAAGAACAGCTACGTCGGGATCATCGCCGATCACCTGCGCGCGGTCACCGGTCGCTCCGTGCGGGTCGTCAACCTGTCGGTGTCGGGTGCGACCGTCTCACTCGCGGTGGCGGACCAGCTCCCGCGGTTCCTGACGCTCGACCCGGAGCCCGACATCGTGACCGTCTCAATCGGTGCGAACGACATCGCGGCGTTCGACCCGGTCCGCTTCCGCGAGGGGCTGCGCGCCGTCTTCGCGGCCGTGCCCGATCACGCGATCGTCGCCGACCTCCCCTACTTCTATCTCCCCTGGAACGAGCGGATCGTCGCCGAGGCCAACCAGATCCTGCGCGAGGAAGCGGCGGAGCGCGGACTGCAGGTGGCGCCGCTGCACTCCACCATGCGCCGCCAGGGTCTCCGCGGCGCCTTCACGCAGTTCGCGGAGGACCTCTTCCACCCGAACGACCACGGCTACCGCACCTGGGCGTCCGCCTTCCTCCCGGCGGTGACCGCGCGGGCGCGCGAGCTGTACCCGCGCCATGGCGAGCAGGCCACGACGGCTCCGGAGGCGCTCAGCGCGTGAGCTGCGCCGGCGCGACGTGCGACAGCACGCGCCCCCACGCCGGCACGATCGCCAGGTGACCGACGCCGGGCATCGTCTCCATCCGCGAGTCCGGCAGCGCCTTCTTGTACCAGGCGGCGTGCGCATAGCCGGCGACCGCATCCGCCTGCCCGGCGATGATCAGCGTCTTCGCGGCGACGTCGCCCAGCTCGAAACCCCACGGCCGCGCGGTGTAGCTCAGGATGTCGCCCGCGACTCCCCCGGTCCCCTGGCGGAAAGCCTCCTTCAGCATCCGACCCAGGCGGTCGTGCACGCCCCGGCCGGACAGCGCCTGCTGGTCGACGGGACCGACGCCGAGCATCTCCAGCGGGACCCCGCCCGGTTCGGACGCGGCGGCCACGGCGTCCGCCTGCGGTTGCAGCATGGCGCTCAGCCGGCTCATCGCCTCGCCGGGCGCCATGGCGCCGAGCTCGTCCGACAGCGCCTGCAGCTTCGGGTCGATCCACGGCACCGCCTCGTTGGGCGCCGGGGTCCCGACGATCGCCACGCGGTCGACGAGATGTGGATGCCGTGCCGCGACCGCGAGCGCAACCCGGCCGCCGGCGGACCAGCCGACGACGCCGACCGTGCGGGGACGCGTCACCCCGATGACCGTCTCGGCCACGACGACCGACCGGATGTACTCGGCGATGTCGTCGGCGGCCTGCGTGATGCTGGGCCAGCTCCCGAGCGGCCACGGTTCGCTAGCGCCGTAACCGGGACGGTCGATCGCGACGATGTGCGCATGCCGTTCGGCGGAGGCGTCCGGGTCGGGGTCGAACACCGAGGAGCCCGGGGCCGCGTGGCAGAACACCACGAGACGTTCGGCGTCGGGGTCCCCGAAGGTGGAGACGCCGACGGCGCGGCCGGAGCGGAGTGCGAACGTGCGGTCAGCCATGGGGCCCATTGTGCACGCGGCCACCGACTCGCAGAAGTGCTCACATGCACGGCTCGCGACGGGATGTCCACAGGTCGCCGCGATCCTTCCGGCGATGACGGTGGCTCCCCGTAGTGTTGAGCCCGATCGAGGAGGTGCCGTGCCGAAGGCGTCCGTCAACTACCGCTGCTCCGACTGCGGCTGGTCCACAGCCAAGTGGGTGGGCCGCTGCCCGGAGTGCGACGCGTGGGGAACACTCGCCGAGACGGCGCAGCCGACCGGCGTGCTGCGGGCGCTGAAACCCGTGACCATCGCCGCCGGGCGCGAGGCGCGGGCAATCACGGACATCCGCGCCGAGGGCACGCCGCGGCGACCCAGCGGCATCGGCGAGTTCGACCGGGTGCTGGGCGGAGGCATCGTCCCGGGAGCGGCCATCCTGCTCAGCGGCGAGCCCGGGGTGGGGAAGTCGACCCTGCTGCTCGAGGTCGCATCCCGAGCCGCGCGAGCCCGCAACCGGGTGCTCTACGTGAGCGCGGAAGAGTCGGTGAGCCAGGTCAGGATGCGCGCCGAGCGCACCGGCGCGGTCCACGACGAGCTGTTCCTGGCCTCCGAGACCGACCTCAGCACGATCATCGCGCAGATCGACGCGGTCGACCCCTCGCTCGTGATCGTCGACTCGGTGCAGACGGTGTCGAGCTCGGCCGGCGAGGGCATGGCCGGCGGCCCGAGCCAGGTGCGCGAGGTCGCCAGCACGCTCATCCGCATCGCCAAGGAGCGCGATCTGCCCGTGCTCATCGTCGGGCACGTCACCAAAGACGGCTCGATCGCGGGTCCCCGGCTGCTCGAGCACCTGGTGGATGTGGTGTGCCAGTTCGAGGGCGACCGTCAGACGGCCCTCCGCTTCATCCGGGCGCTCAAGAACCGTTTCGGGCCGACCGACGAGGTGGGCTGCTTCGAGATGGCCGGCGACGGCATCGCCGAGGTGCCCGACCCGAGCGGGCTGTTCCTCAGCCGCAACACGACGCCGGTCTCCGGCACCTGCGTCACGGTGGCGATGGAGGGACGGCGGCCGCTGCCGGTCGAGGTGCAGGCCCTCGTCGTGAGCACGACGGCCCCGAACCCGCGCCGCGTGACCAACGGAGTCGACTCGTCCCGGGTCGCCATGCTGCTGGCCGTGCTCGAACGGCGGGCCGGCATCAAGCTCGGCGACAAAGACGTCTACGTCTCCACCGTCGGCGGCGTGCGGCTCACGGAGCCGGGGGCCGACCTGGCGATCGCACTGGCGATCGCGTCGGCGGCGACCGACCGGGCCATCCCGCACACCCTCGCGGCGTTCGGCGAGATCAGCCTCGCTGGCGAGATCCGCCCGGTCGTGAGCGGCAAGCAGCGCACGGCGGAGGCAGCCCGGCTCGGGTTCGCCACCCGGGTGGACGACCGGAGCGCCTCGATCCGGGAAGCGCTCCGGCTCGCCTTCACCGCCGCATCCACCGACCGCGAGCGAGAACTCGACGCCGCGTTCTGACCGGAACATCGAACCGGATGTCGAACCGACGCCGCGCCGTTCGACGCACAGGTGACGACATCCGTCGACGGAAGGGAAACACCATGCCGCAGTACGCCATCTTCATCTACTCCGACACCACGGCCGAGCACGACGCCGCAGAACTGGCCGAGCACGACCAGCACTCCGACGACCTCATCGCGGCCGGTGCGCTGACCGCCGCCTACGCGCTCTCGGAACCCGCGACGGCGAAGTCCGTCCGCGGCGACGGGGTCACCGACGGGCCGTTCACCGAGAGCAAGGAGCTCATCGCGGGCATCGGCATCATCGAGGCCCCCGACCTGGATGCCGCACTCGCCTGGGCGCGCCAGAACCCGGCGACCCGCCACGGCTCCGGTGTCGAGGTCCGGGAGGTCGCCGCGAGCTACGACCGGAACGACAGCGCGTTCACTGCAGGATGAACTGCTTCGTCTCGGAGCTCTTGATGCCCGAGACGCTCGTCTCCAGGTGGTACGACGCCCCCGCGGCCGGCACCTGCTCGCGCTTCGCCGCGCACGTCGACGGGTCCGACCGCGTCCGGTCCCAGGTGATCGGCGTCTGCGAGGAGATCGTCTTGCCCGGCTGCAGCAGCACTTCCGCATCCACCTTGTCGCTCTGGCAGTCCGTGGACTTCCAGTAGACCTCCGTGCCGCTGGTGATCGTGAACACCTGCTGCGCCGTCCCCGCGTCGATCGTGCACGCCGCCGACCCTGTGTTCGTCAGGGCCACGGAGAGCTGCGGCAGCTCCCCGGCCGCGTACTCGTCCTTGTCGGTGACGGCCTCCACCGTCACGTCGGCCGGCTTGCACGGCTGACCCGACGCGGATGCGCTGCTGGTCGGGATGCTGGTCGCCGCCGGCGTCGGCGCGCTCGTGCCGGTCGTCGCGGGAGCCTTCTTCGCAGGCTCGCCGTTCGAGGCGCCGGGGCGGGCCACGATGAGGATGATGACCACCACGACGGCGATCACGCCGAGGAGGACGATGAGCCGACGGCGCCAGTACACGCTGCTCGGCTGGGGGCCGACCGGGTTCTTGAACGTCGACATGCCCGCACTATAGCCAGCACCCTCGGGGCCGCCCGGCAGGCGCGCCCGGCCCCCGGGCAGTGCTCAGAGTCGGAGCGCCCAGAGACTCAGCACTCAGCGGCGCAGCGCTCAGAGACGCTTCAGCATCCGCGTGTTGCCGAGCGTGTTGGGCTTCACGCGGGCGAGGTCGAGGAACTCCGCGACGCCCTCGTCGTGCGACCGCACCAGCTCGGCGTACAGCTGAGGGTCGACGGTCTCCTCGCCCATGTCCTCGAACCCGTTCCTCGCGAAGAAACCCACCTCGAACGTGAGGCAGAACAACCGGCTGAGCCCGAGCTCGCGGGCGTCCGACTCCAGCCTCGCCAGCAGCGCGCGGCCCACGCCCTTGCCCAGCCACTGGTCCGACACGGCCAGCGTGCGCACCTCGCCGAGGTCGCTCCACATGACGTGCAAGGCGCCGCAGCCGATCAGCCGACCGTCGGCGTCCTCCGCCACCCGGAACTCCTGGACCGCCTCGTAGAACGTGACGGTCTCCTTGCCGAGCAGGATGCGTCGGTGCACCAGCGGCTCCACCAGCTCCTGGATGCGCTGCACGTCTCCCGTGCGCGCCCGCCGGATCCTGAACCCTGGTTCGCTCTCGCCCACGAAACCACCCTACCGAGTGCGCGAACACCGATCGCACGGCGGTCACCCGCCCGATACCGGGTAGACGCTGCCCGAACACCGAGAGGGCCGGCCTTCCGAAGAAGACCGGCCCTCCCAGGTCGTGGATCGCGGTGGATCAGTCGTTCGCCGCCAGGTCCGGCGTCGCCGGGCCGGTGCCGATCGCGGCCGCCGAGTTGATGCCGGCGCCGATCGGCTCCTTGCGGGCGGTCGTCGTGAAGACGAAGTCGCCGTCGGCGAAGTCGACGTGGACGTGGTCGCCCGCGTTCAGCTCGCCGTGCAGGATCTTCTCGCTCAGGCGGTCCTCGATCTCGTGCTGCACCGCGCGGCGGAGCGGGCGGGCGCCGAGCGTCGGGTCGAACCCGACCTCGATCAGCCGCTCCTTCGCCGGGACGGTCAGCTCGATGGTCATGTCGCGGTCGAGCAGGCGGGTCGACAGGCGCTTGATGAACAGGTCGACGATCTGCAGGAGCTCGCTCTTGTCCAGCTGCGGGAAGACGATGATCTCGTCGACACGGTTCAGGAACTCGGGCTTGAAGTTCTTCTTCAGCTCCTCGTAGACCTTGCCGCGCATCCGGTCGTAGCCGGTCTGCGGGTCGCCCTCGATCTGGAACCCGACGGGGCCGCCGGAGATGTCCTTGGTACCGAGGTTGGTGGTCATGATGATGACGGTGTTCTTGAAGTCGACCACGCGTCCCTGGCCATCCGTCAGACGTCCCTCCTCCAGGATCTGGAGCAGCGAGTTGAAGATGTCCGGGTGCGCCTTCTCGATCTCGTCGAACAGCACCACGCTGAACGGCTTGCGGCGGACCTTCTCGGTCAGCTGGCCGCCCTCCTCGAAGCCGACGAACCCGGGAGGGGCGCCGAACAGGCGGGAGACGGTGTGCTTCTCGCCGTACTCCGACATGTCGAGCGAGATCATCGCCGACTCGTCGTCGAACAGGAACTCGGCGAGCGCCTTGGCGAGCTCGGTCTTACCGACACCGGTGGGGCCGGCGAAGATGAACGAGCCGGACGGACGCTTCGGGTCCTTCAGGCCGGCGCGGGTGCGGCGGATCGTCTTGGAGAGCGCCGCGATGGCCTCCTCCTGACCGATGACCCGCTGGTGCAGCGCCTGCTCCATGTAGACGAGCCGTGCCGACTCCTCCTCGGTGAGCTTGAACACCGGGATGCCGGTCGCCTGGGCCAGCACCTCGGCGATGAGGCCCTCGTCGACCTCCGCCGTGGTCTTGACCTCGCCCGAGCGCCACTGCTTCTCGAGGCGCAGCCGCTCGCCGAGGAGGTTCTTCTCCTCGTCGCGGAGGCTGGCGGCCTTCTCGAAGTCCTGGTCCTCGATCGCGGCCTCCTTCTGGGAGCGCACGGCGGCGATCTTGTCGTCGAACTCGCGCAGCTCCGGCGGAGCCGACAGGATCGACAGGCGCAGGCGGGCGCCGGCCTCGTCGATCAGGTCGATGGCCTTGTCCGGCAGGAAGCGGTCCTGGATGTAGCGGTCGGCCAGGTTGGCCGCCGCGACGATCGCGCCGTCGGTGATGGACACCTTGTGGTGCGCCTCATAGCGGTCGCGCAGCCCCTTGAGGATGTTGATCGCGTGGGGCAGCGACGGCTCGGCCACCTGGATGGGCTGGAAGCGGCGCTCGAGCGCGGCATCCTTCTCGAAGTGCTTGCGGTACTCGTCGAGCGTGGTCGCACCGATCGTCTGCAGCTCACCACGGGCGAGGAGCGGCTTCAGGATGCTGGCCGCGTCGATCGCGCCCTCGGCGGCGCCCGCACCGACCAGGGTGTGGATCTCGTCGATGAAGGTGATGATGTCGCCGCGGGTGCGGATCTCCTTGGTCACCTTCTTGAGGCGCTCCTCGAAGTCACCGCGGTAGCGGGAACCGGCGATCAGCGAACCGAGGTCGAGCGTGTAGAGCTGCTTGTCCTTCAGCGTCTCCGGGACGTCGCCGCGGACGATCGCCTGGGCGAGTCCCTCGACGACGGCGGTCTTGCCGACGCCGGGCTCACCGATCAGCACCGGGTTGTTCTTGGAGCGGCGCGACAGGATCTGCATGACGCGCTCGATCTCCTTCTCGCGCCCGATGACCGGGTCGAGCTTGTTGTCGCGAGCGGCCTGGGTCAGGTTGCGGCCGAACTGGTCGAGGATCTGGCTACCGGCCTGCGCGGTGTTCTGATCGTTGCCGCCCACCTGGACCTGCTCCTTGCCCTGGTAGCCGGAGAGCAGCTGGATGACCTGCTGGCGCACCCGGTTGAGGTCGGCGCCCAGCTTCACGAGCACCTGGGCGGCGACGCCCTCGCCCTCGCGGATCAGGCCGAGCAGGATGTGCTCCGTGCCGATGTAGTTGTGGCCGAGCTGGAGGGCCTCGCGGAGGCTGAGCTCGAGCACCTTCTTGGCGCGCGGCGTGAACGGGATGTGGCCGGTCGGCTGCTGCTGACCCTGGCCGATGATGTCCTGGACCTGCTCGCGCACGGCGTCGAGCGAGATGCCGAGCGACTCGAGGGCCTTGGCGGCGACGCCCTCGCCCTCGTGGATCAGGCCGAGCAGGATGTGCTCCGTCCCGATGTAGTTGTGGTTGAGCATCTTGGCCTCTTCCTGGGCCAGGACGACGACACGGCGGGCGCGGTCGGTGAATCTCTCGAACATGTCTACTCCTCGGCGACACCGTTGCAGGTTCGGCGTCGATACAAAGAGAGTAACCACCGCTCCCCCGCCAGCGTGGCCCTGTTCGCCGTGGGCGTGACAACGTGCTCAGGACAGTGCGGATTGCGTCCGATCAGCCCTGACGGGCGGGCAGCGTGAGCGTCGAACCGGCGAGGTCGACGGTCACCTCGGCCGTCTTGCTGATCCGGTCGGGCGTGGTGAAGACGGTCGTGTGGGGCACGTAGTCGCGGGTGCAGATGCCCCCGGGGGCCGGCGCGAGGGTCGCGGTGATCCGGGTGCCGGACGAAGCGGTCGCGTTCTGCACCTTCGGCGGGCAGGAGGAGCTTCCGTACAGCACGATGGCGAACTGCGCGCCGTCGTCGAGCCACGCCGCCCAGGATGCGCCTCCCGCACTGCTCGCCGGAGCCTGGACGCCCTTCGGCTCGCCGGCGTAGTCCTCGACCGGCTTTCCGGCGCCCGCGCTGCACCCCGTGAGCCCGGCGAGCAGGGCCAGGCCGGCCAGGGCGGCGAGGGGGCGGAGGACACGGCGGGGCACGAGCCCATTCTAGGAAGCCCGGCTTGGAGCAGTCCGCGCCTAAGATGCCGCTATGAGCAATCTGGAGCGCGATCCGGCGGAATCGGTCGGCGGCTCCGTGCTCACGGAGCCCGTGCCCGCGGAGGCGGCGGTCTCCGAGGACGTGGTCGAGATCCTCGAGCCCCGCGATGTCCCTCTCGGCGGACCGCGGGCGATGACGGTGCGCCGCACCCTCCCCCAGCGCCGGCGTTCGCTCATCGGCGGCTGGTGCTTCATCGACCATTACGGCCCGGACGACGTCTCGGTGAGCGGCGGGATGCGCGTGCCGCCGCATCCGCACACCGGCCTGCAGACGGTCAGCTGGCTGTTCGAGGGCGAGATCGACCACCGCGACAGCGTCGGAAGCCACGCGCTCGTGCGCCCGGGCGAGCTGAACCTGATGACCGCGGGCCACGGCATCAGCCACTCCGAGGTCTCGACACCCGGTACGGCGAGACTGCACGGGGTGCAGCTGTGGGTCGCGCTGCCGTCCGCCTCCCGCGATGTCGCGCCGTTCTTCGAGCACCACGCGCCGGTGACCGGCCGGCTCGGGGCGGCGAGCGTGAAGACGTTCGTCGGGTCCCTCGCGGGAAGCGGCACGCCGGCGACCATCTTCTCCCCTCTCGTTGGCGCCGAGCTGGTCGTGCCGGCCGGTTCGACCATCGAGGTGCCGCTGGAGGCGTCGTTCGAGCACGGGCTGCTGGTCGACACCGGAGAAGTGGCGGTCGACGGCGTGTCGATCCCGCTGTGGCACCTCGCCTATCTCGGCCCGGGCCGCACGTCCCTGACGCTGCAGGCGGAGTCGGCTGCGCGCGTCGTGCTGCTCGGCGGGGAGCCGCTCGGCGAGCAGATCGTGATGTGGTGGAACTTCATCGGCCGCAGTCACGACGAGGTGGTCGCCTACCGCGCGGACTGGCAGGGCGAGGTGATCGCGGGCGGCGATCCCGACGGACGCTTCGGCACCGTCGAGGGATACGACGGCTCGCCCCTGCCCGCCCCCGAGCTGCCGACCGTGCGGCTCCGCCCGCGCGGCTGAGTCGTCCACAGCCCCGCGGTCGCAGCCACTTTCCACAGATTCCGGGCGGGTGCTCCCGGGAGAACCTCCGCCAGGAGATGATTCCCTATGCATGCAGATCCGTTGCTTCTGCATGCACAACCACCTAGCCTGGAACCATGGGAGTCACCGTGCAAGTGAGAGACCTCGATCCTGCGGTCAACGACCGCCTGAAGAGCGCTGCAGCCGCGAAGGGGCTGTCGTATTCCGAGTACCTCCGTCGCGAGCTCACGCGTATCGCCGAGCGCTTGCGCATCGACGAACGGTGGACGGAGGTGAAAGCCGCCCACCGGCTCCGGATGGAGGCGGAGCCGCCCCGCGATGAATTGCGGCAGCCGCTGCTCGACATCTCCACGGAGGAGATCGCCGAGATCATCCGCGCCGAGCGGGACGATCGATGAAGTCCGCCGTCCTGGATTGCAGCGCCGTCGTCGCGCTGCTCGCGACCGACGGGCTCCGTGCCTTCGAGGAGAGCGAAGAACTCGCCGAGTGCATCTTCGTCGCCCCGCATCTCATCGATCCGGAGTTCGTGAGCGCGATGCGCCGACACACGCGTCGGCAGCCCGAGAAGGCGCAGCAGAGCGAACTGGCCATCCAAGCGTTCTACCGGCTGGAGATCGTGCGCATGGAGCATGAGCCGCTCTGGCAGGAGGCCTGGCGGTGGCGTGAGAATCTGACCGCCTACGACAGCATGTACGTCGCCCTCGCCCGCCTGCTCGACGTGCCGTTGCTCACCGCCGACGAGCGGCTGGCGAGCGCCGCTCAGCCCTGGTGCGAGGTACGGCGCGTGAGCGACCTCGCGGCCGCGTAGGGGCCAGGCCTCACTGCAGCGCGGAGGTCAACCGCGCCAGATTGTCGAGCACGGTGCTGCGCAGCGGCTGCTTCATCCACTCGTCCAGCGTGAGCTGGCGGCTGTCCCGGCGGTAGCCGGCCTCGACCCGACGCATCTCCTCGACGAAGGAACGGCCTCGCACCATGAGCGAGACCTCCATGTTCAGCTGGAAGGAGCGCATGTCCATGTTGCTCGACCCGATGACGGCGACATCGTCGTCGATCGTGAAGTGCTTCGCATGAAGGATGTACGGAGCCTTGTACATCCAGATCTTCACCCCGGCGCGCAGCAGCGCCTCGTAGTACGACCGCTGCGCGTGATAGACGAGGGCCTGGTCCCCGATCTCCGAGACGAAGAGCTCGACGTGGATGCCCCGCTGCACGGCGGAGGTGATCGCCATGAGCATCGACTCGTCCGGCACGAAGTACGGAGAGGTGATGACGATGCGCTCCTGCGCGTAGTACAGCAGCGCCAGGAACAGCCGCAGGTTGTTCTCGCCGGCGAACCCGGGGCCGGAGGGCACGACCTGGGCGTCGAGCTCGTTGTCGTCGATCTCGTCGGTGATCGGCTCGGTCTCCCGGCGCAGCAACTCATCCGTCTCGCTGTACCAGTCGGTGATGAAGATCGCGTTGAGACCAGCGACGATGGGGCCCTCGAGACGGACGATGAGCTCTTTCCACTTGAGCCCGCGCCGGATGTTCGACTTCTTGTTGTAGCTACGGTCGATCACGTTCTGCGAGCCCATGAACGCGACGCGGCCGTCCACGATCAGCAGCTTCCGGTGGTTGCGCAGGTCCGGCCGCTGGTACCGGCCGCGGAACGGCTGGACCGGGAGCATGAGCTGCCACTTGGCGCCCATCGCGGTGAGCCGCTTCAGGGTCCGCTTGTAGTCGGGTGTGCGGAGCGAGGCGATGTGGTCGAGCAGGACGCGCACGGTGACGCCGCGCTTGACCGCATCCTCGAGCGCGTCGAAGAACGGGCCGGTCGTCTTGTCGAGGGTCAGGATGTAGAACTCGACGTGCACATACCGGCGAGCGGTGTGGATCTCCGCAGCCATGGAGTTGAGCGACCCCTGGTAGTCGCCGTTCAGCGTCGCGCGGTTGCCGCCGACCAGCGGCATGGCGCCCAGCTTGCGGTTGAGCTCGACCACGCCCTCGAGCCACGGCGGCCACGGGTGGTCGCGACGCACGCGCTCGATGCCCTCGGTGCTGTCGATGATGAAGCGGTTGATCTCCTCCTGCTTCCGCCGGCGCCGCTTCGGGAGCTTGTAGCTGCCGATGAGGAGGAAGAAGAGGATCCCGATGTACGGGATGAGGAAGATCGCCAGCAACCACGCCGTGGCGGACGTCGGCTTGCGGTTGCGCGGGACGATGATGATCGCCAGGACACGGATCACGAAGTCGACGAGAAGGGCGACCCAGATCGAGACCGAGACCCAGAAACCCGTCTCCATCCCGACGTCCCTCCTACGAGCGCAGAAGGACGCGGCGGCGTCCCCAGAGCTACCGTAGCGGACCGGCGGGGGTCACTCCGTTCAGGCCTTGGGGGCGAGGCCGCGGCGGGCGCGCTCCTCCGCCTCGAGGCGGGCGTACGCCTTGCGCTCATTGCGGTCAGCGCGAACGATCGCGCGCATGATCGCCCAGAACAGCAGACCGACCAGCACGGTCGGCGCGAGAGCCCAGACGATACCGCTGATGACGTCGTTCATAACGGCTCCATGCTAACCCGCGAGGCTGGGAGGCGGCGTCCTCCCGGCGTGCTGCTACTTGACGAGCGGGAAGAGGATCGTCTCGCGGATGCCGAGGCCGGTCAGAGCCATCAGCAGACGGTCGATGCCCATGCCCATGCCGCCAGTGGGCGGCATGCCGAACTCCAGCGCCCGGAGGAACTCCTCGTCGAGACGCATCGCCTCGTTGTCCCCGGCGGCCGCGAGCTTCGCCTGCTCGATGAAGCGCTCGCGCTGCACCACCGGGTCGACGAGCTCCGAGTAGCCGGTGGCCAGCTCGAAGCCTCGGGTGTAGAGGTCCCACTTCTCCACCACGCCCTCGCGCGAGCGGTGGGCGCGCACGAGGGGGCTCGTGTCGACGGGGAAGTCCATGACGAAGGTCGGACGCACGAGGTCCGTCTTCACGTGGTGCTCCCACAGCTCCTCGACGTACTTGCCGGCCAGCGGGTGCTCGATCTCGATGCCCGCCTCCGCAGCCAGCTCGCGCAGGCGCTCGATCGGCGTCTCGGGCACGATCTCCTCGCCGATCGCCTCCGACAGGCTGTCGTACATCCGGATGCGGTCCCACTCGCCGCCGAGGTCGTACTCGGTGCCGTCCGCCCACGTCACGACGTGCGATCCGGAGATCGCCATGGCGGCATCCTGGATCAGCGTCTGCGTGAGGTCGGCGATCGAGTTGTAGTCGCCGTAGGCCTGGTACGCCTCGAGCATGGCGAACTCGGGCGAGTGCGTGGAGTCCGCGCCCTCGTTGCGGAAGTTGCGGTTGATCTCGAAGACTCGGTCGATGCCGCCGACGACGGCGCGCTTGAGGTACAGCTCCGGCGCGATGCGCAGGTAGAGGTCGGTGTCGAAGGCGTTCGAGTGCGTCACGAACGGACGGGCCGAGGCGCCGCCGTGCATGACCTGCAGCATCGGCGTCTCGACCTCGACGAAGTCGCGCTCCCCGAAGGTGCGACGCAGGCTGGCGACCGCCTTCGCGCGGTCGATGACGGTCTTGCGCGCCTGCTCGCGGGCGATGAGGTCCAGATACCGCGCGCGGACGCGCGTCTCCTCGCTCAGCTCGCTGTGCAGGTTCGGCAGCGGCAGCAGCGCCTTGGCGGCGATGCGCCACTCCTGCGCCATCACCGAGAGCTCCCCGCGACGGCTCGACACGACCTCGCCCGAGACGAACACGTGGTCGCCGAGGTCGACGAGCTCCTTCCACGCCGCGAGCGACTCCTCGCCGACCGCCGCGAGCGACACCATGACCTGGATGCGCGATCCGTCACCGGCCTGCAGCACCGCGAAGCAGAGCTTGCCGGTGTTGCGCAGGTGCACGACGCGGCCGGCGATCCCGACGATCTCGCCCGACGCCTCGTCGGCGGCCAGGTGGCCCCACTTCGCGCGGACGGCCGGGATGGTCGTCGTCACCGGGACGTGCACCGGGTACGCTCCACCGCCCGCGTCCGTCGCCTCGGCGAGCAGGCGGTCGCGCTTGCTCAGCCGGACCGCCTTCTGCTCGCTGATCTCGTCCTCGCCGAGCTGGTCGTCGCCCAGGTCGGCCGCGGTGGTCTGCGCGTCGGTCATCGCTGTCTTTCCGTTCGAGGTGGCGGTGGGTGGTCGCTCAGGTCACGTCGTGAGGCGTGCGTTGTCGATCAGCCGGGTGGTTCCGACCCGGGCGGCGATCAGCATCAGGGCGGGACCGTGGTGGTCGGGCGACGCCTCCCGGAAGGTCTCCGGATCGACGATCGCCAGATAGTCAAGCTTAACCGCTGGCTCGGCGGCCACACGCGCGTGCGCCGCGGCGAGCGCCTCGCCCACACCGGCCGCCGCCGCCTCCGCCGCCTCGGCGAGCGCACGGGAGAGCGTCACAGCGGCGAGCCGGTCGTCCTCCTCCAGGTAGCGGTTGCGGCTCGACAGCGCCAATCCGTCGGACTCCCGCACCGTGTCCACCACGGCGATGGACACCGGGAGGTTCAGGTCGTCCACCATGCGCCCGATCACGTGCACCTGCTGCGCGTCCTTCTGGCCGAACACCGCCACGTCGGGCTGCACGATGTTGAAGAGCTTGCTGACGACGGTCAGGACGCCGTCGAAGTGCCCCGGACGCGACGCGCCCTCGAACAGCGAACCCGACGCACCGGCGGTCACGCGCGTCTCCGACGGCCCGTGCGGATACATCTCGGATGCGGTCGGGGCGAAGACGACGTCGGCGAGCCCCTCGAGGGCCGCAACGTCGGCGTCCAGCGTCCGCGGGTAGCGGTCGAGGTCCTCACCCGGGCCGAACTGCAGCGGGTTGACGAAGATCGAGACCACCACGAAGCCGCCGAGATCGCGCGCGCTCGACACGAGGCGCAGGTGACCGTCGTGCAGGGCCCCCATCGTCGGCACGAGGACGACGCGACCCACAGGTGCGTCCGAGGATCCGTCCTGATGCGCCCAGCGACGGGCCTCGGCGACCCGTGCCCGCAGCTCGGCGATGGTGGTGATGATCTCTGGCATGCGCATCCCTTCGGCCGGTCCTCACCGGCCGGAACCAGGCTACTCGCCGCGGAGGAACCAGCCGCGTCCGTCGTCGCCGGGATCCCCGTCCCCCGGCTCCGCGCCCAACGCGTCGATCACGTCCTCCACCGCCAGCCGGGAGGGCGCTCCGGCCCGCGTGAGCGCGTTGTCCACGGCCGAGCGGATCAGCGAGCTGAGGTACGAGCCAGGGTTCTCGACGCCGATGTCGCGCAGCAGCCCGGTGGACTGCTCGACGATCGAACGCGAGAACGATGTCGCGGTCGCGATGGCCTCGGCGTAAGCGGGCCGGTCCGCCTCGGCGACGACAACCGGCTCTCCGCCCATCTCGACGACCAGCGCCTGGGCGATGGGCAGCACGGCGGCCGGTGCGGTCACCGCGAAGTAGCTCTCGGCGAGGCGGGTGAGGTCGAGGCTCGTCCCGGTGAACTCGAGCGCGGGATGCACCGCGAGCGGGATGGCGCCCGCGGCGGCAGCCGGCTGGAGCACGTCGATCCCGTAGCCGGGCGCCGTGTGCAGCACGATCTGGCCGGGCTGCCACGTGCCGGTCGAGGCGAGGCCGGCGACGAGTCCGGGGAGTTCGGCGTCCGGCACGGCCAGCACGACCAGCTCGCTGCGCTCGACCACCGTCGGCACGTCGAGGATGGGCACGTGCGGCAGCATGCTCTCCGCGCGTTCGCGGCTGCGCTCCGAGACCGCGGAGATCCCGACGATGGCGTGGCCCGCACCGGCGAGCGCGAGTCCGAGCACTGGTCCCACGCGGCCGGAGCCCACGATCCCGAGCCCGAGCCGCCCGGAACGCTGCGACGGTGGACGAGCGGACGGGAGCATCAGTGGTCCTCCTCTGGACGGATCGGATCGTGCCGCCAGCGGTGGCTGCGATCGACGGTCGCGGCGGCGACGGCGTGCGCCGAGACCTCCTCGAACAGCGTCACGGCCGTCCGGGCGTCGATCGCGGCCAGCCGCGGGCGCACCGGGCCGGAGACGGTGTGGAACCGCGCCTCCGCGAGCCGGAGCGCCGCATCCAGCGGGCCCTGCTGCAGCTCGAGGCTCTGCAGCCGCGCGAGCGGAACGATCGCCAGGCTCCTCCACACGAACCCCCGGCGCAGCACGATCGCGTCGCCGACCAGCCGGAAGCCGGTGCGCTGCCACGAGATCGGGCGGATCCAGGCGGCCCGGCGCGGACTCCCGGTGAAGTCGTCATGACCGGACGACACCATCCCCGCCTCGACCAGGGCGCGGTGCTCGTCGGTCGCGAAGCCGGGCAGCACCAGCGAGAGCACGCGGGACACATCGGCGGCGTCGCCCACCGGCAGCATGGTCGTGTTCGGCTGGCCGGCGGCGCCCTTCTCGCGCGAATGACCGGCGGTGTCGATCCGGATCTGCCACCACCCGAACGGCCGCCACAGCAGTGGCTGCAGCACCTCGACGGCATGGATGCGCCCGGGCGGCAGCGTCTCGTTGCTGGTGCTCAGCAGGCCGAAGCCGACGCGCACGCCGTCCGGCGTGCCGGCGATGGAGTAGCGCAGCGACTTGGTGAAGCGGTTGATGTAGAAGCTCGCCGAGCCGAGCAGCCCGGGCAGCACCACGATGAGCAGCCACAGGGCGCCGCTCGCCGCGCCCCACACCAGGAAAGCGACGACGACCAGCACGAAGATCGTGAAGCCGCTGAGCAGCAGCGAACCGAACAGTCGCAGCGGGGGGATCTTCACGACGGACTCGGGCGGTGCGGCGTTCGGGTCGAGCTCCGGCGCGAGGAACTCGTTCACGCGCCGGCCGACCAGGTCGCCCACCGCGGCGGTGCGCGACGGCCGGAGAGCTTCCCCACCGGGGGCCGAAGGGTCGTGCACACCCGCCGTGCCGGCCTGCTCGGCCGCCTCGGCGGCGGCCTCCGCCGCCTCGACCGCGCGCACCCCCGACGCCAGCCGCAGCACGTCGCCGCGCAGGCCGTCCGCCAGGGACGACCCGAGGTAGGCGAGCTGCACGTTCGCATCGTGGCCGGCGACGGAGATGTCGAGCTTCGCCGCGCCGACCAGCCGGGCGAGCAGCGGGCGCACCACGTTGATGCCCTGGATGCGGTCGAGCCGCGCCTTGCGCTGGGTGCGGAACAGGATGCCGCTCCGCACCTCCACCGCGTCCCCGGTGATGCGGAAGCTGTGCATGCGCCACGACAGGTAGAACGCCCCGAGGCACGCGAGAAGCACCACGGCGACGCCGAGCAGCGCCCAGCCCTCCCAGCCGTGGTCGTAGATCGCGTCGAGCGGGTCGCCTCCGTACTGCGGCGCCCCCACGAAGAAGCTGATCAACCGCTCGCGCAGGTTCGAGAGCACGAAGCCGATGAGCGCGATGAACACGATCCCACCGCGCAGCACCGGCGTCGCCGGGTGCAGGCGGTGCCACTCGCCGTCGGTGTACCGCTCGGCCGCGCGCTCCGCCGGCGACAGCGCCGGCGCCGAGCCGTTACCGGGGAGCTGCGGCGCGGTCACAGTCCGGCCCGTCTGCTCTCCGCCAGTTCGACCAGGCGGTCGCGCAGCTCCGCGGCGTCCGCCTCCGGGAGGCCGGGCACCATCACGCCGGTGGAGGCGGCCGCCGTGACGAACTTGAGGTCGGCCAACCCGAGCAGCCGGCTCACGGGGCCGCGGTTGATGTCGATCAGCTGCATCCGCCCGTACGGCACCGAGACGAACCGCTGGAACATGATGCCGCGACGGAACAGCAGATCGTCCTCGCGCAGGAGGTACCCGATGGAGCGGGCACGCCGGGGCGCGATCACGAGGGCGATGACGCTCACGACCACGACCACGGCGAGCAGCAGCCAGCCGAAGCTCCAGCCGCCGACGAGCCACAGGAACAGGCTCGCCGCGGAGAGCACGAGGCCGGTCAGGACGGTGCTGGCGATGACGACCAGCACGTACTTGGGCGAGACGCGGCGCCATTCGCCGACGTCGAGGTCAATCCGATCGGACATGGACGTTCTCCGTGCGCTCGTCGTCGTCGCCGGGAGGCAGAGTGCAGAACAACTCGGCCACCAGGCCCGCCACCAGCAGCACCACCGCACCGGCTGTGGCGAGCGCGGTCAGCAGGATGGCGTTGCCGCCGGGCAGCACATCCCGGGTGAGCAGATAGGCGCCGACGCCCACGCCGGCGCCCACGAGCAGGGCGCCGCTCAGGCTGCACGCCTTGGCGAGCACCACGATGCGCGTCGCCTGGAACGGGTCGATGCGCCGCACGCTGCGTCCGCGCACCGCACGCCGGATCGGCACGGCGAAGGCGACGACGATCACGGCGACCGCGAGCAGCGTGATCGGCAGCGTCAGCGGCGGGATGAAGATGGCGGCGCCCATCGACGCCGCGGCGAGCTCCGCGAGGAAGCCGATGGCGAGACCGAGGACGGCGAGTCCGATGAGTGAGGCGGGACCGGTGCGCTTCACGGGCGGTCCTCCCACAGCTCGACCGGATCGCCGGCCTGACGGGCCAGCTCTGCGACGGGCCCGTAGCCCGCCAGACGCGCCCCGGGGTCGACGTCGAGCCACGGCACCAGGACGAAGGCGCGCTCGTGCGCCCGCGGGTGCGGGAGGACGATCCGCGGGTCGTCCTCGGACACGATGCCGTCGTAGTCGACGATGTCGATGTCGATCGTGCGGTCGCCCCAGCGCTCCTCGCGGACGCGTCCCAGCGCGTCCTCGACGCGGTTGACCACGCCGAGCAGGGCCAGCGGTTCGAGCAGCGTGTGCACGAGGGCGACCGCGTTCAGGTACGCGGGAGCCTCCTCGTCGATGCCTTCGGGCTTGAGCGCCGGCGTCTCGTACAGCCTCGAGACGGCGCGCACATCGACGCCCGGCTCCGCGCGCAGCAGATCGACGGCGGCCTGGATGGTCTCGGCGCGATCGCCGAGGTTGCTGCCGAGCGCGAGCACGGCGGGCACGCCGACGCGCATCCGCACCGGCTTGCCGATCGGCGCCGCGTTCACGGCCGGCTCCGCGTGATGCGGACCGCGACATCCCCGAAGGGCACGCTGATCGGCGCCTGCGGCTTGTGCACCGTCACCTCGACGGCATCCACCGGCTCATGCGCGAGCACCGTCGATGCGACCCGCTCGGCCACGGTCTCGATGAGGTCGACGGGGTCGCGCTCCACCGCCGCGACGACCTCCTCGGCCAGGTCGCCGTAGTGGACGGTCGCGGCCAGGTCGTCACCGGCGGCAGCCGGCGCGAGGTCGAGCCACGCGGTGACGTCGACGACGAAGTCCTGCCCGTCGGCGCGCTCGAAGTCGAAGACGCCGTGGTTCGCGCGCACGCGCAAGCCGGTGAGGACGATCGAGTCGGCCCTCCGGGAGTGGATGTCAGTCATCGCGTCCAGCTTGCCACGCCCGCACCACGTCGAGGGCGATCCGGGTCGACGGCACGTCGTGCACGCGCACCGCCCAGGCGCCCGCCTGGGCGGCCAGCGCCGAGATGACGGCGGTCGGTGCGTCGCGATCCTCCGCGGGCGCGCCCTCCGGCAGCAGAGCTGCGAGGAACCGTTTGCGCGACGCGCCGATCAGCACCGGGTAACCGAGCGTCTCGATCTCGTGCAGCCCGGCGAGCACCTGCCAGTTGTGGGTCGCGTTCTTCGAGAACCCGAGGCCGGGGTCCAGGATCAGCTTGGCCGGGTCGACGCCGCGTTCGAGCAGATCGGTGACTCGGGCCGACAGCTCGCTCCGCACCTCGGCAACGGTGTTCCGGTAGACGGCGCGCGAGTCGGCGGCGTCGAGACGTCCGCGCCAGTGCATGACGACGTACTGCGCGCCGGTCTCGATGACGGCATCCGGCATACCGGCGTCCCCGAGTCCGCCGGAGACGTCGTTGATGATCGCGGCGCCGGCCTCCACGGCCGCTCTCGCGGTCGACGCGTTGAGCGTGTCCACGCTGACGAGCACCCCGCGCGACGCGAGCTCCCGGATGACCGGGACGACGCGCTTCTGCTCCTCCACCGGATCGACGCGAACCGCTCCGGGACGGGTGGACTCGCCGCCCACGTCCACCAGGTCGGCGCCCTGCTCGACCAGGTCGAGGCCGTGCTCGATGGCGGCGTCCGGCTCGAGCCAGAGCCCGCCGTCGCTGAAGGAGTCCGGCGTCACGTTGAGGACGCCCATGATGAGGGTCACGCGACGCCACGCCCGATCAGGGCCATGAGCTCGGCCCGCGCGATCGGGTCGGCGAACGCGCCGCGTGCGGCGACGGTCACCGTCGTGCTGCCCGTCTGGCGCGGCCCGCGCGTGGTGACGCAGGAGTGGGCCGCGTCGAGCACAACGAGCACGCCGCGGGCGGCGGCGCCCTCCTCGATCGTGTCGGCGATCTGCTCCGTCAGCCGTTCCTGCAGCGTCGGGCGCGCGGAGAGCGTCTCGATGACGCGCGGGATGCGCCCCAGCCCGACCACGGTGTCACCCGGCAGGTACGCGACATGGGCGACGCCGAGGAATGGGAGCAGGTGGTGCTCGCAGACCGAGCGGAATTCGATGTCGCGCAGCAGCACGGTCTCGGCCGTGCGCCCATCCTCGAGCGGGACCGGCTCCCCGAGATCCGCGGCCGCGTCACGCCCGATGCCGGCGAAGAACTCCGCGTAGGCGTCGGCGACCCGGGACGGAGTGCTCTCGAGCCCCGGACGCGCCGGATCCTCGCCGATGGCGGCGAGGATCTCGGCGACGGCCGCTTCGATGCGCGGACGGTCGATGCCGGGCATGCGCGCGGCGGCCCTAGGCGGTGGCCGGCCGCGGCTTGATGGCGGGCGAACGCTTCGGCTTGGCCGCCGGAGGCTCGGAGTCCACTCCGCCGTCCACCGCACCGGCGTCGATCGGCGCCTTCGGGAACGGGATCGGCGGCACGTCCGAGATGGGGCGCTTGTCGCTGGAGAGCCACTGCGGGCGCTCCGGCAGCTTCTTCACCTCGGCGAAGATCTCGGCGATCTGGTTGTGGTCGAGGGTCTCGTGCTCGAGGAGCGCGGCGGCCAGACGGTCGAGCGTCGCGCGGTTGTCGTTGAGCACCTCCCACGCCTCGTCGTGCGCCTTCTCGATGAGGGCGCGCACCTCGGCGTCGACGCGCTCGGCGATCCGCTCGGAGTAGTCGCGCTGGTGACCCATGTCGCGACCGAGGAACATCTCGCCGTTCGCCTGGCCCAGCTTGACCGAGCCGATGTCGGCGCTCATGCCGTACTCGGTGACCATCTTGCGGGCGATGGAGGTCGCCTTCTCGATGTCGTTCGAGGCGCCGGTCGTCGGGTCGTGGAACACGATCTCCTCGGCGACGCGGCCGCCCATGGCGTAGGCCAGCTGGTCGAGCAGCTCGTTGCGGGTGACGGAGTACTTGTCCTCCAGCGGCAGCACCATGGTGTAACCCAGGGCACGACCGCGCGGCAGGATGGTGATCTTCGTCACGGGGTCGGTGTGGCGCATGGCCGCGGCGGCGAGCGCGTGGCCGCCCTCGTGGTACGCCGTGATCAGCTTCTCCTGGTCCTTCATGACCCGGGTGCGCTTCTGCGGACCGGCGATCACGCGGTCGACGGCCTCGTCCAGGGCGCGGTTGTCGATCAGCTGCGCGTTGGAGCGCGCGGTCAGCAGCGCGGCCTCGTTCAGGACGTTGGCCAGGTCGGCTCCGGTGAAGCCCGGCGTCTTGCGGGCCAGTACCTCGAGGTCGACGGAGGCGGCGAGGGGCTTGCCGCGGCCGTGCACCTCGAGGATCTTCTTCCGGCCGAGCATGTCGGGCGCATCCACACCGATCTGGCGGTCGAAGCGGCCCGGGCGCAGCAGCGCGGGGTCGAGGATGTCGGGACGGTTCGTCGCCGCGATCAGGATGACGTTGGTCTTCGGGTCGAAGCCGTCCATCTCGACGAGGAGCTGGTTCAGCGTCTGCTCGCGCTCGTCGTGACCGCCGCCGAGCCCGGCGCCGCGGTGGCGTCCGACCGCGTCGATCTCGTCGATGAAGATGATGGCGGGCGAGTTCTCCTTCGCCTGCTGGAACAGGTCGCGCACGCGGCTGGCGCCGACGCCGACGAACATCTCGACGAAGTCCGAACCGGAGATCGAGTAGAAGGGGACGCCCGCCTCACCCGCGACGGCGCGGGCCAGGAGGGTCTTGCCCGTTCCGGGAGGGCCGTACAGCAGCACGCCCTTCGGGATGCGGGCGCCGACCGCCTGGAACTTGGCCGGCTCCTTCAGGAAGTCCTTGATCTCCTGCAGCTCCTCGATCGCCTCGTCGGAGCCGGCGACGTCGTCGAAGGTGACCTTCGGCGTCTCCTTGGTCACGAGCTTCGCCCGCGACTTGCCGAACTGCATGACCTTGTTGCCGCCGCCCTGCATGCCGGAGATCATGATCCAGAAGAACACGCCGATCAGCAGCGCCGGGATCAGGAAGCCGAGGATGTTGACGAACCAGTTCGGCTGCGGCACCTCGTCGTCGTAGCCCTTGGGCAGGTCGGCGGCGTCCACGGCCTTGACGATGTCCTCGCCGCGCGGCGTCACGTAGTAGAACTGCACCTGGTCGCCCAGGTTGCCGTCCGGCTCCTTCAGCGTCAGGTCGACGCGGTTCTCACCGTCGACGATCTTCGCGCTGGCCACCTTGTCCTGGGAGAGGTACTCCAGGCCCTTCTGCGTGGACACGCTCTTGAAGCCCGACATGGTGATCAGACTCGAGCCGATCCATACCGCGATGATCGCGAGCACGACGTAAAGGATCGGGCCGCGGAAGATCTTCTTGACGTTCATGGTGCGACCACAGTACCGCCTGGGCGCTGGGGGTCGCCTGCGTGTTCGCTCTGGGCGGTCTGCGTGCGGCCGGCCGCAGTAGCGGGCCGCGTCAGCTGTAGACGGCGGGCGCCAGGATGCCCACGCCGCGCAGGGTGCGGTAGCGCTCGTCGTAGTCGAGGCCGTAGCCCACGACGAACTGGTTCGGGATGTCGAAGCCCACGTACTTCACGTCGATCTCGACGCGCGCCGCCTCGGGCTTCCGCAGCAGCGTGAAGATCTCGATGGACTCCGGCCCGCGGCTGCGCAGATTCGACAGCAGCCACGACAGCGTGAGGCCCGAGTCGATGATGTCCTCGACGATGAGGACGGTCTTGCCGCTGAGGTCGGTGTCCAGGTCCTTCAGGATGCGGACGACGCCGCTGGACTGCGTTCCGCTGCCGTAGGAGCTGACCGCCATCCAGTCCATGGTGACGGGGATGCGCAGCTCGCGGGACAGGTCGGCCATCACCATCACGGCGCCCTTGAGCACGCCGATCAGCAGCACGTCCTTGCCGGCGTAGTCGCGTTCCACCTCGCGGGCGAGCTCGGCGACGCGGGAGCGGATCTGCTCCTCGGTGATCAGAATCTCGGTGAGGTCGTCCTGAACGTCCGTGAGTTCCATGGGGGAGGTGCTGTCCTTACGTGGTGGGGTGAAACGTGAGCAGCCCGTTCTGCCTGACCACTCTAACGCCTGGCAGGTCGACCGGTCCCTGCCCGTGCCAGTCGGTGATGAGGGCCGCGACGGCGAGCGTATGGGTGCGCGTGAGCGAGACGCCGAACTCCGCGGAGACCACCAGCCGGATGATCCGCTGGCGGAGCGCCGCCGGGTCCGACGCGAGGCCGCGGACGTCCAGGGCGACCGATCCGTCGTCGGCCTGGGTCACCAGCTCCTGCGCCCACTCGAGGGCGAGGCCGTCGAGCGCCTCGTCGTCCTCGCGGAGCTGTTCGGCGGTCCGCGCCAGCGCTTCGGCGACACCCGGTCCGAGTTCGCGCTCCAGCGCCGGCAGCACCGCGTGCCGCACGCGCACGCGCGTATAAGAGGGGTCTTCGTTGTGGGGGTCGTCCCACGGCTCCAGGCGGCTGTCGGCGCAGAACGCCCGCGTCTGCGCGCGGCGGATCCCGAGGAAGGGGCGCAGCAGCCGGCCGGTGTCCGGCAGCATCCCCTGCAGGCTCGACGGGCCGGAACCGCGGGCGAGGCCGAGCAGCACCGTCTCCGCCTGGTCGTCGAGGGTGTGGGCGAGCAGGATGCGCTCGGCGCCCGTCTCCGCGACGGCGGCGTCGAACGCCGCGTGCCGGGCGGTGCGGGCCGCCCCCTCGGGGCCGCCCGCCGCATCCACCTCGACCCGGCGCACCAGCACCGGGTCGAGCCCAAGCGCTGTCGCCTGCTCGGCGGCGCGCGCGGCGACCGCATCCGACCCGGGCTGGAGGCCGTGGTCGACCACGACGGCGCCCGCACGGAATCCCCCCCGCGGCGCCTCGAACGCGGTGGCCGCTGCGAGCGCGAGGGAGTCCGCTCCCCCGCTCAGCCCGACGAGGACGAGAGCGCCCGGTGTCAGCGGAGCCGGGCGGGCCGGACCATGGTCGTCGTGCGGGTCGACCGGCGGAAGCTCGGCCGCCGCGGCGAGCGCCGTGCGGACGGCCCGGCGGGCGTCGGCGATGGCGGGCGTCAGCCGCGGGCGGCGGTCCGGGGCCGCGGAACCGTGGAGGGGCACCTAGTAACGTTAGTGCCGAATCACGACCATTAAGGAGCACGGCATGGCCGAATACGACGTCGTCATCGAGATCCCCAAAGGGAGCCGCAACAAGTACGAGGTGGACCACGAGACCGGTCGCGTCTACCTCGACCGCGTGCTCTTCACCAGCTTCGTGTACCCGACCGATTACGGCTTCTTCGAGAACACGCTGGGCGACGACGGCGACCCGCTGGACGCGCTGGTGCTGCTCGAGTACCCGGTCTTCCCGGGTGTCGGCGTCAAGGTGCGCCCGGTCGCCGTGCTGAACATGAGCGACGAGGCGGGCGGCGACGCCAAGATCATCGCCGTGCCGTACAAGGACCCGCGCTGGCAGCACATCCAGGATGTGAACGACATCCCGGAGCAGACGCGCAAGGAGATCGAGCACTTCTTCGCCCGCTACAAGGACCTCGAGCCGGGCAAGTTCGTCAACATCGAGGGCTGGGGCGACGCCGCCGAGGCCGACGGCCTCATCCAGAAGGCGATCGCCAAGCTCGCCGCCGAGGGCCACTGACCCCCCGGGCCGACCCCTCGTCGAGTACACGAAAAGTGCACGCTATCCGGCCGGATGGCGTGCACTTTTCGTGTACTCGACGGGGGGCGGAGCGCGCGACGGGGGCGGAGCGCGCGACGCAGTGGGTTAGGCGCTGGGGCGGGCGACCAGGCGGTAGGGGGAGCCCCAGACGGACTGGATCTTGACGACGTCGCCCTCGGTGGGAGCGGCGATCATCATGCCGCCGCCGATGTAGATGCCCACGTGGTAGAAGTCGCCGGGGCCGGATCCCCAGAAGATGAGGTCGCCCGCCTGCTTGGCGCTGTACGACACCAGCTGACCGCGGCCAGCCGCGGTGTAGTACTGGTTGTTGACCGAGTGCGAGCCGATGTAGACGCCGGCGTACGCGTACGCCTTCATCGTCAGACCGGAGCAGTCGTAGCCCACCGGACCTTCGCCGCCGAAGATGTACGGCTTGCCGAGCTGGGCCCGGGCGTAGGCGATCGCGGTCTGGACGACGTTCCCGTTCGGGGCCGCAGGAGCCGCGGGCGCCGCCGGAGCCGCGCCGCCTCCCCCGCCGCCGGACGCCGGCGGCCTCGGTGCGGCGGCCTGCTGCTGCTGCTGTTGCTGCTGCTGCTGCCGCAGGGCCGCCTCCTGCGCCTTGCGGGCCGCCTCCTGCTGCGCCTTCACCTGCTCGCCCTGGAGGTAGGCGGCCTCGGTCTGCGCGGAGGTGTTCTTCAGCGTCGCAAGCTGCGCGACCAGCTCGGTCGACTTCTGCTGCTGGGTCGCGAGCGCCGCCTGCGCCTGCGCCTGCGCGGACTGCGCGGCGGCGAGCGCCTTGTCGGCCTCGGCGGCGAGCGACTCGCGCTCGGTCTTGGCCGCCTTGGCCTGCGCGGTGAGGGCGTCGGCCGTGTTCTTGTCCGTGGTGGCCTGGTCGTAGACCGCCTTCGACTGCTCCGTCAGCTTGCTCATCGTGCCGAGCTGGAACAGCAGCTTGTCGGCGGCGGAGCCCGAGCCGCCGCCCTTCAGCATGAGGTCGGTGGTCACGTCCCCGCCGCCGGACTTCGCCAGATGCGAGGCGAGCAGGCCCGCGCGCATCTTGGAGGTCTTCGCCTTCTCGGCCGCCTCCACCGCCTGCTTCTGCAGGTCATCGGCCTTCGCCGTCGCGGCCGCCAGCGCATCCTTCGCCTGGAAGTACGCCTCCGCCGCCTTCTCCGAGGCGATGCGGGCCGCATCCACACTCGACTGCAGACCGGTGATCAGGCTCGTGATGTTGTCGATCATCGCCTGCTGATTGGCGACGTTGTTCTTGGCCTGCTGCACGTCGTTCCACGACGGGTAGTCGACCGCCTGCGCCGGGGTGACGATGCCGATGGATGCGGTGACCGCGCCCATCACGCCCGCTCCGATAGCGAGGCCCGGGCGGACCCGGCTGATCTTCTCGTTCTCGTTAGCCAAGGGGTGCCTGCCTGTCTCTCATGAACGGGATGCCGTCGATCTTCGTCCCGTTGGTGCGCACCTCGAAGTGGAGGTGGCAGCCGGTGGATGCGCCGGTCGTGCCGACGCGGGCGATGGGCTGGCCGGCTCCGACGTGCTGGCCGATGCCGACGAGGATGCCGCCGTCACGGATGTGGGCGTAACCCGTGTCGACGCTGCCGCCGTTGTCGAGCAGCACGAAGTTGCCGTAGGAGCCGTTGGGGCCGGCGTAGATGACCGTGCCCTCGTGGGCGGCGTAGATGGGCGCGTTGCACGAGGCGCCGATGTCGATGCCCATGTGGTACGTGCTGCCGACGCCGCCGGGCGACGGGCGCGCGCCGAAGCCGTCGGTGATCGGGCCGGCGGCGGGCACGGCCCAGCCCTGCGGTCCGACGTAGCCGCCGGGGAGCCCCGCCGACCCGCGCGCGGCCGCCGCTGCGGCCGCGGCCGCGACACCGGCCTGGTAGCCGGCGACCGTCTTGGCGGTGGTGTCTTTCAGGGCGGCGAGCTGCGCCTGCATGACGACGATCTGCTTCTGCTGCTCGGCCAGCTTGTCCTGAGCCGCCTTGGCCGCCTCGATCGCGGCCTGCATCGCCGCTTCGGCGACGACGCGGAGCCGCTCGCGCTCGGCCTTCGCCACATCCGCCTGCGCCGACAGCGACTTCGCCGTGTTCTGCGCGGCTTTGGCGTCGGTGTAGACCTTGTTGGACTGCTCGACGAGCTTGGACATGCTGCCCAGCCCGGAGAGCAGCTTGTCGGGGCTCGTGGTGCTGGCGTTGTTGCCGCTGAGGAAGAGGTTGGCCGTCAGGTTGCGGCCGCCGGTGCGGTACAGCTGCGCGGCCAGCTTGCCGGCCTGCTCGCTGGCCTCGTCGGCCTTCTTCTGGCTGGCGACGGCCTGCGACTCGAGATCGAGCGCCTTCATCGTCGCCATGTCGTAGTTCGTCTGGGCGACCTCGAGCTCGGCGCCGCGCTTGACGGCGAGCGCCTGCGTGTCCGCCACCTCTTGCTTGAGCGACGAGATCAGGCCGTTGATGCGGTCGACCTGGGCGCTGGCCGCCGACTCGTTCGCCTTGGCGTTCTGCACGTCCTGCCACGACGGGTAGTTGTCGGCGTAGGCGGGGGCAGCGATGGCTCCCACCGCCGTGACGGCGGCGACGGCGAGGGCGGCCAGGGCAGCACGGACCGCCCGGCGGCGGGGGCTGCCGGGGATGGTCGGGGGAACCGTTCGGCTCGTCGTCTCGCGTCTCATGCTGTTATCGACCCGCTCACTTCTCGCGTCGACAGTGATCACATCCGTCACATCGGTCACACGGTCAACAGGCGCAACTTTAGCAACATGGTGTCCGTGAGCCCAGGTCGGTGGCCTCAATGCCGGTTCGGGGGCGTGCGTTCGCACGGGCGGCCGAGGGACCGCCTGGCTCGGAGACTATGCGTCCGCATGGGCCGGATCGCGGATTTCCGTGGGGCGTTGCGCGAACCCGGCAGCGGCCGGAAACCGTCCGGAAAGCCCCGACCCGCCCGGGATCCGGAGGCGATTCGCATTCTCGGCGACGTTTCCGTATGCTTGTTCGTCGGTGGTCATCGGAGCGCGAAAGCGATTCGGGACGATCCGGCCCCATCGTTTAGCGGCCTAGGACGCCGCCCTTTCACGGCGGTAGCACGGGTTCGAATCCCGTTGGGGTCACGTCCAACGGCGTCCACTACAATCGATGAGCAGCACGATCGATGAACACCACAATTCAAAAGCAACACAGTAAGGCCCTGTAGCGCAGTTGGTTAGCGTGCCGCCCTGTCACGGCGGAGGTCGCGGGTTCAAGTCCCGTCAGGGTCGCCACGGCGACAAGCCCTTCCTCTCGGAAGGGCTTCCGTCTAGGTGGATGCAGCAGCATCCTCTGGCTCTGTAGCTCAGTTGGTAGAGCGTTCGACTGAAAATCGAAAGGTCACCGGATCGATGCCGGTCGGAGCCACCAGAGAGAACCCCCGGTCCTAACGGAATCCGGGGGTTTCTTGTTTGCTCGGCCACGCAGTCGAATCGCCGTTTTGACGACATTTTGACTACAACTGATTTTCGCGTCGTCGGCATCGAGTGCGTCCGCAACGTCGTCAAGGTCATCGTCGAAGAGGTCGGCGTAGACGTCGAGGGTCATCGCGGCCTACGCGTGTCCGAGCATCCTTTGCACGGATTCGACGTTGGCTCCGGCCGAGACGGCGAGCGACGCGGCCGAGTGTCTGAGGTCGTGGGGAGTCAGTCGCCGGAAGGTGTCGTCCTTCTCGATGCACCGGGCGATGGCCCCATTGACGACGCGACTGCGGAAGTTGCCTGCCCGGAGCACACCACTTTCGGCGCCGACGAACACCGGCTCGTCGGCCTCCCGACCGGCGCACCGGGCCTCCGGGGGAGCGGTCACCAGACCGGGGAAAGGGACCGAGCGCCGCTCGTGATTCTTCGGCGTCCCCCACACGATCACTCCGCGCGGTTCGGAAATCGCTCGCGCTATGTCGAGCCGACGGCGAGTGATCTTCGAACTGCGTCGGGGGATCTGGGACCTTTGTCCGCTTACGAGGACTCCACCTCGACAGGGTCGAGCAACTCGACTAGTTGCCACATTCCCTGCGCTGGGGCGCAACGAAAAGTCCGCCCTGCACAATCCGAACATGATTGCAACTGTTCCCCTGGTTGTCCCGAATAGGCATACCTGAGGCAACGAACACTTCGCCTAGTCGACGCAGCAGATCGCGCCCAGTGCGAGGCGATCGGCGATTCGTGCAAATCGCACCGGTTCGCATCCAGGCTGCACCGAGAATTCTACCTCAGACCCGAAACCGCGATTAGATTCCGGTAGGCCGCAGAGGCTGACGTAGGTCGCGTTGCGCCTGACTTTCCGCAGTTTTCGCTCGCATGGCACCGATTGGAGTGACGCCAAGGCCGTTGCAATGTGCGGGGTAAACGCGGGGCGATCCAGCACGGGACAAATAGAGTGGCTCTCGTTAGCGGCGGATCATCAATCGCGGTTCACGCCCTTCGGTCAGATGACAACGACCCGCTTGCCCTCGCGTTTCGCGTGTGCGCCAACGGCCAAGGTCGTCCGGTCGCCGTCTTCGCAGTTCCTGCCGACGTCATCGTCAGGCGCTCCATCTTTCCCGTTCAGTGACATCCAGCATGAATTGACAGAGCCGCAGAGGTCGTGCGGATGTTCTCGAGGACGTACCGAAAGCGCCCCCTCACTAGGGCCTGCATTGGTCGTACGCCGACTTCACGCTGAGAAGTGTCGAATACACGTAGCCCGCCTTCAGCGCGATGGCGGCGCCAGCTCTCGCTATGCGGAGCGCCGGCCGATCGAGTGCCTCGAGGGTATCCACACCTCCGCTCGCAATTTTCGTTGCGACGTCGGAGTCGCTCGGCGGCGCGAGTGGGTATGGCGACACCTCTTGGGCCAAGGTCATGGCACCCGAGAGGCACGTGTCCGTTCGCGTGACGACGTCGCAGGCGCTTGCGAACTCACCGGGATCGGTCGCGCACTCGGCCAAGAACTCCGCCCGCGCGGAATCGTAGTTCTGCTTCGCGGTCGCGATCTGCCGCCCGGGATCGTGATCGATACCGTCGCATCCGCCGACCCAGTGTCCCGCGTCTGCCGCCGTCGACCCTGGCCAGGGATAGGCGATGCCGGTTCCGCAGAACAGCGCTTGCGGTGTCGGGGCGAGCAGGTCTCCAAGCGGCGGCTGCGGGAACGGCCCTGTCGCTTCGCCCCAATCGACATCGCGTGCGTCGACGAAGCACTTCTGCTCTTCCCACTCGCAGGTCTCGATCAGTGCGATACCGGTCTTGGGGCCGACGAAGCTGCCCCGGACGACGGCCTCGCCGCTTATCTGCTTGAGAAGTCGTGGAGTGCCGACATACTGTGCGTCGAGGTACAGGTTGCCCCCGGTCTGGCGGATCACCGAATTGACCCAGTCGTAGTGCATCGGCTCCTGGCTGCCATCGGACTCGCCGACGGGATTGTTCAGCACCGAGTCGACGATCGAGAGATCCCCCGAAGTGTCGACCCATAGGAGATCGTCGAACGTGACTCCGTTGAAGGTCGCCGTCGCGCCGCTTTCTACGCCGATGGTCAGCTGCGAGTCGCCAGTGATCGTGACGGGGCTCGCCCCGGCAGCACCGACTGTAAGCGTGCCTTGAATCCAGACGCTTCGCAGCGTCATGTTGTTCCCGGGAGGGATCACGACGGTCGAGCCGGTGGGCACCGAGAGCCACCGGGAGTACTGCGGCGCGGTCGGCGCGGCGTCGGGGAGCGGGAATGCAAGGTGGCCTGACGCCGTGACCGCCTCGTAGGTGACGAGTCCGGTTCGTGGTCCGGTGTTGTTCGCCACGGACCCGTCCGTCAGGATGGCCGAAAGCTCGAATCCCGCAGCCGAATCAGTGAGCCGGTTTCCCGTGAGCGCGAGCGGAGCAGCCTTGGTCGCGCAGTTGCCTGAGCATTGATCGAAGTACTGGAGCCCCACTCTGCCGCGGAACGTATTGTCGCGGACGATGCCGGAGCCCGGCGGGTCGGTCGTACTCGGATTCCAGGGGGAGTTGAACCATGCAGACACGTCGCCGGCGAAATCGTTGCGCTCTAGGTCGACGTTTCCCCGCCATCCGTCGACCTTGAGGCCCCACGTCCATCCCATCCAGGCCGGTTGCCCTGGTTGCAGGATCGTCGAGTCCTGTATGCGTAGGGTGTCCTGAGTGGGAAAGCACAGTGCCTCCAGCTCTGACATGCCCGCTGTGCCGTCGACGTTCAGTTCGTCGAACGTCGAATGACGGATGTCGATCGACCCGCAGCTCCACTGGATACCGAGGTCGGGTGCGTTCGCATACGCGACGGTCAGTCTCCCGCTGGAGTAGGAGCCGATGATCGCGCCGGAGACGACCGGAACCGTAACGGGCGCGTCGGCCGTTCCAGAGAGGTTGAGTGTGCCGGCGACGTTCAGGTATTTGTACAGCTCGAGGCTCACGCCGGGGCCGATCGTGAGTGTCGATCCGACCGTGACGTTCGGGCCTCCGGTGTCGGGCGTCTCGCACACTCTCACCACGTCCACGTCCTCCGTGGTGTAGGTCACGGCTCCCGAGATATCGGTGTGGATGACGGCGACCCGGGTGCCGTCGGTGACGGCCGGCCCGCAGGTGGGCGTCACGGGGGCGCTCGCGCGTGTAGCACTTACCCCGTCGAGCGTCGCGGTGACGCTGAACGTGATCGTGTGTCCGAGGTCGGCGCCGTAGGGGTAGTAGCGCAACGTCTTTGCGTTCTGATCCTCGATAGGCTGGCCGTCGCGCAGCCACTGATACTGGAATGTCGTGGGCGTTGGACTCCAGGTGCCGACAGTGGCTACCAGCGCTCCACCCAACTGTCCGGTTCCGGACACAGTCGGTATCGGCGCGATGTGGAATCCGGTTCCGGGGCGCGGGACGGATAGGCCCGAGCTAGCGACACTGAGGGCGGTGTATCCGGGCTTATGACCGGTGACCTTCACCGATAGTGTGGCGCCGAGGTCGTCGGCGGTGAGGATGTACTGCACGCCGGAGGCAGACGATATCTCAGCACCGTTGCGCAACCACTGATAGTCGAAGGTTTCGGGAACGGGCTGCCAGAGACCCGGGTCGGCCGTCAGCGTTCCGCCGAGCTCGGGGGCGCCCGCGATCGTCGGCGTCGGCGCGGTGAACGTTCCCGGCGAAACGATGAGCAGGAGACTCGCGACGGCTGACGCTCCGGCGGAGTCGATCACGGCGATCGTCACCGATGAGGTCCCCGCGGCCGAAGGGGTGCCGCTAAGGCCCCCTTCTGGGGAGGCGAGAACGCCATCGGGAAGACCGGTCACCGACCATCGGTAGGGCGCAGTGCCTCCGGCCGCGTTCAGCGTCGCGGAGTACGCCTCGCCGACCGTCGCGGCGGAAAGCTCATGAGTCGCGATCGTCAGGGCTATCGGTCTGTTCACTTTGCCACCGAGCGCCTGAGAGACCGTGTCCGACACGGCCGCGGAACCGCCGAGCACTACGATCGACTTCGGCCGCAGCCGATCGAGTTCTTTCGAGGTCGCATCGGAGAGGGTTCCCTGCGAGGTGAGCAGCACTGGGCCGCCTGCGATCGATGCGGCGGGACCACCGGCGAGCGCGTCGGGGAAGTTGTATCCATTGGCGACATAAGCGACGGGAACTCCGGGCGCAAAGACGGAAGTGGCCATCGCGGCCGTTTCAAATCGGTTGCTCCCGGCAACTCTAGTGACGGACGCTGAGCTCATGTCCTTCAACGATGTCTCCACGCCGGCCGAGACTGCAGCGTCGCCTCCGAGCATCACAATTCTCTCAGGCTTCAGCCGCTTCAGTTCAGTGGAGGTGGCTACTGGCAGAGCTCCAGGGGCAGTGAGAAGGACAGGGCCGCCTGCTGCGGCGGCAGCAGGACCGCCAGCGAGCGCATCCGGAAAGTTTGATCCGCTTGCAACATAGGCGACTGGAACGCCGGGTGGGAATACGGAAGCGGAGACTTTGGCTGCCGTTTCGAAGCGGTCACCACCGGCGACCCGTGTCACGTCTGCGGTGTACTCCCTTAGCGCGGACGCGACGGATGACGACACGGCCGCCAGGCCGCCTAGAACGACGATCTTGGCTGCCTTCAGCCGAGTCAGTTCTCCCGCGGTGGCATCGGGTAGCTGAGTCGGCGCTGTGAGGAGTACCGGCCCGTGTTCATGCGCCGCAGCGGGCCCGCCAGCAAGGGCATCGGGGAAGTTGTATCCGCTTGCCACATAGGCCACAGGCACACCGACCGGGAACGTCGAGGCAGACACTGCAGCGGCCGTCTCGAAGCGGTCTCCCCCTGCAATTCGGGTCACCGAATCTGAGGTGGGCGAAGAAATGGCGGCAAATGATCCCTGCGCCGGACCGACGACCAAGGTAGCGATTAACGACCCCGCCACAATTCCAGTGGCGGCGACAAATCTAGCTGCGCGCACAGGTCCACTTCCGGTGGTGACACCTTGACCGCAGGCCGAAGCCACGGCAATGAGTCAAACTGACGTTTGCTCATGTATAGCGGGTTGGTCCGTGGGGTGCAAGCACCGAGAGTAAGCAAGCGTCAAAAACGTTCCGACCCGGCCGATCGATATAAAAGTGACGTGGACGTGCGCGGCTTCGACCCGATTCACCACCACCCTTGGAGCCCGTTGGGACAGTTATCAGAGTGATTCAGCTGCCCCTATCGATGTCCTTTTCGAGGTAACAGGCTGCGCGAGTGCCGCACTAACCTAGCCCCTGGCGGCCCGGTTTCAGTGCCGAACGCGACCTCTGCTCGCGGTCCGTGCGGGAGCTGCACCCAATCGGTGGCGATAGTCCCACGCTCAGCATCAGCTGCACGTCGAGACAGGAGAAGCACCAACATGACCGGGACGGAGAGATGAAAGCAAAAGCTGGCCAGGCTGAAGGAAGAGGACCGATGAGCGAACAAAGCAACGAAGGGAGCGACGGACGAGCAATGCAACGAAGGAGCAATGCACGCAGGCGCTTAAGTGACGGCTTCCCCGAGGGCCTGGCCTTCCTGCATACTTCCACACGTGTCTTTGCTCGAACCGTCGGCTGCCCTTAGCTCGTTTGAGTCGGCGCTCCGCGAGCTGATGCTGCACGCGTACAAGCAAGCCTGGGGCGACGGGTGGCTCGACCGGGTGTCAACAGAGCAACAGCGGGCGAAATGGGATCAGCGCCGCGATGCAAGCCGAAGCCGGACCCGCCGGGGCGTGGCGAATATTGAGCGGCCAGGCTTGGCCTGGTGCGAGTGCTACGAGCTGATCAACATTGTCGAACAGAACTGGGAGCCCGTGGCTGCAGCCTTGGGCGACCGCGCGAGCACGCTTCCCCTACTGCGACGATTCGATGCTCTTCGGAACGACGTCGCTCACAGCCGTCCGCTAGTCCCCTTTGAGCGCGATCTGCTCTCTGGAATCGCGGGCGAGATAAGAAATCGGGTGACGCTCTACATGAGTCGCGAAGCTAGTGCGGGAGAGATCTACCCCCGAATCGAGTCAGTCGTCGACAGCTTCGGAAACCAGAATCGCCCCGGACTTGATGCAGGGACACAACAGTCGCTTGTGAGGGTCGAAACGATTCTCCATCCGGGTGATGTCGTGACGTTTGAATGCCTGGGATGGGATCCCGAAGATCGTCCTCTGATCTGGCGACTCGAGGGTCGCAGCGCCACACGTGGCGCAATCACGGTCAACGGAAGGTCTGGCGAGATCTCCCAACTGACGTGGAACGTGACGATCGACGACGTTGCCGAGGGTACGTTCGCGCAGATTCGACTTGTCTCATACGCTCCATACCACCGCAATGGCTACTACGACCAAGAAGTAAACCTCGCGTATAGGGTGCGTCCGCCGCTTTAGGCCACGCCCTCTGAACGACAAATTCCGCAGCCCTTGGCGCGGATCTTGAGGGCCTTTCCGTCGCCCGATCGTAGTTCCCTCCCGGCGCTCCGTACCGGGCTTTTCGCGGCGTATCCTCCTCCGCTGCGCTCCCCCGGTACTGCACGGAGGTCCGGCGCCCGTGCGGCGATTCCTTCCCGAGCTGATCGCGTCGATCATGAACGACGAGATCGACCCCGGAGCGGTGTTCGACCTCGCCCTCCCGCTCGAGCGGGCGGCCGAGGGCTACCAGGCAATGGACGAGCGACGCGCCATCAAGGTGCTGCTGGAGACGGAGAACGCATGAACATCGAACCCACCACCCCCACGGTCAAGAACCCGCCGGAGCAGTTCGCCGGCGACGTCTGGGTCGACCCGATCGTGACGCCGCACGACGGGGACAAGCGCATGACGGCCGCGCTCGTACGCTTCGCGCCCGGCGCGCGGACGGCCTGGCACAGCCACGCGCGCGGGCAGTTTGGCGGGGACCACGAATGACTACTACAACACCGCTCAGCAGCAAGCTAACGCCGCGGCGCCGTGCAGCGCGGGTCCGAACACATTCCGCGGCTACTTGTCCTACGTTCTTCGCGCGCCCGCCGGGTATAACCCGTCGTACTCGGTGAACACCATCTACGGCATCTGGAAAGGCGTGGGATGCGGAGTCACATTCGCCAAGGCGGGAGCTGCGGAGTCTGAACCGCTCACTGTCAGCGTGCCCATCTATAGGAGCTAGCGAGCCGATCGCCGTCAGAGCGGGACCGACAGGTCCGCTCTGACGGCGATCATTGTGCAGTGAAGGTAACTTGCTCGGTGGCGCCGCCATGGTCTGCCGGCGCCCCGTAGATGCGAATGTGCCGCTTCACAGGTACATACTGGGCATCGCTTCGAACAGCGTGATCCCTGGATTCGACGAACACTTCGAAAGCGCCCTGGGGGGCAGTGCGTCCGCGCGCCCATTCAATGACCGAGAGCGCGTCGGTCGCGTCCGAGATTTGCCATTCGTCGATGAACCAACCACCCTGGGGATCGGACGGAGGTGTCCAGAGCCGAACCCAATAATCCGTTCCATCAGCGACAATCTGCGGGACTTCGCCGCTCGTGACAAAACTGGCCTGCATCTGGCGAGCGTATCTTGAAGCGCCTCTCCTAAGAAGAACCCTCTCGTCCGACGTGCGGGTAATGACGTTCGTGATCTGCTCAGCCAAGGACCCGGGGAACCGGGGCCGTTCGCCGCCTCAGCCGACCGGCAGGCCCACGCGATCCCGCTCGAGCGCGGAGCGCAGTGACGCGAGCACGCGCCCTGTCGCTTCGACGTCGGCCGCTGCGAGATCTGCGGTCATCAGCTCGGCCAACCGGTCGCGGAACGTGCTGTCAGCGTCGGCCACGAGAACGGCGCCTGCGGAGGTCAGGCTGACGAGGGAGGAACGCCCGTCGGCCGGGTTCGGGTGGCGGGCCACCCATCCGCGCGCCTCGAGGCGGTCGACTCCTTTGCTGATCGCGCCGATTCCAGCGGCGAAGTTGGCTGCGACGTCGGCGATCCGCGAACCGGGGTGATCGCGGAAGTAGCGGAGGAACTCGTACTGCGAGGTGGCGATCCCGTGCTCCTGCCGGAGGGACTCGCCGATCGCGTTGTACAGGCGCGTCTCGCAGCGGACCAGGTCGTCGAAGAGCCGGACGAGTGCGTCGTTTGCGCTTTTAGTTGCCACGGCATACATTCTACAGATACATGCCGCGGCAAGTAGTCCGGACGAGAGGAAGACATGAGCAGGGAACAACGACAGGCGCTCGATCGGCAGCTTCGAGCGGCCCCACAAGCCGCCGGTCCGGCCGCAGTCGAGGACCAGCGGGCGGGGTTCGCGCGATTCATGGGCCAGTTCCCCGTGCCGACCGAGATCACGCGGAGCCCGATCGAGCTGGGCGGGCGACCCGCAGTCCTGGTGCGGCCGGCGACCGATCCGCACCCCGGAACGATCCTCTACTTCCACGGCGGATCGTTCTCGCTCGGGTCACCGGAGACCGCGATGGCCCTCACAGCGCGCCTGGTGCAGCAGACCAGCGTGCCGGCCGTCTCCCTCGACTACCGGCTGGCGCCCGAGCATCCCTTCCCCGCGGGCATCGACGACTGTCTCGCCGCCTACCGCGAGCTGCTCGACCACGGAGCCGATCCGTCGTCGATCGTCCTCGCCGGCGACTCCGCCGGCGGCGGCCTGGCGGTCACGACGACCCTCGCCGCCCGCGACCAGGGATTGCCGCTCCCCGCAGGCATCGTCGCCTTCTCGCCGGGCCTCGACCACACGAGGTCCGGCGCCTCGATGTCCACCAGGCGGGACGCCGATCCGCTCTTCACCATCGAAGGGATGCGCCGCACCGGCGACCTCTACCTCGCCGGGCAGGACCCGCACCAGCCGCTCCTCGCGCCCGCGGTACTGGCCGACCTGACCGGGTTCCCTCCGATCCTGCTCCAGGTGGGCACGAACGAGCTGCTGCTCGACGACTCCGTGCGGCTCGCCGACCGGGCCCGCGACGCCGGAGTGGACGTGATCCTGGATGTGGTCGCCGACGTCCCCCATGTGTTCCCCGCTTTCACCGGGGTCCTCGACGAGGCGGACGAAGCCGTCGAGCGTGCCGCGTTGTTCATCACGCAGCGGCTCCGGAGACCGGTCCGCCTCGGCTGAGGCCCCCTGGCGCCCGGACGCGCGGGCGTCACTGCGCCGACGTCGCCGTCCGCTCCGCCGACCACGAGGCGAGCAGCCGCAGCCGCTCGGCGGAGGGTGAGCCCGGCTCGGCTGTATAGAGGAGCAGCATGTGGCCGCTCCCGGCTGCTTCATGGAGCACATCGCCTTTCTGGAGGCGAGCGACGACCCCGCCGCCACGACCGTCTGGAAAGAGCACATCACCGACGACGAGTCCGAAGGACGCACGGCATGAGCGACGGAGGGGTGCTGCGGCCGTCGCATGGCGCAACAACGTGGCAGTCTGCCGCGGCTCTCACTACAGTGACCCCATGCCAGGCCGCAGCACCCGACCGCTCGACTTCGAGACCCGCCAGATCCACGCCGGAGCCGTGGTCGACTCCGAGACCCGCTCCCGCGTGACCCCGATCTACCAGACGGCGGCGTACGTCTTCGACAGCTTCGACGACGGCGAGGAGCGGTTCGCCGGCCGCAGCGCCTACCGCGCGTACTCGCGCAACGAGAACCCCACCAACGCGGTCGCCGGCCGCCGGATCGCCGACCTCGAGGGCGGCGTGGACGGGATCGTCGTCGCCAGCGGACAGGCGGCGATCGCCTCCGCCCTGAGCGCCCTCGCGGCGAACGGCGACCACATCCTGGCCACACGGTCGCTCTACGAGGGCACGCGCGAGATGTTCCGCGGCGTGCTCGCCCGCCAGGGCATCGAGTTCGAGTACGTGCCCGACGACGCGGACGACGCCGAGTGGGCGTCGCGCATCCGCCCGAACACCAAGGCCGTCTACACCGAGACGCTCCCCAACCCGCTCGGCCAGGTGGTGGACATCGAGCGGATCGGCCGGCTGGCCCACGAGGCGGGCGTCCCGCTGGTGGTCGACAACACCGTGCCGACGCCTTACCTCTGGCGCCCCATCGAAGACGGTGCCGACATCGTCATCCACTCGACGTCGAAGTGGCTGTCCGGTCACGCGTCGGTGATCGGCGGCGCCATCGTCGACGCGGGACGCTTCGACTGGGCGGCGCAGGCGGGACGGTTCCCGCAGCTCGCCGCGGCGCCGCGGCCCGGCGTCCCGTCCTTCGTCGAGCGCTACGGCGAGGGCGCCTACCTCGCCTACGTGCGCAGCGTGATCGTGCTCGAGTATGGGCCGACGGTGCCACCGACCAGCAGCTTCCTGCTGCTCCACGGCATCGAGACGCTGTCGGTGCGGATGGACCGGCACGTCGCCAGCGCGCAGACGGTGGCGGAATGGCTGGAGGCACGGCCGGAGGTCGCCGAGGTGCACTACCCGGGCCTCCCGTCGAACCCGTTCCACGCCCGCGCCCAGCGCTACCTGCCTGCAGGAGCCGGATCGATCGTGTCCATCGAGCTGGCCGGCGGACGGGAGGCGGCCCGCCGCTTCATCGACGCGCTGGAGCTGATCTCGCCGATGACGCACATCGGCGACGTCCGGACGCTCGCGATCCACCTCGGCAGCACCATTCACGCCAAGCTGACGCCCGAGGAGCAGGCGGAGGCGGGGATCGGACCGGGGCTGATCCGCCTGTCGATCGGTCTGGAGAGCGTGCGCGACATCCTGGACGACCTCGACCGCGGGCTGGTCGCCGCGGGCGGCGCGGACGGCGCGTGAGACTCCCCTCCAGTCCCAGCGTCGGAGATTCGGCGCCTACCGTCGGATGATCGGCTGAAATCGCCGCGAAACTCCTGCACCAGAGCCCTGTGTCGGAGATTTGCGACCGGTTCTCCGACGATCGGTGACCGCCGGCAGCGGCGCCGCCGTCAGGCGAGCGGCGTCAGCCGGCGAGCACCGCCCGCTCGCGCGCGGCCGCGACCGTCGCGGCGATGCGGCGCACCGCCTCCACAACCGTGGACGGGTTGCACGCCAGGTTGATCCGGGCGAAGCCGCGCCCGGGCTCGCCGAAGGCGAGTCCCGAGTTGAGGGCGACCCTCCCCTGCTCGATCAGCACGCGGGCTGGGTCGTCGCCGAGTCCGGCGTCGCGGAAGTCGAGCCAGACCAGATACCCGGCGTCGGGCCGGACGACGCGGACGGCGGGTGCGTGCTCGGCCAGCTCGGCCTCGAGCAGCCGGACGTTCGACACCAGGAGGCCGAGGAGGTCGTCGCGCCAGCTGACGCAGGAGAGGGCGGCCACGTTGGCGTGGAGGCCGAGGATGCTGGTGCGCGCGGCCAGCTCCTCCGGCAGGGCGGTCAGCAGCTGTGCCGACGCGTCGTCGGCCGGCACGACGACGGCGCACTTGAGGCCGGCGAGGTTCCAGGCCTTGCTCGCCGACGTGACGGTGACCGAACGGGCGCCGGCGGCGCGGGCGATCGGCGCGAAGGGGGTGAAGACGGCTCCGGGATGCGCGAGCGGCGCGTGCACCTCGTCGCTGACCACGAACACGTCGTAGCGGGCGGCCAGCGCGGCGAGCGCCTCCAGAACGCTGCGGCTGTGACATCGGCCGGTCGGGTTCTGCGGGTTGCAGAGCAGCAGGGCGTCCGCCCCCTCGGCGAAGGCGCGCTCGATCCCCGCGAGGTCGAGCGACCAGTCCTCGTCCTCGAGCAGCGGGACCGTGACCGCCACCGCATCCGCCTCGTCCACCATCTCGAAGAAGGGCGGGTACACGGGCGGCGTGAGCACGACGCGTCCACCGACCTCGGGCAGGTCCAGCCGGAGCGCCTCGACCACGCCGACCGTCACATCCGTCGCCAGGTGCACCGTGCCCGGATCGACCTCCCAGCCCCACTCGCGCGCCGCGAAGGAGGCGAAGGCCGGCGCCAGCGGACCGGCGGAGTCCAGGTAGCCGGTGTCCGAGTGCCGCAGGGTCTCGGCGACGCGGTCCAGGATGGCCGGCTCGACATCGAAGTCCATCTCGGCGACGAAGACGGGCAGCACGTCCGCCGGGTAGCGGCGCCACTTGATGCTCGACCTGGTCGCGAAGAGCTGCTCCAGGGATCGTGCCGGTCCGAAGCTCATTCGGACACTGTGCCGCAGCCGCGGCGGCGCCGCGACCCGGGACGTCAAAAAGCGTAGTGAAAGCGGCCCGTCAGGACGGCTCGCCGTCGCCGAGATGGCCGGTCTCCGACGTGCCCGTCTGGTTGAACAGGTAGTAGAGGCTCAGAGCGGCGAGCGCCACGAGCATCGCGACGACGCTGAACAGTCCGACGACGGTGATCACGGGGTAGACGACGGTGCCCAGCCCGAACCTCAGCAGGGAGCGGCGGCGCGTGGCCGCATCCATCTGGCCCGACGCCACCAGCTGGCCGGTGATGCGCGCCTGAAGAACGGTGAAACCGACGGCGACGCCGGTCATCGCGCCCCCGTACAGGACCGCCGCGACGCGGAGATCGGTGCGGTCGCCTCCCGCGAGGGCCGCGGCCAGCGTCGACGTCGTGAAGGGGAGCGCGGTGACGAACATGAGGAGGACGAGGTTCCAGAACAGCAGCGTGCGGTCGACGACCTGAACCAGCCGCACCACCGCGTGATGGTTCACCCAGATGACGCCGATGACCAGGAAGCTCACGATGTAGGACGCGAGCGACGGCCACGCCGCGACCAGCTGGGCGAACAGGCCGCCCGGCTCGCCGGGTTCGAGGTGCAGGTCGAGCACCAGCAGCGTGATGGCGACGGCGAGCACGCCGTCGCTGAAGGCCTCGAGCCGCGTCTTCGACATCGTCGTCCCTCCTGGCGGGAGGATGTGCTCCCGGCGACGATCATGCCGTAGCGGCGGCGCGTGCGCACCGGTGGGGCGACGTCGGCCGGGATGCTCGCGCCGGTCGGATGCGAGCGCCGGTCGGACGCGAGCGCCGGTCAGGACGCGAGCGCCGGTCAGGACGCGAGTGCGACCTGGCGGAACCGGATCACCGACGAGTCGGCCCCGCGGTCCGCCCGGTCGTAGGCGGCGCGGATGGGGTTCACCGCCCGGCCGTTCGGCAGGACGACCTCGAGGCCCGCGTCGTCCGGGCCTCCCCGGCGGCGCGCAGCGGCGCTCCAGTGCCCGCCATCGGTGCGCACGAGGATCTCGCCGATCAGGCAGCCGAGGCTCTGCAGGGTGAACTCGTCGCCGACGAACCCGTCGTCCGTGCGGAGGTCGGTGAACAGGCGCTCGACGTAGACGAGGTCCTCGGGCACGTAGGTGACCGTGTGTCCGTAGATGTCGCGGATGCCGCCCGCCATGGCGCCGGCCAGCAACGAGCCGACGGCGGGGTCAGTCCGCCGCCGGCCCGTTGCACGAGGGAACCGGAACATGCCGCCGACGGTACCCCTGCCGTCCGAGCGGATGCGCGCCCCAGTTCGAGTGCCCCCGCTGCGGGTCACGGGGAAGAGGTCATGCATCCCGGAGGCGATCGCAGCGTCGCTAGGCTGAGCGCGGGGTGACCGGCGACCGGGTGACGGTGGCGCACATCCGATCACTGCGATAGTAAAGTGTGCGCAGACCGCGGGAGCGGGGACGGGACGAGGAGGCGCCGGTGGCGAAGCGGACGCGGGCGACGGCGACCACGAGCACCCTCGCACGCGTCAACCAGACCGCCATCATCGAGGCGCTGCGCGAGTCCGGTGCGCTGTCGCGGCAGCAGCTCGGCGTCAAGACGGGCCTCAGCCCGGCCACCATCAACCGGCTCACCGCATCCCTCATCGACGACGGCCTCATCGTTCCCGCCGGGCAGGAGCCGTCGACCGGCGGGCGGCCCTCCGTGCTGCTGCGGTACGCAGGCAGCTCGCGGCTCGTCGCGGCCATCCAGCTGCGCGCCGAGACGGTGACGGGCATCCTCGTCGACTTCGACGGGAAGGTGGTGTTCCGGCGGTCGGTGACGCTCGGCGCCAGGCAGGCCGGGGCAGAAGGCGGCGGGCCGGATGGCGATGGAGCGGACGGCGGCGGGACGGGCGCAGCGCCCGACCAGGACCGGCAGCTACGCAAGGTGTTCCGGCTCTTCGACGACCTGATCGCGACCGCGGACTCGATGGGCACGCCGTGCCTCGCGGTCGGGATCGCCGTGCCCGGTGTGGTGCAGCAGCCGGACGGCGTGGTCGGCACGATGCCGGAGTTCGGCTGGACCGGCGTCCCGTTCGGCGCGCTGCTGCGGGAACGGACCGACCTGCCCGTCATCGTCGAGAACGACGCGAACGCGCTGGCCTACGGCGAGTTGCACGCCGGAGCGGGCAGGGGGTTGTCGAGCCTGGTGGCGCTGTTCCTCGAGAACGGCCTCGGCGCGGGCATCGTCGCTAACGGCGAACTGCACCGCGGAGCGCGGGCGGAGGCAGGCGAGATCGGCTACCTGCTCATGGAACGGTCCTCGCTGGAACGCTCGTACGACGCGCGCGGCGACCTCGAGGACCGCATCGGCTCGCTCGCGCTGACGCAGCGCGCCCGGGAACGCGGCATGCCCATCCCCGCCTCCGGCTCACTGACCGCCGAGGACGTCTTCGAACTCGCCCGCACCGGCAATACGGACGCGCAGGAGCTGGCCGACGAGATCCTCGACATGGTGGCGATCGCGGTCGCGGCGCTGGTGATCGTGCTCGACCCGGAGCTCGTCGTGGTGGGAAGCAGCTTCGTCGGCAGCTCCGACATGGTGATCCCCGGCATCCAGGAGCGGCTGCGGGGGCGCATCATCCGCGTGCCGCGCATCGAGCCGGCGACCCACCGCGAGGATGCGGTGCTGCTGGGCGCCGCGGAGCTGGCCGCCGCCGAGGTCAACGGGTTCGCGTACCTCGCGTTCTGACCCGCACTCGCCTGGGTCTGTGGCCGCGATTTGTGCCAAATCGCGGTTATGCCCGTCACGATTTGTGCCAAATCTCGGTTATGCGACCTTCAAAACCACGATTTGTGCCAAATCTCGAACACCGCAGCCCCCGAGGACGCGCGGGTCTTGACGGGGGCGGGGAGTGTCGCCTAGGTTGGGCGTCAACTTCTTCTCACTCCGATAGGAAAGAAGAAGATCCTTCAACGACGCAAAGGAGCAGACGTGATCGTCGGAATCGACATCGGCGGCACCAAGACGCACGTGTGCGTCGAGGACGACGCCGGCGCCGCGCTCCTCGACCGGTCGGTCAAGACCGCCGACTGGCAGCACGGGGGCCACCTCCACTCGGAGGACAACGTCCGCGGGCTGCTCGCCCTGCTGGATGAGGAGCCCGGCGCCGCGGAGGCTCCCCTCGTCGTCGGCGCCCACGGGCTCGACAGCGAAGCCCAGACGCTCGCCTTCTCCGACATGCTCGCGGAGCTGCACGACGGACCGGCGCTGGCCCTCAACGACGTCGAGCTGGTCGGACCGGCGGCCGGCTTCGACGAGGCGATCGCCGTCATCGCGGGCACCGGCAGCAAGGTCGTCGGCCGCCGCGCCGACGGCAGCCTGGTGAGCGCCGGAGGCTACGGCTACATCCTCAACGACCCCGGAAGCGCCCCCGCGCTGGTGCGGGACGCCGTGCGCTCGCTGTTCGACGCGGTCGACCAGGACGAGCCGCGCGACGCGCTGGCCGACGCCCTCTTCGCCCACTTCGGCGTCGACGAGATCGTCGGGCTCTCCAACGCGCTCACGGTCCGCCCGCGCGTCACGGCGTGGGGCGCCGCGGCACCGCTCGTCTTCGCTGCGGCCGATGCGGGCAGCGAACGGGCGGCACGCGTCATCGACGCCGCCGCCGACGAGCTCGCCCGGAGCGTCGAGCTGGTCCACCGCCGCGGCGCGGCCGGCGACGACGTGGTCTGCGCGGGCGGCGTCGTCAGCCACCAGCCGCGGCTGTTCGACGCCCTCGGCGAGCGCCTGCGCGCCCGCGGGCTCACCCACTCCATCCACCTGCTGGATGTCGCCCCGGTGCGCGGCGCCCTCGCGCTCGCCCGCCGGCTCACGGAGGCGGCCACTGTCGTCCCCTTCGCACCATCGAACACACGGAGGAAGTCATGAGAATCACATCCACCGGGCGCCGTCGCGCACTCGGGGCCCTCGGGCTCGCCGCGACCGCCGCTCTCGCCCTCAGCGCCTGCAGCGTCACCGGCGCCGGCACCGCGTCGGGCGGCGAGGGCGACGGCACCGGCACGATCAACGCCCTGTTCATGAAGCAGGCCGGCTACTCGGAGTCGGACGTCAACGCGATGATCAAGGACTTCGAGGCGAAGAACCCCAAGATCACCGTCAAGCCGACGTTCGTCGCCTACGAAGCGCTGCACGACAAGATCGTCACCTCGGCTCCGGCCGGAACGTACGACGTCGTGCACCTCGACGTGATCTGGCCGGCGGAGTTCGCCTCCAAGAACATCATCACCGACGTGACCAAGCGGTTCCCGTCCTCGTGGAAGAGCGACATGCTCGGCGGCGCGCTCACCAGCGCCGAGTACAAGGGCAAGTTCTACGGCGTGCCGTGGGGCCCGTCCACGAAGCTGTTCTTCTACAACAAGGACATGCTGGCCAAGGTGGGCGCGACCCCCGACGACGTCAAGGCGTGGGACGGCGTGCTCGCCGTCGCCAAGAAGCTCAAGGACGCCGGGGTGGTGCAGTACCCGATCGCCTGGAGCTGGTCGCAGGCCGAGGCGCTGGTGTGCGACTACGCCGAGCTGCTCGGGGCGTACGGCGGCCAGTTCACCGACTCCAGCGGAAAGCTCGACATCAACGAGGGCGCGGGCGTGCAGGCGCTCGAGTTCATGAAGAAGTCGCTGGATGAGGGGCTCACCGACCCGGCGTCGACGACCTTCCTCGAGGACGACACCGACAAGTCCATGGCGGCCGGCAAGACGGCGATGGAGCTGAACTGGGAGTCGACCTTCCGCGACCAGAACGACCCGTCGATCTCGAAGGTGGTCGGGCAGATCGCGGTCACCGCTCCCCCGGCGGGCCCCAGCGGCGACAACCCCGGCGTGAACGGCTCCATGGCGCTCGCCATCGGCGCCAAGTCGAAGCACCAGGCGGCCGCGTGGAAGTTCATCGAGTACATGACCAGCGAGGCGGTGCAGGACAAGTACGTCAAGAGCTCGATGACGAACTGGAAGGCCAGCTACACCAAGCCCGAGATCACGAAGACCAACCCCGAGGTGTTCGCCGCCGCGGGCAAGGCCTACGACTCGATGATCCTGCGCCCGCCGGTGCCGAACTACAACACCGTGTCGCAGGCCATCCAGGTGGAGCTGCAGAACGCGTTGCTCGGGAAGAAGAGTCCGCAGCAGGCCCTCGACGACGCGGTCGAGGCCGCGAACGAGAACCAGGGATGAGCGGCGTGTCGGTCGCCGGAGTCGAGACGGAGCGACGCGCCCCCGCGACGGGGCAGCGCCGCAACCGGCGCAAGCGCGACAACCAGGGAAGGCTCGCCTTCTGGCTGCTGCTGCCCGCCGCGATCGCGGTGTTCGGGGTCATCGTCTACCCGATCCTCCGCACGCTCCTCATCTCGTTCTTCGAGGTGAACTCGGCGCTGGCGACCGACACCCCGTTCGTCGGGCTGCAGAACTACATCGACACCCTCACCGCCCCGGGCTTCTGGGCGGCGATGGGACGGACGCTGTACTTCACCCTCGTCTCGACCGCGCTGGAGCTGGTGCTCGGCCTGATCGTGGCGGGACTCCTGAACGCGAAGCTCCGCGCGCGGTGGCTGTTCCGCGCCGTCGTCATCATCCCGTGGGCCATCCCGACGATCGTGAACGCGGCGATGTGGAAGGGCATCTTCAACGCCCAGTACGGCGCACTGAACGCCGCGCTGACCCAGCTCGGCATCATCGACCAGTACCAGGCGTGGCTCGGAGACCCGACCCTCGCGCTCAACATGGTCATCGTCGCCGACGTCTGGAAGACGACCCCGCTGGTGGCGTTCTTCCTGCTGGCGGGGCTCACGTCCATCCCGAGCGAGCTGTACGAGGCGGCGAAGGTCGACCGGGCGAGCTGGCCGCGCATCTTCCGCACCATCGTGCTGCCGATGCTGGTGCCGTCGATCTCGATCGTGCTCGTGCTGCGCACGGTGGAGGCGTTCAAGGTCTTCGACATCATCTACGCGATGACCCGCGGCGGGCCGGTGAACGGCACCCAGACGATCGCGTACTACGCCTACACGACCGCGTTCTCCGACCAGAACTTCGGGGTGGGCGCCGCCCTGTCGTACATCATCGTGCTGGTCATCCTCGCGCTGACCTTCGTCTACCTGCGCATGCTGCGCCGATCCGAGATGAGCCTGCTGTGAAGCGCACGACCCGCAACTCGATCCTGATCCACCTGGCGGCGCTGGGGGTCGCGGTCGTCATCCTACTGCCCTTCGGGTGGATGGTGATCGCCAGCGTGACGCCGCAGCGCATCCTGATCTCCACACCGCTGCAGTGGATCCCGGACACGCTCGACTGGAGCCGCTACGAGCTGATCTTCCGCGGCGGGGCGGAAAGCGTCGGCGCGACGTTCCGCGCGGCGCTCGCCAACACCACCATCGTGGCGGTCGGGACCGTCGCGGTCTCGATGGTCGTCGGCATCCTCGGCGCCTACGCGTTCGCGCGGCTGCGGTTCCGCTTCCGGCAGGCGGTGCTCATCCTCTTCCTGGCGACGTACATGCTGCCGCAGATCGCGCTGCTCATTCCTCTTTATCTGATCCTCAACTCGCTGGGGCTGCTGGACTCGGTGGTCGGCCTGATCATCGTCGACTGCTCTCTCGTGGTGCCGTTCGTGCTGTGGATCCTCAGCAACTACTTCCTCACCATCCCGGAGGAGCTGGAGGAGGCGGCCCGCATCGACGGAGCCTCGCGGCTGGGCGCGCTCTTCCGCGTGGTGCTGCCCGCCGCGCGCCCCGGCATCTTCGCGGCGATCATGTTCGCGTTCCTGCTGGCCTGGGACGAGTTCATGTACGCGCTGATCTTCACCTCGTCGAACGCGGCCAAGACGCTGCCGGTCGCGATCAGCGAGTTCGCCGGACGCTACACGACCGACTTCGGGCTCGTGGCCGCCGGCGGCATCCTCGCGGCCCTGCCCCCGATCATCGTCGCCCTGATCTTCCAGCGGTACGTCGTCAGCGGCATGGCCGCCGGCGCCGTCAAGGGCTGACCTTCCCCGACCGACCTCCCTCACCGACACGTAAGGACCTTCCATGGAACCCAAAGCCCCCTTCGTCGACGCCATGCGCGCCCAGCCGGAGAACCTCGCCCTCGCCCGGGAGACCGTGCTGCGCGACCTGGCCGCCTCCGGACTGAGCCGATGGGGAGCCGACGAGTCGGTGTCCGTCGTCGCGATGGGCGCCTCGCTGAACTCCGCGCACGCGCTCGTCGCCGCCCTCGCGGCCGTGGGCCGGCCCGCCTCGTCGGTCGTGGCGTCCGACCTCGCCGACGGTGTCGTCGCCGTGCGGGCCGACCACCACATCGTGGTATCCGAGTCCGGACGCAGCCCCGAGCCGCTGTACGCCGCTCGGACGCTGCCCGCCGGCACGCGGATCGGCATCTCGAACTACCCCGAGGCCCCCATCCGGGACACGGTGGATGCGGTGCTCGGCCTGGGTGGCTTCCCCGACTCGCCCGTGTACACCAGCGGCTACACCGCGACGCTCCTCGCCTACGCGCTGCTGCTCGACCACGTCGGCGCGCTCGACGCGGCCGCCGAGGCGGAGCGCATCCCTGCACGCGCGGCCGACGCCCTGCGTGAATACGCGGAGGTGGCGGAGACGATCGGCCGGGTGCTGGCCGAGGCCGGCGCGATCGACGTCGTGGGTCGCGGCGCGTCGCTGTCGTCCGCGTCGGAGCTGTCGCTCATGGTCCGCGAGGGCCTGCGCACGCCGAGTGCCGCCTTCGAGACGTACCAGTACCTCCACGGACCGATGGAGGTGCTCTCCGCGGGCGATGCGCTCGTGGTGTTCGGCGACGGGCGCGAGCTGGCCATCCCCTCGTCGGTGCTCGACGCCGGGGTTCGCGTCGTGCTCGTGACCGGCGCCGACCCGGCCAGCGTGCCGGGCGCAGGTCACGCGGGACTGACGATCGTGCCGGTGGATGCGGGGCTCGGCCCGTTCGAGCGCTCCGTGGTGGAGACCGTGATCGGCCAGCTGGCGATCGCCGCGGCCATCGAGCACAAGCCGTTCCCGCTCGAGGACTTCCTGTACCACCAGGACGACACCAAGCTGCCGGTGGGCTGAGCGAAGCGCTGCAACGGCGGACGGCCGTCGCCGCATCGTGTGGATGCGGGGACGGCCGTCGCCGCACCGTGTGGATGCGGGGACGGCCGTCGTCACATCGTGTGGATGCGCGGACGGCCGTCGCCGCATCGTGTGGATGCGCGGACGGCCGTCGCCGCATCGTATGGATGCGCGGACGGCCATCGCCGCACCGTGTGGATGCGGCGACGGCCGTCGCGCGGGGGTTTCGTTACTTCGCGGGCGTGGGCATCGGGGTTGCGGTCGCGCTGGGCGCCTGGCCCTTCATGCCGACGTTGATGTTCGCGCCGAAGAGGGCAGGCGCTCCCGAGCCGTTGTACTCACCGTAGGTGAGGTCGATGTCGGAGCCGAACACGACGACATCCTTCTCGATCGTGCCGGCATCGAACGTGGTGTCGGACGAGGTGAGCTTGACACCCGAGATGGTCTCCGCGGTGATCTTCTGCTTGCTCGACGTCACCTCGACGTGGCCACACGACCCGGTCAGGGTGATGGTGCCGTCGTGGCCGACGAGGTCGATCTCCTCGCCGCCGGTGCACTTGACGGTCGCGCTGGCGCCGTTAGCCTCGATGAGGACCTTCTTGCCGGCGGCATCGACCACCACGCCATCCTTCTCGAACGTCTCTTTGCCGTCCTTGGTGACGTGCACGGCGCCCTCCTGGACGTGAGCCTTCGCGTCGGGGACGCAGCCGGTGAGCAGCGAGGCGCCTGCGACGGCGGTCGCCCCCACGACGGCGATGACGGCGGCGCGGCGGATGGAACGGGGGTTCATACAGTTCTCTTTCTCTTGGCGGGGCGTTGCGGTGTCGAGGCAGTACCTCGAGCGCCCCTACAGAGGAAGACGTGCCTGCACGCACTTCGTGACGCCCTTACCTCCCCCTGTTCCGCCCGCGGCGCGTCGCGCCATACTGACGCCATGAGCACCCCTCACGACACCCGGGAGAACGCGTTCGTCCGCTTCCTCAAGCGGAAGTGGCCGGCGATCGTGCTGGTGGTCCTGCTCATCGTCGTCGCCATCCAGAACGGGGTCGGCGGCGACCAGGCGACGATCTACCTGCTGTGGGGGCAGCTCGTGATGCCGACGTGGGCGCTGGTGCTCATCGTGTTCGCGGCCGGCGGCGTGGTCGGCTGGGTATTCGCACGAAACCGGGCGGCACGCAAGGGCCGCCGCTGAACATTGACGAGTCCCGCGCGGAGGGGTCAGATGATCACATGATCGCTCTTATCATCGTCCTGCTCATCATCTGGCTGGTCCTCGCCATCCTCGGCTTCGCCATCAAGGGGCTGCTGTGGCTGGCGATCCTCGGCATCGTCTTCTTCGTCATCACGGCGATCGTCGGCTGGCTGCGCCGCGGTGCGAGCCGCACCTGACCCGTCCCCTGCCCGTCCAGCGGCGGCCGTGCTCACCCGAGCGTGGCCGCCGCTGTCATGAGCAGCGATGGGGTGACGTCACGGCTGCTCCTCGTCCAGCAGCGCGTCGTTCTGGAGGGTGTCGGCCGTCTCGTCGTCGGCCGGGAGGTCGGCGTCGTCGTCCAGGGCCGTGCCCGCAGGCGCCTGCCCGGCGGCGGTCGGCTGGTCGTGCACCGGGGTGTCCGAGGGCGCCGGAGCGCCCTGCGGCTGGCCGGGGACGGTGGGGTCGGTTGTGGGAGTCGTTTCGTCGGTCATGGTCCTATGCGACCGCCGCATCCGTCGGCGCGGAAGGGCTTGATCGGTCGCCGATCTGCGGTAGCCGCCGCCGTGGTTCGCGCAGCGCACCGGACGTCCGCGCCGGTTGGACATCGCACCCTCGGCGTAGCACTGTGGAGGCATGGCCTACATTCCGGATCCCGCACGCTACGACGACATGCTCTACCGCCGGACCGGGCGCAGCGGTCTCGACCTGCCCGCCCTCTCGCTCGGCCTCTGGCATAACTTCGGCGACGACCGGCCGATCGACACGCAGCGCGCGATCATCCGCCGCGCCTTCGACCTCGGCGTCACCCACTTCGACCTGGCGAACAACTACGGTCCGCCCTACGGGTCGGCCGAGAAGAACTTCGGCCGCATCCTCCGCGAGGACCTCCGCGACCACCGCGACGAGCTGGTGATCTCGAGCAAGGCCGGGTGGGACATGTGGCCCGGGCCGTACGGGCAGGGCGGCGGGGGCCGCAAGTACATGCTCGCCAGCCTCGACCAGTCGCTGGAGCGGCTGGGGCTCGACTATGTGGATATCTTCTACTCGCACCGTCCCGACCCGTCGACTCCGCTGGAGGAGACGATGCAGGCGCTGGACACGGCCGTGCGCTCCGGGCGGGCGCTCTACGTCGGCATCTCGTCGTACAGCGCCGAGGAGACCCGGCGGGCCGCAGAGATCCTCGCGGACCTCGGGACGCCGCTGCTCATCCACCAGCCGTCGTACTCGATGCTGAACCGCTGGATCGAGACCGAGGGCCTGCTCGACACGGTCGACGAGCTCGGCGTCGGCGTGATCGGCTTCACGCCGCTGGCGCAGGGGATGCTGACCGACAAGTACCTCGACGGCGTGCCGGAGGGCTCCCGTGCGAGCCGCGGCGACTCGTTCGACTCGTCCTGGCTCACCGACGAGGCGATCGGGCACCTGCGCGCGCTCAACGACATCGCCGCGGCCCGTGGGCAGTCGCTCGCGCAGCTCGCGCTCGCGTGGGCGCTCCGCGACGAGCGTGTGACCTCCCTGGTCATCGGTGCGAGCAGCGTCGGCCAGCTCGAGCAGAACGTCGCGGCGCTCGGCAACCTGTCTTTCTCCGACGACGAGCTGGCGGCGATCGACCAGCACGCGGTGGATGCGGGGGTCGACCTCTGGGCGGGAGCGCGGCGCGGCGAGGTCTGAGCGCCGGCGCGCTGCGCTCTGCGCGCGGCGCTCGGCGCGCGCGCGCCACGGGGCTATCCGGAGGACCACCGCCGGAGTAGGCAGGGGCTGTGAGTTTCCGTAGTGCTCCCTCACGCGTCCCCCAGGGTTCTCTGGTTGTCTCTGAGGTGTTCCCGTCCGCCGTCTAGAACCGGGTGGTATGGCCGTCCTCGTCGAACCGGACCTCCGGGTCGGAGCGCCGCTCCGCGCGGTGCGCCCGTGGACGATCGCGGGCATCTTCGGCCTCCTTGCGATCGTGCTGTGCGCCGCGGCGAGCTGGATCCCTTCGCTGTGGGGCGACGAGGCGGCGACGCTGCTCTCGGCCAAGCGCCCCGTCGGCAGCCTGATCGGCATGCTGCTGCACGTCGACGCGGTGCACGGGCTCTACTACCTGTTCATGCACGGGTGGATCCGTCTGGCCGGCGAGAGCGCGTTCGCCCTGCGGCTGCCGAGCGCGGTGGCGGTCGGGGCCGCGGTGGCGGCCGTGACGCTCATCGCGGGCCGGCGCGGCGGCGCCCGGGCGGCGGTCGTTGCCGGGATCGTGGCGACCGTCCTCCCCCGGCTCACGTACGCCGGCGAGGAGGCACGGTCGTATGCCTTCACCGCCGCCGCGGCCGCCTGGCTCACGCTGCTCCTGCTGTGGCTCGTCGACGGCGGCGGCCGGCGGCTGGCACCGGCCGCGCGGCGGCTCGCCTGGCTGCTGTACGCCGTCGGCATGGCCGCCTCCTCGTACCTCTTCCTCTACTTCGCCACCCTGCTGATCGCCCACGGCGCCGTGCTGCTCGGGAGCCGCGCGTCGCGCTCGACCCTCCGGGCATGGGCCGTCTGCGCCGCCGGCGTCATGCTGACCCTGATGCCGCTCGCCGCGCTCGCATACCTCGAACGCAGTCAGATCTCCTACCTGAGCGCCACCCCGGACGACCCGTCGATCTGGTACTACTTCCTGTGGTTCGGGATGCCGTGGGTCGCGATCCCGGCGTGGGCGCTCATCGCACTCGCACTGTGGCCGGCGTGGCGCGCCTGGCGCACGCGCGGGATGCGTCCCTCCGGCACCGGTCCCCGCGGGGTGTCGACCCGCCTCGTCGCCGCCACCTGGCTGTTCCTGCCGACGGGCGTCATGCTCGTGGTCAACCTCGTGTACCCGATGTACACGGGCCGCTACTCGACGTTCGCCGCTCCGGCCGCCGCACTCCTCGTCGCGGAGGGCATCCTGGTGCTCGGGCGGCTCATCGGCGGCGACCCGAGGCGGACGGTGGCCGCGACCGCGGGCGCGACGCTCGTCTTCGTCGCCCTCTGCGCCCCGGTCTACGTGCTCCAGCGCGGTCCCTACGCCAAGAACGACAGCGACTGGGCCGAGATCAGCGCGGCGATGCACGCGAACGCCGGCCCGGGCGACGCCGTCGTCTTCGACGAGTCGGCGCGGCCCTCGCAGCGGCCCCGGCTGGCGATGCGCACCTACCCGGACGGCTTCCGGGGCGTCCGGGATGTCACCCTGCGCGTCCCCTACTACCGCAACGACTGGTGGTCGGACCGCGCCTACTCGGTGCCGGCGGCGGCGCAGCGCGGTCGCTTCGACGGCGTGGAGCGGGTGTGGATGATCGAGTACGACGACGAGGAGGGCGTCCAGGACACGTGGGGACTCGCCGACCTGCAGGCGCTCGGCTTCTTCGAGACCGGCCGGACGATCACGACGCACCGCAGCGTCATCATCGAGCTGACGCGCTGAGCGTCAGGCCTCGTCGACGCTCACGCTTCGCCGACGCTTCGCCGACGCTCAGGCGGCGTCCACCGGCTGGATCAGCTGCGGTCCGTCGTCGCTCGTCTTGAACGGGGCCACCCGGTCGAAGCGCAGCGTCTCGGCCTCGGCGACGCCCGCGCGCACCGCTTCGTCGACCAGGGCCTGGTCGCCGACGATGGACGGGTCGATCCAGTGCTGCCACAGCTCCTCGGGCAGGATGACGGGATTGCGGTCGTGGATGTCGGCGAGCGTCTGCACGGCATCCGACGTGAGGATCGTGGCGGTGAGCACCCAGCGGTCGGGGTCGTCCTCCGCCTTGCTCTTGTCGCGCCACCAGGAGTACAGCCCGGCGAAGCCCATCAGGCGTCCCTCCGGGTAGCGGATGAAGTACGGCGTCTTGCTGCCCTTCGGCCCCTGCCACTCGTAGTAGCCGCGCGCCAGGACGATCGCGCGGTGCGACTGCACGGGTTTGCGCCAGGTGGACTTCTCGGCGATGTCCTCCGCCCGCGCGTTGAAGGTGGGGAACTTGGTCTTGAGGGTGTCGGACCAGGACGGGACGAGCGACCAGTGCGCGCGCTCGAAGCGCAGCTCCCGGGTCTTGGCCGAGTCGATCAGCACCGGGATGTCGTCGGTCGGCGCGATGTTGTAGTCCGCCTCCCAGTCGGCGCGCCACTCCTCGGGCCGCCGCCCGGTCCGTTCCACGAACTCCGTGATCTCGGCGTTGACCTTGTCGTCCATCGCGAACCTGCCGCACATGCCGCCAGCTTAGGCGTCACGTCCGACATGCGGAGCCGTCTGGGTAGGTGTGACCATCCAGAACCCGTTCCGCCTCGCCCTCGTCGGTACGCTCGGCGTCGGGCTCGGCCTGCTGGTGCTCAACACCGTCGCCAGCCTGTCGACCGTGATCACGTGGATCGGGGCCGCCCTCTTCCTCGCCCTCGGCGTCGAACCGCTGATCGCGTTCCTCGAGCGCCGCCGGGTGCCGCGGTGGCTGGCCCTCGTCGCCACCCTCGCCGTCGCGATCGGCGGCCTCGTCGCTCTGGTCTACGCGATCGTCCCCGTCGCCGTCGACCAGGGCAGCCAGCTGGTCGGTCACGTCGCCTCGTGGTTCGAGAGCGGGGCGGCCAATGAGTGGTTCCAGGGGCTGAAGACGCAGTTCCCCGCCATCGTGAACCAGCAGAACATCGACGCGCTGGCGTCGTGGGCGCAGCAGAACGTTCCGAGTCTCACCACGGCGGTGCTGCAGACGAGCGCGGCGGTCCTGCACGGCGCCTTCGGCGTGGTCGTGGTGGCCATCCTGACCGTCTACTTCACCGCGTCCCTCCCGCGCATCACGCGCCGCGCGTACCAGCTGGTGCCTGCCTCTCGGCGCGCTCGCGTCGCAGACCTCGGCGATCAGATCACCGGCTCGGTGGGCCGGTTCGTCTCCGGTCAGCTGGCGCTGGCACTGATCAACGGCGTGCTGAGCGCGGTGTTCCTGAGCGTGATCGGAGCGAAGTATCCGATCCTGCTCGCGTCGATCGCGTTCGTGTTCTCGCTGATCCCGCTGGTGGGGACGGCCACCGGCTCGGTGATCATCACCGCGGTGTGCGCGCTATCCGGGCCGGCGACCGCCATCGCCGCGGCGATCTATTACCTCGTCTACATGCAGGTGGAGGCGTACGTGCTGAGCCCGCGGATCATGAGCCGCGCGGTGGCGGTGCCCGGAGCGCTCGTGGTGGTCGCGGCTCTGGCGGGCGGTGCGCTGCTCGGAGTGCTGGGCGCCCTGGTGGCGATTCCCTTCGCCGCGGCGGCCCTGCTCATCGTGAAACAGGTGGTCATTCCGTACCAGCGCGGTCGGTAGACCGAGCGCCGGCGATACGAGAGAGGCCCCCATCCTGACGGGATGGGGGCCTCTTTCGTACTCCGGGTCTCGGCGCCTTACTTGCGGTCGAGCTGGTACTTGACCTTGCTGCCGGAGCCCGACAGCGTCACCGTGTACTTGCTGTTCTCGTACTTGTGGGTCGAGACCTTGGAGAAATCGTTCTTCTCGAGGATCTCCTCGGCGTCCGCGGCCGCGTCGGAGGACGTGGTCTCGACGTCGGCCGTGTAGTCGCCGCTCGCATCGTTGCCGGAGGTCGTGGCCTTGGTGACGACCGAGTCGGGCAGGTACGGCACCTCGCGCGGCATCTCGGAGAAGTTGTCGTTCGTCGGGTTGCTGGTCGAGTTCGTGTCCCCGAGGCTGGCCTCGACGCAGCCCGTCAGGCTGAGGGCGGCCATACCGGCGAGGAGGACGGCGGGGATGAGTGCTTTAGCGATGCGCACAGCGTTCCAATCTGACTGACTACTTGCGGTCGAGCTCGTACTTCACGCTGCTGCCGGAACCCGACAGCTTCACGACGTACTTGTCGTTCTCCCACTTGTTGGTGCCCGCTTCGGTGAAGCTCTTGTTCTTGAGGACCTGCTCGGCGTCCTTCACCGCGTCGGCGGACGTCGTCTGGGCATCTGCGGTCCAGTTGCCGGTCACGTTGCTGCCGCTCACCTTCACGCTCGTGACGACGGACTCGGGCAGGTAGGGGACCTCCTTCGGCATTCCGTCGAAGTTGGTGTCGACCTCCGCGGTGTCCTCCGTCGCCGCGGACGTGCTGACGGTCTCGGTGGTCGTGCTGCACGCCGACAGGCTGACGGCGGCCATGCCGGCCACGAGGACGGCGGGGATGAGTGCTTTGCGAATGCGCACGGTGTTCCAATCGTGAATGTGGTTGCGGCCCGCTGCTGGTGCCAGACGCGGGCCCTTCATTCCTCCAGACGCGATGGTTCCGGGATTCGTGACGGGGATGGGCGCAGTGCAGCGGCCGCGTCATGGAACGGGTTCGCTCCCGTCTTATGTGATGTGAGCTCCCGCCTGGGCGCACGAAGGAGCATTGGCATGGACACCGCGGTCGAACCGACTCGCGCGGAGCGACGGACGGAACCCGAACCGTCCGTCGCGCCCCTGACCCACGTCGCCGTCGCGGCGAACCTGCTGGTTCAGGCCTCGCTGATCGGCCTCGTGCTCGCGATGATGTTCCTGGCGACAGACGCGACGTACTTCGGCTTGTTCGCAGCGTGGTGCGCGGTCGGCACCGCCTATGTCCTCACGGTGGGCGTCGTCGTCGCGACAATGGCGCGTCGCGAGAGCTGGTCGAAGCGGACCCTCAGTCGCTTCCACCTGGGTCGGACGGTACGCACCATGACGACGCTCACCACGGTCGGCGGATTCGTGATCGGCGCGTCGGGCGCCCTGACGGTGCGCACGCCGGTAGCCGACGAAGGACTCCACCTCCTCGTGGACAGCCTCGGCGTCTGGGCGATGCTGGTGTCGTGGGCCCTGCTGCACTGGGGGTTCGCGCAGTCGTACTTCCGGCGCTACCACTGCAGCGCGCATCCGACGCTCGAGTTCCCCTGCGAACGGCAGCCTCGGCTGAGCGACTTCGTGTACTTCTCCGTGACGGTCGGCACGTCCTTCGCCACGTCCGACACCAGGGTCCTGTCTCCGGCGATCCGGTGGACGGTGACGTGGCACTCGGTGCTGTCGTTCCTGTTCAACGGCGCGATCGTGGTGGTCGCCTTCAACACGCTCACGGGTAACTGAGGATCACTCACCCCCCAAAAGCGGGTGACGCGAAGCTGAGAAAACGATGTATTCTCAGTTTTGTGGATTGGTGAGGAACAGTCACTTTACGGTACTGGAACTCCGATCGTTCACACCACCCGAAAGCAGTACCTACCCGACCCGCAGGTGACCCACGTGTACCCGATTTCGCCGCGCCGAGCGCTTCCCGCACTCAACCCCATCCGAAGGGGGAGCACTCGGCGCGCGCGGAACCACGGGAGTCGCCCCTCGAGCGGAGCCGGCGGCGGTGAAGCCGTTCGAGACCACGGTTTCCCCCCAGCCGCCGTCGGCTCCCTGATGGGACACGATGCCGGCGCCGGCGCTGCGGAGGTGGCGGCATGACCGTCGTCCGCCCCCGGCTCCCCGGCATCGTCGCCCCCACCGCTCTGCGCGGGCGCAGCTCCGAACTCACCTGGGCGAAGCGCTACCGTTACCGGCTGCTCGCCACGGACACCGCGATCATCCTCGCCGCCACCATCGGCGCAGTGTACGTGCGCTTCGGCTTCGACGACGCGGTCGCTCCGACCGCGGGATTCCACCTCGACTACGCCTACCTGTCGCTGATCATCGCCGCGACGTGGCTCTTCACCCTGTCGGTGTACCGCACCCGCGATCCCCGCGTCATCGGGCTCGGCGTCTCCGAGTACCGCCGCGTCGTCTCGGCGACGGCGACGACCTTCGGCGTGCTGGCCATCCTCTTCCTCGTGACGAAGATCGACATCGCCCGGGGCTACTTCATCGTCGCGCTGCCGGCCGGCATGGCCGGGGTGCTGTTCTCGCGCTGGCTGTGGCGCCACTGGCTCATCCACCAGCGCACCTTCGACCACTACCTCTCGCGTGCGCTCGTCGTGGGACGGTTCAACGACGTCGACTACGTCGTGCGCCAGATCCACCAGAAGTCGGGAGCGGCCTACAACGTCGTGGGTGCCGCTCTCGACACGGGCAAGCGCAAGGGCGCGAAGAAGGACGCCGAGATGCGGCGCCGGATCGCGAGTCCCGAGCGGGAGGTACCGATCGTCTGCGACCTGTCGGGGGTCGCTGACGCTGCGGCGCGGCTGGGCGCGGACACGGTGATCGTGGCCGGCCGCGCCCTCAGTTCCGGCGACTTCGTGCGCAAGCTCGCCTGGAAGCTCGAGGGGACCGCCACCGAGCTGGTTCTCGCGGCGCCGCTGACCGACGTCGCGGGCCCGCGCATCCACTTCCGTCCGGTGGAGGGGCTGCCGCTCATCCACGTCGAGATCCCGCAGTTCGAGGGCGGCAAGCACGTGCTCAAGCGCGCGTTCGACTTCTTCGCGGCCGGGCTGGCCCTGCTCCTGCTCTCCCCGCTCTTCCTCGCGATCGCGATCGCCGTGAAGCTCGACGACAACGGGCCCGTGATCTTCGCGCAGGAGCGCGTCGGCCGCAACGGCGAGCGCTTCAAGATGTACAAGTTCCGCTCGATGGTCGTGGATGCCGAGGCTCGCCTGGCCGCGCTCCGCGAGAGCAGCGACGGCAACGGCCTGCTGTTCAAGATGAAGCACGACCCTCGCGTGACCCGCGTCGGCCGCACGCTCCGCAAATTCTCGCTCGACGAGCTGCCGCAGCTGGTCAACGTCTTCCTCGGCGACATGAGCCTGGTCGGCCCGCGCCCGCCGCTGCCCTCCGAAGTCGAGGGCTATGAGAACCACGTGCACCGTCGCCTGTACATCAAGCCGGGACTCACCGGGATGTGGCAGGTGAACGGTCGCTCCGATCTCTCCTGGGAGGAGAGCGTCCGCCTGGACCTCTACTACGTGGAGAACTGGTCGCTGACCGGCGACCTCGTCATCATGTGGCGCACCGTCAAGGTGCTGACACATCCCGTGGGGGCGTACTGATGCGCCCCCGGATCCAACCGCCTCGCTCCCTCCCCCGACCGAAAGACAACGAGGTTGTCATGAGTACAACGCCCCGACCCCGCTCTCGCACACTGGGTATCCTGACCGCCGTCCTGACGGCGATCGGCCTGGTGTTCGGCGGCATCGCCATCGCGCAGCCCGCCGCCGCGGACACGGCACCACCGGATCCGGCCAACCCGGCCTCGCCACCGACGGTGAGCGCCGACGTCCTGCCGACCACCCAGATCGACGGGGTGGCATGGGCGCAGGTCGTGGTCGGCAACACCGTGTACGTGGCCGGCAAGTTCACCACGGCACGCCCCGCAGGCGCGGCGGCCGGGACGAACACGACGGCGCGCAGCAACCTGCTGGCGTACGACGTGACCACGGGCAACCTCATCAGCAGCTTCAACGTCCCGCTCAACGCGCAGGCGCTCGCCATCGCGGCATCGCCGGACGGCACCCGCGTGTATGTCGGCGGTGACTTCACCACGGCGGGCGGCGGCAACTACTACCGCATCGTCGCCATCAGCACGGCGACCGGACAGGTGATCAGCTCCTTCCGCCCGGTCATGGAGAGCCAGGTCCGTGCGCTGGCCGCGACGAACACCGCCCTCTACGCGGGCGGCACGTTCACGACCACGAACGGCGCCTCCACGCCGTACGTCGCGAAGATCAACGCATCCGACGGCTCCACCAACACCACCTGGGCCGCCAGCGCCGACTACGTCGTCGACGCGCTGGCCGTCAGCCCGGACGGCACCAAGGTGTACGCCGGTGGACGCTTCCAGCACGTCAACGGCGGCACCAACGCCTACGGCCTCGCCATGTTCGACGGCACGACCGGAGCCTTCCAGGCGTTCGGTGCCAACTCCGTCGTCCGCGACGCGGGCACCCAGGCGGGCATCACCGCGCTGGTCGCCACGAACGACCGCGTGTACGGCTCCGGCTACGTGTTCGGCTCCGGCGGCAACCTCGAGGGCAGCTTCTCGGCCGACCCCGCCACCGGCAACCTCATCTGGATGGAGGACTGCCACGGCGACACGTACTCCATCTGGCCGATGAACGACGCGCTGTACGTCGCCGGGCACCCGCACTACTGCGGGAACGTCGGCGGCTTCCCGCAGACGGACCCGTGGACCTACCACCACACCATGGCCTTCTCGAAGGCTCAGACCGGGACGCTCACCAACAACGGTGACGGCGCCTACGCCAACTTCACCGGTCAGCCCGCCCCGACCCTGCTCAACTGGTTCCCGCAGTACGTGACCGGTTCGTTCACGGGCCAGGGCCAGGCCGCCTGGTCGGTGGCCGGCAACGGCAACTACCTGGTCGCCGGCGGCGAGTTCCCGTACGTCAACGGCGTCGCCCAGCAGGGCCTCGTCCGCTATGCCATGAACAACGTGGTCAAGAGCAAGCTCGGCCCGAACGTCAACACCGCACTGGTCCCCAGCGCCGTCTCGTTCAAGGCCGGCCAGGCCCGCGTCTCGTGGACCGCGACCTACGATCAGGACAACGTCAACCTGAGCTACAAGGTCGTCCGCGACGGCCAGACCGCCACACCCGTCTACCAGACCACCCAGATCTCCAACTTCTGGACGCGTCCCTCGATGGGCTTCATCGACACCGGTCTGGCGCCGGGATCCACCCACTCCTACCGCGTCTACGTGACCGACCCCGACGGCAACCAGATCTCCCGCCTCGGCAACACAGTGACCATCGCGGCGTCGGACAGCGGCGGACCCTACGCGGACTCCGTGACACAGGCGGGCGCGAGCTCGTACTGGCCGCTGGATGAGGCGAGCGGCTCGGCCGGATTCGACCACGTCGGGTTCAACGACCTGCAGCTGCAGGCCGGCGTCACCCGCAACGGGGTGGCCGGTCCGATCAGCGGCACCACCGCATCCACCTTCAACGGCACCTCGACCGGCTGGGCCGTGACGCCCTCGTCGATCCCCGGACCGAACACCTTCACGGTGTCCGCCTGGTTCAACACCACCTCCACCAGCGGCGGCAAGATCATCGGCTTCGGCAACGCCAACGTCGGGACATCGAGCGGCTACGACCGTCACGTCTACATGGACAACAGCGGCCGGATCTGGTTCGGCGTGTACCCGGGCGGCGTGCAGACGCTGAACAGCGCAGCGGGACTCAACGACGGACAGTGGCACCAGGTCACGGCGTCGCTCGGCTCCAACGGGATGCGGCTCTACATCGACGGCAAGCAGGTGGGCTCGCGCACCGACGTCACCAGTGGCCAGGACTACTCCGGCTACTGGCGGGTCGGCGGCGACAGCCTCGGCGGATGGCCGAACCAGCCGGGCAGCGCGTTCTTCGCGGGCAGCATCGGTCAGGTCTCGATCTACCCGACGGTCCTCGACCGCACCACGGTCGTGAACCAGTACGTCGCCTCCGGTCGTCCGTCCCCGCTGGCTCCGGCTCCCGCCGACGCCTACGGCGCCGCGGTCTACAACGCCAACCCGGACATCTTCTGGCGGCTGGATGAGACCAGCGGGTCGACCGCGAACAGCGCCGACGCGTACAGCAACAACGGCACCTACTCGGGCACCGCGACGACGAAGAACCAGTCGGGCGTCCTCCCGGGCACCGCTGACAAGGCCGTGAAGTTCAACACGAACTTCAGCGGATCGAACGGAGGCGTCGTCTCCAGCAACCAGCAGTACGCCAACCCGACCACCTACAGCGAGGAGATCTGGTTCAAGACCTCGACGACCAAGGGCGGAAAGCTGATCGGCTTCGGCGACCAGCAGACCGGCCTCTCGGGGAGCTACGACCGGCACGTCTACATGCAGGACGACGGACGCATCGTGTTCGGGGTGTGGACCGGCCAGACCAACACGATCACGTCGCCGAACCCGCTGAACAACAACCAGTGGCACATGGCGGTCGCGACGCAGGGTCCGGACGGCATGAGCCTGTACGTCGACGGCCAGCTGGTCGGCACCAACCCGCAGACCCAGGCTCAGGCCTACAACGGGTACTGGCGGATCGGCGGCGACAACACCTGGGGCTCCACCGGCCCGTACTTCAACGGGACGCTGGACGAGGCCGCTGTCTACTCCAGCGAGCTGAGTGCGCAGCAGGTCGCCAACCACTACGCGCTGGGCACCAGCGGCACGCTGCCGAACCAGACGCCGACCGCATCCTTCACGACCACGCAGAACAGCCTGACCGTGAACGCGGACGGCACCGGATCCGTCGACCCCGACGGCACCATCGCCTCCTACGCCTGGGACTTCGGTGACGGCGCGACCGCGACGACACCGACCGCCAGCCACACCTACGCGGCCGGCGGAACCTACACGGTGGTCCTGACGGTGACCGACAACCAGGGCTCGACCAACACGGCCTCCAAGCAGGTCACGGTGGCCGCCAACCAGGCTCCGGTCGGCTCCTTCACCGCCAGTGCGACGAACCTGAACGCCTCGTTCGACGCATCCGCCTCGTCCGACCCGGACGGGACCGTGGCCTCGTACGCGTGGGACTTCGGTGACGGCACCACCGGCACCGGCGTGAACCCCACCCACACTTACGGAAGCGCGGGCACGTTCACGGTGACGCTGTCGGTGACCGACAACCAGGGACTGGCCGGGGCTCCCGTCCAGCAGCAGGTGACGACCACCCTTCCGCCGAACCAGGCGCCGGTCGCGAGCTTCACCTCGTCGACCAACGGCCTGACGGTCTCGGTGGACGGGAGCGCCTCCAGCGATCCCGACGGAACCATCGCCTCCTACGCCTGGGACTTCGGTGACGGAGCCACGGCGAACACGGCCACGGCCAGCCACCCGTACGCGGCCGGCGGGACCTACACGGTCACGCTGACGGTGACGGACAACCGCGGTGGCACCAACGCCGCCACCAAGTCCGTGACGGTCACCGCACCTCCGCCCGCCGCCCTCGCGTCCGACACGTTCGAGCGCACCTCGGCCAGCGGCTGGGGAACGGCGGACCTCGGCGGGGCGTGGACCGGAGCGGGCTCCGCGACGGCCTACACGGTGGGAACGGGGGCCGGCCAGATCGTCGGCGCCGCAGGGTCCACCAAGACCGAGCTGCTGAACAGCGTGACGAGCACCAACACGAACACCACGGTGCAGTTCACGACGGACCGCACCTCGACCGGCGGGGGGATCTACGTCTCCGCCCTCGGCCGGGTGGTCGGCACCGCCGAGTACTCCGCCCGCGTCTGGTTCCAGAGCAACGGCGTGGTGCAGATCCAGCTGCTCCAGGGCTCGACGGCACTGAAGGTGGCCAACGTCGCCGGTCTCACCTACACCCCCGGGACGCAGTACCAGGTGCGCCTGCAGGTGTTCGGCACCTCGCCGACCACCATCCAGGCCCGGGTGTGGAAGGTGGGGACCACCGAACCGGCCACCTGGCAGGCCTCGGTGACCGACACGACGGCCGCACTGCAGACCGCCGGCACCGTCGGACTCCGCGCCTACCTCTCCGGTACCGCGACCGACGCACCCCTCACCACGAAGTTCGACAACTTCGCGGTGACCCCGGCCCAGTAAGATCCGGAGGATGACCGCAGCCAGCCGTCGCCGACCCTCGCACACCGTCCTCGTCGCGCACCCCAGCGCGGAGCTCTACGGCTCCGACCGGGTGATGCTCGAGAGCGTGAGCGGACTGGTCGACGACGGCTGGCGCGTCGTCGTCGCGGTTCCGACGGACGGCCCACTGATCGCCGAGCTGCGGCGGCGGGGGGCGTCCGTCGAGCTGTGCCCGAGCCCTGTGCTGAGGAAGAGCGTCCTCACGCCGCGCGGCTTCGTCCGCTTCGTGCGGACGGCCCTGGTCTCGACGGTCCAGGGCTCCTCGCTCCTGCGCCGTGAGCGCCCCGCTCTCGTCTACGTCAACACCATCACCGTGCCGTTGTGGCCGGTGCTCGCCCGCCTCCGCGGCATCCCCGTGCTCACCCACGTGCACGAGGGCGAGGCGAGCGCCTCCGCGGTGATGCGGCGCATCCTGGCCCTCCCCCTGTTCCTGTCCCGGCGGATCGTGGTGAACAGCCGGTTCAGCACCGGGGTGCTCACGAGCTCGTTCCGGAGCCTGGGCGAGCGGTCGGAGATCGTCTACAACGCCGTCCCCGGTCCCGGCACGCGGACGGACCCCCGCCCCCGGCTCGACGGGCCGCTGCGCGTCACCTACATCGGCCGTCTCTCGCCGCGCAAAGGCGTGGACGTGGCCATCGGCGCGGTCGCCCAGCTCCGGGACCGCGGCGTCGAGGCGGACCTGCACGTCGTCGGATCGGTCTTCCCCGGTTACGAGTGGTACGAGAAGGAGCTGACCGAGACGGTGGGCCGCGCCGGTCTGAACGACAGCGTCCGGTTCCACGGCTTCCAGCCGTCCGTGTGGGACATCGTCGGCTCCGGCGATGTCGTCGTGGTGCCCTCGCGCGTCGACGAGCCGTTCGGCAACACGGCCGTGGAGGCACTGCTCGCCGCACGCCCGGTGATCGCGAGCGCCACCAGCGGGCTCCTTGAGGCGACGGCGGGCTACCGCACGGCCGTGACCGTCCGTCCCGACGACGCGACCGCACTGGCGGACGCCCTCCAGGGGACGATCGACGGCTGGGACGCCACCGCGCAGGCCGTCACGGCCGACGCCGACGAGGCGGAGCGCCGGCACAGCGTCTCCACCTACCGGCGGCGCATCGCGGACATCGTGCGGTCGGCCGCCCGCCGCTGAGGCGGGCGACCCGCGCCGCGGCCGTCAGCGGCGCGGCTTCACCTGTGACGTCGGGCCGGTGTTCGCCAGCTCGCGGTCGTCGTCCTCGTCCGACTCGACGGCGCTAATGTCCTCGTCGAAGTGCTCGTCGAGCTGTGCGTCGTCGACCTCCCAGTCCGCTGCGGCGCGCTCGGCGGCGGGCAGCGCGTCGGGTTCCGAGGCCGGCAGCGGGGGAAGCGGGAGCGGCGGAGTGGTCGACGCGCGACGGCGCAGGCGCAGCCGGCTCCGCCATCCGCTCTTCTCGGTGCCCGACTGGCGGTAGTAGCTGTCGGAGCTCTTGGTGGGCGCGACGCGGTTGAGGACGAGCCCGAGGACACGGACGCCCGACTTCTCGAGCAGGTCCATCGTCAGTGCCAGCTGCGACCGCGAGACGCGCGTCCGGTCCGCCACCACGAGTGCGCCATCCAGCGAGCGGGCGACCACCGCCGCGTCGACGACCGCGGTCATCGGCGGCGTGTCGAACACGACGACGTCGTACTCGCGGCCCACCTGCGCGATGAAGTCGGACATGGCCCGCGACGACAGCAGCTCGCTGGGGTTCGGCGGGATGGGACCGCTCGTGATGACGTCCAGCCCGTTCCACTCCTGGACGACCTCGGCGACGGAGGCGCGCCCGACCAGCACGGAGGTGAGGCCCGATCCGGCCGGCAGCCCCGTCGAGGCGGCGAGCGTCGGCCGGCGCAGGTCCGCATCCACGAGCAGCACCCGGCGGTCGCCCTCCGTCAGCGCCAGCGCGAGGTTCAGCGAGACCAGCGACTTGCCTTCGTCCGGGACGGACGAGGTCACCACGAACGCGAGGCGGTCAGAGTCGACGCTCACGAACTCCAGGCTGGAGCGGAGACGCCGGTAGCCCTCTGCGGCGCTCGACAGCGGGTCGGTGAGGAGGATCGGGCTGGGCTGGCGCCGTCGCAGCCGCTGGATCTGCGCCAGCAGCGGGACGCCGGTGACGCGCGCGGCGATGTCGGCGGAGCGCACCCGCGTGTCGAGGAGCTCGCGCAGCACCACGAGCAGCACGCCGAGCAGCAGACCGATCACGACGCCCGCGACGAGGTTCAGCCTCACGTTGGGCGACGAGGGCGCCTCCGGCTTCACCGCCGTCTGGATCGTGCGCACGGACACGGTGGTGGCGCCCGTCACGCTCTTCGGGGCGATCTCCTCCACCTTCTTGCCGAGCGTCGCGGCCACCGCGTTGGCGATGTCTGCGGCCTGCGCGGGGTCGCTGTCGGTCACGGACAGCTCGAGGATGACGGTGTTCTGCGGCGTGCTGACGGCGATCGAGTCGGCCAGGGAGGCGGGCGTGCGCTCGAGGTGCAGCTGGTCGATCACCGGCTGCAGCACGATCGCGGACTCCGCCAGCTGTGCGAAGGACAGCATCTGGTTCTGCGTGTAGGTGGAGCCCTGGTTGAGGTCGTTCGCGGAACCGCCGAAGTTGAGCGAGAAGTACAGGTTGCTCGTCGCGGTGTAGACCGGCGTCGCCACCTGGGCGAGTCCCCACCCGCCGATCAGCCCGGCGAACGCGCCCAGCGCGATGATGTACCAGAAGCGCTTGAAAGCGGCCACGAACTGGTGCTGGGCGGGGTCTCCGCCCCGTCCCTGTTCGGTGCTGGGGCGGTTGTCGGGGGTGTGTCGGGCGGGCGCGGGCATCAGCGTGCGCTCCTTTCGCGCGAGGGGACGGGCACGGCGGCCGGGAGGCCCGCGGGGACCTCCTGGCGCCGGTGGTGCTGCGACACGAGGAGCGTGCCGGCTGCAACGGACGGACGGAAGTGCTGCGTCGTCGCGGCGAGGCCGATCGCGACCCAGAGGAACACCGAGTACTGGGTGATCAGAGCGACGGTCGCCAGAGCCGGGATCTGCGCGACCACGGCAATGGTCGCCGGGGTGGCACGGCGGGAGATCACGAGCACGATGCCGGCGACCAGGGCTGCGACGACCAGCAGGAGCGCGATCACTCCGCTGGAGAGCCCGGTGAGGATGAGCTGGCTGTCGATGGAGCGGAAGTCGCCGAAGTAGACCTGGCCGGTGGAGTCCTTGCGCGCCGAGTCCGCGACGCCGACCACGTTCATGCTCCCGATCAGCGACAGCAGGTCGCCCCGGTAGTCGGCGCTTCCGGAGGCCTCCGACCCGGCGTCGTCGAAGACCGTCGTGACCAGCGGGAACACCAGCAGGGACACCACCACGATCGCGGAGGTGAGGACGATCCGCGCCCGGCGCGAGATGGCGTCGCGCATGAACAGGATCGAGAGGAAGAGGCCGAGAAGCGCGCCGATCATCCCGATCCGGCTGAAGGTGAGCACCGTCGCGAACAGCATCAGCAGCACCATCGCCGCCCTGAGCAGCAGCGGGAAGCGTGCGGCCAGGGTGAGCGGGATGGCGATCGCGAGGCTGGAGCCGAGGGCGATGGAGTGCCCGAAGGCGCCCTCCGCCCGCGCGACGCCACCGCGCTCCTGGATGGTGCCCCAGATGGCGTACATGGAGTTGCCGGCCTTGATGGTGACGAAGGGGTTCCAGCCGCCGAAGAACTCGATGATGGCGAGCACGCTGACGATGCTGAACGCGATCGCGACCGCGCCGTAGATCCAGGCGGGGTCGACGCGGAGCCCCGCGACGCGCCCGAACACATAACCGGCGACGAAGTAGGTGCCGAGCGAGAACGCGAAGCCGAGCGCGATCCCGGCGTTCTCCGTGAGCAGCGAGGCGATCGCGAAGACGATGAGCAGCGCGACCAGTCCGTCCATCATGCCGAACCGGTAACCGTGGGCGGGGAGCAGCGCGACCGTCGCGAGGAGGGCCATCCCGGTCACCGCCGGCAGGTAGTAGTTCCCGTTGAAGCCGATACCCAGGCCGATCCAGATCGGCACGAAGCAGAGCACGCCGATCCAGACGCCCACCGCGGTGCGCGGCATCCGCCGGAGCACCAGGAACGCCGCGACCGCCACCGTGAGCCCCGCGACGCTGACCAGCGTACGGTCGACCGCCGGCCCGCTGAGGGACGACGAGACGAGGAGGGCTCGGAAGGCGACGGTCACGGACGGCTCACTTGAAGACGGTGATCGGGGTTCCGGCGGCGTCGGTCGCGGTGATGACGACAGCGCCGGTCTGGTCGGCGGGAACGGAGAACACGTAGACCCCGGTCCGGGTCTCACCCGCCTTCAACGTTCCGAGGAGCGGCTGGGCGCCATCGCTGAGCTCAGTGGCGGGAATCGACTTCGAGCCGTAGTAGGCGTTCACGGCCACCTGGGACAGGGAGACGTCGCTGGCGCCGGGGTTGCGCAGCTCGACCTTGACCTGCACGGCCGAACCGGAGACCTCACCGGCCCGTACCGCCGTGGCGTTGGTCTTCTCGACCTCAAGCTTGGCCGTCAGGCCGCCCGACAGCGTCGCCGTGTCGTCGCGCGACACGACGGCCGCGACGGGTGCTCCGTAGCGCGCGTCGGGCTTCGGCGCGGCCTGGGCGCCGCCCGACGACGCGCTCGGCGTCGGTGAGGCGGCGGGCGGCGGCGGCGAGTTGGTGTCCGGCGTGGGGAGCTGGAACGCCGTCTTCTTGTCCCCGGACGCGGACTGGGCGTTCTGGGCATTCTGCGCACCCCGCACCGCGGCGACGGAGATCGCGACCGCGAGGACCGCCGCCACGACGACGGCGCCGGCGATGAGGAGCGCCCGCCGACGGCGTCGTCCGCCGGGCTGCTCGTCGGGGTTCGGTTCGGGACGATCGACCTTGGTCATCGGAGGTCCCCCTTCTGTTCGGGTCTTGCGGGAGTCCAGGAGCGGAGCTCGCGGAACCACTTGGCGGCCGCGAGAACGAGGAAGGCCGTGGTGGCCGCCGCGATCAGCGTGTACAGCGTCGTGAACACGGGAACGGCACCGAGGGTCAGGAACGACAGGCACAGGACGCCGTAGTCCATGGGCAGCACGGCGAGCGCCCGCGCCCACGAGGGGCGCCCCGGCGCGTCGGCCGCGAGCGGCACGGCGCCGCGGGTACGGCGCCGCAGCTGCTCGGTCAGGATCATGCCGAAGAAGAGCACCGCCGAGACGATCGCGAAACCGATCGGCACGAGCAGCCATGCAGTCGGGACGACTCCGAAGCGGTAGAAGCCGACGGCGAGCGCGAGCGGCATCGTCGACACCTTGGTCGCATCCACCATGTGGTCGAGCCATTCGCCGGCCGGGCTGCTGGTGCCGAGCAGACGGGACAGCTGCCCGTCGGCCGAGTCGAAGGCGTAGCCGACCAGGAGCAGCACGGCCACGACGACGCCGAGCAGCCAGGTCGGCGGCAGGGCCACGAGGAGGCCGATGGCGACGAACGTGAAGACGGCGCTGATGCCCGTGACCGCGTTCGGCGTCAGTCGCGCGGTGTACGCCCAGGCAGCGAGGTAGCGGCCGATGCGCCGGTTGACGAACCGCGAGTAGGCGGGCGCGGATCGCGCCGGGGGCTTCTGCGCATCCCGCAGCCGCCGCACGGCGTCGCCGAAGCCGCCGGTGCGGAGGCCGGTCGCGTCGGCGCTGCCGCCGGTCATCGCGACACCCCTTCGATCCGGCCGACGCCCGGAAGCGCCTGCTCTTCGGCGGTCCGGCGGCCGAAGGCCCCGGTGCGCTGACGCCCGAGCGGGCGGGCCGGCTTGACCAGTTCGCGGGCGGCCAGGCGGCGGCAGAGGAGTTCGTACCGGTCGGCCACGTCGTCCCAGTCGTAGGCGGACGCCCGTGCGACCGCTGCGTCGCGGCGCGCGACCAGCAGTGACGGGTCGCCGTCCGCCGCATCCACCGCCGCCGCGACGCCCGCGGCGTCGGAGAAGTAGGCGGCGGCCGCACCGGCCACCTCGCGGTTGAACGAGACGTCGTAGGCGATCACGGCGGTGCCGGCGCCGAGCGCGCGGAGGAGCGACGGGTTGGTCCCGCCGACCGAGTGGCCGTGTAGGTAGGTGCTGGCTCCCGCGTACAGCTGGTCCAGCAGGCGCTGGTCCCAGACGCCGCCGAGGAACCGCACCCGGTCGTCCGCGGCGTTCCGCACCCGGGCGCTGTACTCCTCCGCGTACGGAGCTGAGCCGACGACGACGAGGGGCTTGGTGGAGGCGCTCCGCACGTAGCCTTCGACGATCATGTCCACGTGGTTCTCGGCTTCGAACCGCGCGACCAGCAGGTGGTATCCGTCCGGCTCCAGGCCGACGCCGGCGAGCAGGTCGGACTCGCGAGCCACGAGCGGTGCGCCGTAGGCGATCAGCTCGGTGTCGGCGTCGAACTCGTCGCGGTAGTAGTCGGCGATCCCCTGCGCGTCGGCGATGAGCGCGTCGGACCAGCGCACGGCGAGCGACTCGGCCGTGCGGTAGTAGGCGTGGCCGCCGCGTCCCCACTTCGCACGCCGCCACTCCAGTCCGTCGACATGGGTGGCGACGGGGATGCGCGCAGCGCGCAGGGCCGGCAGGTACGGCGCGTTCGCCGCGTTGAAGACGATGGCGGCGTCCGTCCGGTGGCGGAGCAGGTGCGCGACCGAGAGCCCGGTGTGGCTGAGGGTCTCCAGGCTGCGCCGGCGGAGCGCGCCCCGGTGGACCAGCCGCATCCCGGCGTACTCGGAGGGGCGGGCGTCGTCGGCGGTCGGGCGGCAGTAGACGGTCACGTCGTGGCCGCGGGCGGCCAGCCGGGTGCCGACCTCCTCCACGCAGGTCTCGAATCCCCCGTACCTCGCCGGCACGCCTCGCGTGCCCACGAGGGCGACGCTGATGCGCCTTCCCCCATCGACCATGTGGATGCTCGCTCTCGCTCTCTCGGAAACACACGACGGCTCGGCCAACGATGTCTCCGCGGGACTCCCGGGTAAGGGAGTACGGAACGGCTATCAGGTCGCATCAGGGGTCGGGTCGCTGTTGCATGTCCAGACTAATACGAGAATTCCTCAGCTGTCGCCCCCTCATCAGGGGGTCACCGCCCCGCCGAGCCACCCCGCGGCACGGTCACTCCCAGTCGGACGCCTCGCCCAGCGGTCTGGCCGGGTTCCCCCCGACGATGACCCCCGCATCCACATCGCGCGTCACCACCGACCCGGCGGCCACGACGCCCCCGTCGCCGATGCTCACGCCCTTGAGGATCATGGCGCCGGTCCCGACGAGCACGTGACGGCCGATGCGGATCGGCGCGGTGTGCGGAAGCACCTCACCGTCCGGCCGGGTGATGCGGTGGAAGTCGGTGTCGAGGAGCTGCACCTCCCACGAGATCTGGGTGCCCTCCCCGAGCGACACACCCGACGCGACGTTCACCGTGCAGCGTGCGCCGATGGCGCTGCCCCGCTCCAGTCGCAGGACGGCGCCCTCGCCGACCCACACCCGCGCGCCCTTGCGGACGGCGCTTCCGCGGGCGAGCTCGTACCGCCCGGGACCGCCGAGCCGCACGCCCGGGCCGATGCGGGCTCCCGGGTGGCCGCGCAGCACCCCGCGCGCGAGCTCGGCATACCGCCGCAGTCGTCCCCGGACCGTCATCGTCCCTCCCGGATGCGCGCGTCACGCCGGCCGTCGACGCCGCCGGGGACCGCCGCGCGCGGACGACCCGCCCGCGCCCGCAGCTCCGCCCGCGCGATCCGGCGTCCGTCGCGGAGGCCCCTCAGGGCGGCGCGCAGCGGGACCACGGGTCGCACGAACTGCCGACGGCCGCCCTGCAGCAGGATCTCCCGCGCGACGCCGGGGGATGCGCGGAGCCAGCGCCGCAGGTCGTCGTCGTCGAGCTGAAGCGCGGCGAACAGCATGCGATTGCGGATGTTGAAGTAGTAGTACGCCTCCGACTTGGCGGTCGCGGCGCGCTCGGCCCCCGCCTGCTGCGTTCCGCCCTCGGCGTGGGTGGCGACGATGTCCTCCCGCACCTCCAGTGCTCCCCCGGCGTTGCGAACCCGGAACGACAGGTCCACGTCCTCCCAGTACAGGAAGTAGCCGTCCGCGAAGCCGCCCGCCCGCTCCCACAGTGCGAGCGACAGGCAGAGGCAGGCGCCGCTCAGCCACGGCTCGGCTCGCCGCTCTGGAGGCTGCGGGCGTCGTCGCGCCGACGTCATCCGCCCGTCGACCAGCGACACATCCGACCCGGCCGACCACACCGTCCCGTCCGGACGGAGGATGCGCGGGGCGACCAGGGTGAGCGGGCTCGCAGCGACCGCGTCGAACAGCGCCCGGACCGCCTCCGGTGCGATTTCCGCGTCCGGGTTGAGCAGGAGGACGCGTTCGGCGCCTGCCTGTGCGGCTCGCTCGACGCCGGCGTTCATCCCCCGGCCGAATCCCGGGTTGTCCGGCGGCAGCACGGCGATCCATCCCTCCTGCTCGCAGAGGTCCGCGATCCTCGCGCGCTCGGCGTCCGAGCTGAAGCTGTCGACGACGACCGTCAGGAGCCCCCCGGCACGCCGGGTGAGGGCGGCGAGGTTCTCGGCGAGCAGGCCGGACGACCCGTAGTTCACGACCACGACGGCTTCCGCGGCGAACACCGGTGCGGGTCCGCGCGTGACGGCGGGAGCATCGGGTGTCGGGTCTGGCATAGACTTCCGCTCTGACGTGAGGGGGGGTGGCCGTGCAACCGGAGGAACCGGTGTCAGTGACGATAGCCGTGCCGACGTTCCATCGTCCAGCCGAGCTCGGTGCGCTCCTGCCGCAGCTGCTCCAGCACGCGGACCAGGCGGGGCCGTCCCATCCCACCCGCGTGCTGATCGTGGACAACGATCCCGCCGGCAGCGGCAAGGCCGTCGTGGACGCCCTCGGCGACGACCGCGTGCGTGCCGTCGTGGAGTCGCATCCCGGCATCTCGGCCGTGCGGAACCGCGCGATCGACGAGGCGGGCACCCGGCTGCTCGCCTTCATCGACGATGACGAGGTGCCGCACGAGGGATGGCTGGTGCGGCTGCTCGAGACCTGGCAGGACACGGGCCGGCCGGCAGCCGTCTCCGGCCGCGTGGTCGCCGAGTTCAGCGGTGAACTGGACCCGTGGCTCGCCGCCGGGTCGTTCTACGTGCGGCGCAGGATGCCGACGGGGTCGCCGATCGACGTCGCCGCCGCGGGCAACCTCCTGCTCGACCTCGAGCAGGTCCACGAGGCCGGCGTACGGTTCGCCGACGACCTCGGCCTGAGCGGCGGAGAGGACACCCTGTTCAGCCGTGAGCTGCACGCGAAGGGCTATCGCATGACCTGGTGCGACGAGTCGGCCATCACCGATCTGGTCCCCCGCACCCGGATGACGCGCCGGTGGGTGCTGCAGCGCGCGTGGAGCCACGGCAACTCGACCAGCACCATCCGTATCCGCCTCGCGCGCGGCGCGGCCGGCCCCCTTCGGGTGCGGGTCGCGGCGGTCGCCGGGGGCCTCGCGCGCATCCTCGGCGGCGCCGTCCGATGGGTCGCCGGCGTGGTGCTCCGTTCGCTGCGGCACCAGGCGCGCGGTGCGCGGGCGATCTGGCGGGGCGGCGGGATGGTGCAGGGCGCGCTCGGCATCGTCTACCAGGAGTACGCACGGCCCGCTTCCGGGGATGCCGCGGCCGCCGACGCCGCAGGCGCCGCAGGCGGCCCAGCGGGAGCCGGCGCATGACGCTTCGCGGCGCGGCCCGCGAGGTCGTCCGGCGGGTGACCGCACCGGCCGGCTCCATCGTCTCCGTACGCACGGCCGCGCCGGAGTTCGTGCTGACCTACGACGACGGCCCGGTCGCCGGGACGACGGACCGCCTGGTGGAGCTGCTGGCCGACCGGGGCGCGACCGCCACGTTCTTCGTCCTGCTCTCGCGCGTCCGCCGCGATCCCGCGCTCGTGCGGTCCGTCCAGGAGGCCGGTCACGAGATCGCCCTGCACGGCGTGGACCACGTGGATGCCACGACGCTGCCGGGCGAAGAGTTCCACCGCCGGATGCACGACGGGAGGCGCGAGCTCGAGGACACCATCGGCCGCACCGTCCGCTGGTACCGGCCGCCCTACGGTCACCTGACCTTCTCGGCCTGGCGGTCGGTCCGGTCGGCGGGCCTGGTGCCGGTGCTCTGGGATGCGTCGGTCCGCGACGGCGCCGGCGCCCTGTCCGACGCGGAACGTCTCGCGGGGGCGGAACGGGCCGCGCACCGCGGAGCCATCCTGCTCGCGCACGACAACTTCGCCTCCGCCGTGGACGGCGTCGACGACGGGCCGGAGCCGGTGGTCGACCGGCTCGCCCTCTCCGGTGCGGTGCTCGACGCCTACGCCGCCCGGGGACTCGCCGCCCGATCGCTCGGCGACGCCCTCCGGGCGGGCCGTCCGGTCAAACGCGGGGTGTTCGTGCGCGCCGCCGGCTGACCAGCGAGATGGCACGACGGTACGCCTCGACGTGGCGCCGTCCCGTCTCGTCCCACCCGCGCCGGCTCAGGTCCGGCGTGCTGCCCGGCTCGCGCGCGCGGACGGCGGCGAGCGCGCGCTCGAGGTCGCCGGAGCCGAGCGGCGGCTGGTACCGCTGCACCCAGAGTTCGCCGACCTCCTCGGCGAGCAACCGGTTCACCTCGTTGTCAGGCACGAGCACCGGCCGCTGCAGCGACAGGCTGGAGAGCGCACCCCCGGAGTTGTGCATCTCGCGGTAGGGCAGCACGATCAGTTCCGCCTCGGTGACGGCGGCGACGAGTTCCTCGTCGGTGAGGAACGCGAAGCGGAGCGAGATGCGGTCGTCGCCCGCCGCCTGCTCCTGGAGCTGCGCGACGAGTTCGTCCGACGAGGGCTTGCCCGACACCGTCAGGCTGGCGTGCGGCTCGCCGTCGGAGCGGAACGCATCGCGGAAGGCGGCGATCAGGGCGTCGACGCCCTTGTAGCGGCGCACGAGGCCGACGTAGGCGAGCCGCCCCGGCGTCGCCGACCGCCGGGGGTAGCGGGCGAACCACTTCTGGTAGTCGCCGTGCTCGATGGTCTCGACCGCCGATCCCTCCGGAACCGGCGTGAGCGGGTTGAGGCGGATGCGCAGGGTCGTCCAGCGGTCGAAGAGCCTCAGCAGGGCGGTCTCGCGCCGGCTGATCCCGGTCGGCAGGTCGAGATTGTGCGCCGTGCGGACGATGGGCGTGCGGGTGATCCGGAGCTTGAGCAGCAGGGCCAGGGTGAAGACCTGCCGCACCGCCTTCTTCAGCGGGCTGTGACCCGAGACGAGGATCTCCGGCCAGTGCGCGTGGAAGACGTCGTACCGCCCGAGCAGTGCCCGACGCCAGCTGAAGGTCCGCACCTCGGTACCGGGCTGCGCGGCGACGGCCTCGCGCAGCATGATCAGGTACGGGTTGGTGGTGGGTCGCGGCTCCGGAAACGACTGCTGCACGACGAGGCCCGGCATGTCTCCCCCTCCGATCGGCATGCCGTCCACTCTGGCACGCGCAGCCCCGCTCCTCACGCGCCCTCAATTGGGGTCACGCGAACGCCGGGCGCTGACTAAGATACATGAGTAAGTCTCACCTCGAGCGCCGAGCACCCCCTCACCCGACCGACCATGGGAGCGTCGATGCGAACACTGATCCTGTGGGCCGACGATGCGTCGCCCAACCTCGGCGTGCGCGCGCTCGGAGCGGGGACCGCCGCGCTCCTCCGCCGGGTCGAGCCCGACACGGAGATCGTCTTCCAGAACTACGGGATGCGCGCACCGCAGCTGCCCATCGGCCGCCTCCGCTCGCTCGTGAAGGAACGCGTCACGGGACGGAACGGGATGCAGCGCTGGCTGGCCGGCTTCGATCTGGTCGTCGACACGCGGTCCGGCGACAGCTTCGCCGACATCTACGGCACTCGGCGCCTGGCCGTCATGTCCGCGGTGGCGGAGTTCGCCACCCAGGCGGGGGTGCCGGTGGTGCTCGGGCCGCAGACCATCGGCCCGTTCGACTCCCCCCTCGGCCGCCGCATCGCGCGGCGCAGCCTCCGCAGGTCGCAGCTGGTGATGGCCCGCGACAGCGCGAGCGCCGACGCGGCCCGGGCTCTCGGACGCCCGGCCGACGTCCTGACCACCGACGTCGTGTTCGCCCTCCCGCGGCCGGCCGTCGCGAAGACCCGGGACGTGGTGCTCAACGTCTCCGGCCTGCTCTGGAACGCCAACCCGCACGTCGACAACGAGGCGTACCGCCGTACGGTGCACCGCCTCCTCGACGGCCTCGCGGCAGAAGGCCGCGAGGTGACGCTTCTGGCCCACGTGCTCGAATCCGACAATCCCGACTCCGACATCCACGCGATCTCCGAACTGCAGGCGCAGCGCTCCCAGCGGCTCGAGACCGTCGTGCCGCGCGACCTGGACGACGTGCGGCGGACCGTCGCATCCGCCCAAGTGGTGCTCGGCTCACGGATGCACGCGTGCCTCAATGCGCTGTCGACCGGGACCCCGGCCGTGCCCCTCGCCTACTCCCGCAAGTTCGGTCCGCTGCTCGGCGACCTCGGCTGGACGCGCTCGGTCGACCTGCGCACCTCCGCTGATGCTGCCGGAGAAGCGCTCGCACATGTCGCCGACGAGGCGCTCTCGGCCGACGCGACCCGGCTCCTCGGGGTCGCCGGCGAGCGCCTGGATGCGGCGGCCTCGGCGCTCGCGCAGAGCGTCGAGCGGGTGGCCGCATGACCACGACCACCCGCACGACATCGACCCGCACCGCGGAGGAGCGCACGGCCGCCCTCCGAGCGGCCGTCGCCCGCGTCGTCGCGTCCGGCAACTGCAGCGGATGCGGGGCGTGCGCGCTGCTCGACCCCGGGCTGGAGATGCGGCTCGATGCCGAGGGCAACCTCCGCCCGACGCCGGTCGACCCGGTCGCGGAAGACCAGGAAGCGCCGCGCGCGGAGCCGGCCGCGTCGGTCGAGCCGGACGCCGTCCGACGGTTCGAGGAGGCCTGCCCCGGCGTGACCGTACGTGCGGTGCATCCTACGGCCGGGCGCCGGCACCCCACGATGGGACCGTACCTCCGCGTGTGGATGGCCTGGGCGACCGACACCGACGTGCGTTTCCGCGGCAGCAGCGGCGGAGCGCTCACCGCCATCGCCGCCTGGCTGCTGGAGACCGGCCAGGCCGCGCGCATGGTGGGTGCACGCGCGGACGCCGAGGAGCCCCGGCGCACGGTGAGCGTGAGCATCCTCAGCCGCGACGAGGCGCTGGGCGCCGCCGGCTCCCGGTATGCGCCGACGGCGAGCGCCTCGCGTCCCGAGGTCCTGCTCCCCGGCACGGTCATGGTCGGGAAGCCGTGCGAGGTGAGTGCCGTCCGCGCGCTCACCTCCGACCGGCGGGCATCCGGCGAGCAGCCGGTGCTGCTCTCGTTCTTCTGCGCCGGCACGCCGAGCCAGCACGCCACGGATCGCCTCGCAACCGAGCTGGGCTCTCCCCCGGGGACGCCGGTGAGCGACCTCTGGTATCGCGGCCGCGGATGGCCCGGGCGCTTCACCGTCGAACGTCCCGACGGAACGTCCAGCGACGCGAGCTACGACGAATCGTGGGGGTCCGCCCTCGGTCCTGCGGCGCAGTGGCGCTGCAAGATCTGCGCGGACGGAGTGGGCGAGAGCGCCGACATCACCGCGGCGGACTTCTGGCGGTCGGACGAGCGGGGCTACCCGGTGTTCGCCGACGGCGCCGGACGCAGCGCCCTGATCGCCCGGACCGAGCGGGGCTACGACATCATCCTCCGCGCCGTCGAGGCCGGCGTCATCTCGGTGAGCACCATCGAGATGGAGGACCTGGCCGCCGTCCAGCCGCTGCAGACCACCCGCCGCAGCACACTGGCGGGACGCCTTGCCGGCGCCGTGCTCGCGGGGAGCCGCGTTCCGCGTTACCGCGGCTTCGGACTGCTCGCGCTCGCGCTGCCGCGTCTCCGCGAGGTCGTGCGCGTCGCCCGGGGGACGTTCCGACGCGCCCGAGCCCGCACGCTCGCGGCGAGAGAGCGCCGCGCATGACGATCCGGACACCGCGTCCCGGCCCCCAGCATCGCGTCGAGCGGGCGGGTTCTCGCGCGCGGACCGCGCACGACCCCGACGCACCCGACGTGCGCACCCCCGCCCCCGGCACGGAGGGGCTCGGCCGTCGCGCGGCACGGGGAGCGGCCGTCACCCTGGGCGCACAGGGAGGCAAGGTCGTCGTCCAGGTGGCGTCCGTCGTCGTCCTGGCCCGCCTTCTCAGCCCCCACGACTACGGCCTGATCGCGATGGTCGTCGCCATCATCGGCGTCGGGGAGCTGTTCCGTGACTTCGGGCTGTCGTCCGCCTCCATTCAGGCGCCCGTCGTCACCCGGGGACAGCGCAGCAACCTGTTCTGGGTCAACGCGGCGATCGGCGCCGTGCTCACCGCGGCGGTCTTCTCGGGCGCCGGGCTGATCGCCCTCGGCTTCCACCAGCCGGATCTCGTGCCGATCGCTCACGCGCTGGCGTTCACGTTCCTCATCAACGGGCTCGGCACCCAGTACCGAGCGGATCTGGTGCGCCGGATGCGGTTCAACGCCGTCGCGCTGGCCGACATCGTCGCCCCGTTCCTCGCGCTCGGCGTGGCCGTCGGCTCCGCGCTGGCGGGCTGGGGATATTGGGCCCTGGTGGCGCAGCAGCTCACCCAGGCCACGGTTCTGCTCGTCGTCCTGGTGATCTCGGGCCGCTGGCTGCCCGGGCTCCCACGGCGCGACGCCCCGATCGGCGCGTTCGTCGCCTTCGGCTGGAACATGCTCGCTTCCCAGCTGGTGAGCTACATCAGCAACAACATCGACAACATCCTGGTTGGCGCACGCTTCGGGGCCTCGGCCCTCGGCGTCTACAGCCGCGCCTTCCAGCTCCTGATGACGCCGCTCAACCAGGTGCGCATCCCCCTCACCACCGTCGCTCTTCCCGTCTTCTCGCGCCTGCAGGACGACAAGGAGCGGTTCGGCGAGTGGCTCTGCCGCGGGCAGCTCGCCCTCGGTTACACCGTCGTGGCGGGCCTCGCCCTGGTGGCCGGGGCGTCCGAGCCCCTGACGTCCCTGCTGCTCGGCGCGCAGTGGGGCGAGGCGGCGCCGATCCTGCGGCTGTTCGCCATCGCCGGGATCTTCCAGATCCTCGCCTTCGTCGGCTACTGGGCCTACGTCTCGCGCGGGCTGACGGGGGCGCTCCTGCGCTACTCGCTGGTGAGCGCCGCGATCAAGATCGTCTGCATCGTCATCGGATCGTTCGGCGGTGTGCTCGGTGTCGCGATCGCCTACGCGATCGCACCGGCCCTGTCGTGGCCGCTGTCGCTGTGGTGGCTCGCACGCAACACCGAGGTCCCCACCGCCCGGCTGTACGCCGGAGCCGGCCGGGTGCTGGCATGCGCCGCGTTCGGCGCGGCGGCCGCCTGGGCCGCATGCACGACGGCCGCCGCCCTGGGCACGGTGGTCCAGGTGGCGGCGGCCGTCGTGGCGCTTGCGCTCGTCTACGGTGCTGCGGTGCTGCTCATCCCCGCGATCCGGCGGGATCTCTCCGGGGTTATGGCGGCGGCCCGCATGGTCCGCAGCCGCTGAGCGATCCGGAGCATCAGCTCCAGGCGCCCAGCTGCAGTGCGCCGGCCGGCTTGCCGATGAGCTGAGCCGTCGCCGCGGGCAGCGGCTGAGCCAGCGCCGAGGTGAGCGACGCGACCAGCGGCAGCGGGTCGAAGCCGCTCGTCAGGACGCTCTGCCCGTCGAACGACCGCGACGTGCGGTCCTGGCCGGTGGCCGACGTGAACTCCGCCAGCGACCCGTAGACGGCCGGGTTGCCCGCGCCGCGCGACCAGATGATCAGCCACGACGGGTCTCCGGCGGAGGTCCGCTGGTAGACGTTGCCGTTCAGGGTGATGCCCATCTGGGCGGCCGAACGCTCGTGGCTGTAGTCCTCGACCGCGAGCACGGCGTTGCCGGTGCTGTTGGAGAGCACGTTGTTCACGACGCTGATGTTGCCCGTGATCCAGGTGACCGTCGGGTCCGGCAGCTTCTGCCGCGGGTCGTGACCGGCGGTGGAGAGGTCGCTCGCCCGGCGGAAGCCCTGGGTGATGTTGATGTCACGGGCGTTGCCGGTGATCGTGTTGTTGCGGATGTCCGCGCCGTTGGTGTCGCTGACGAGGATGCCGGCGATGCCGTTCTGCGCGATCACGTTGTTGGCGATCGCGAACTTCGCGGAGATCTCGGCGACCAGGCCGTTGCCCGAGTTGCCCACGATGTCGCTGTTGGCGATCTTCGCGTCGTACACCGACTCGTCGAACCACAGCGCGTTGCCGTCGTTGTTCAGGAAGTTGCTGTTCAGGACGGTGATGTCGCGGGCACGGGCGACCTTGAACCCACCGGCGACCGGCGCGCGGTTGAAGTGCTCGGTGTTGTTGTGGTCGGCGAGCATGCCGTTGACCTTGAGGCGGTCCGAGTAGGTCGCCTGCGCACCCAGCATGCCGTTGCGGGCGACCGTGACGCGGGTCAGGGTGCCGTCCGTACCGCCGATGGCGAGTCCGGTCGTGGCGTTGTCGGTGATGGCGACGTTCTCGATGGTGGCCCGGTTGGCGTACACCTGCACGGCGCCCATGTCGGGCACGGAGGGCGAGTACCGGCGGATGCCGATGCCCTTCAGCGCGCTGCCGTCGCCGAGCACCACGAACGCCTTGACGGTGTCACTGGCGCGCAGCTCGTGGCCCGACGGGTCGGAGCCGAGCACCAGCTGGTGAGCGCCCTCATCCACGTAGAACGTGCCGGCCGTCACCGCGGAGCGGGAGGAGACCTGCTTCAGCGCGCGGCCGTCGAGGAACAGCTGGTCGGGGTGCGCGGCCATCGGGTAGGCCGGGTTGACGAACTGCCAGCCTGCCGCCGTGCCGTCGGGGGCGCCCCGGTCGTACGTGGGGCTGTCGTCGAAGTTGACGTTCCAGCTGCCGGCGACCCAGGCGGAACCCGAGTGGGCCCAGTTCGACACCGTGCGGCTGCCGTCGAACCAGACGGCCTCCTTCGGGTACGACTGGATGGTGACCTGCTTGCCGCGCGGGATGGTCACGGTCTCGTGGTACGTGCCGCCGCGGACCACCACGGTGGAACCGGACGGAACCGCGTCCACCGCGTGCTGGACGGTCTTCCAGGGGGCGGACTCGGTCGACCGCGACACGCCGTCGCTGCCGTTCGTCGCCACGAAGTAGGCACCCGCGGGGACGGCGTAGGACGTGCTGCCGATCGGCGCGGCGCCGGTCGCGGTGCGTGCGGACGACTGGTCGATGCTGGTGTCCGGTCCGGTGGTCGGGGTCGACCCGGGGTCGGTCACCGGAGGCTGCGGAGCAGTCACCGGCGGAGCGGGCGTCGTCGTCGGCGTGGGCGTCGGAGTCGGCGTCGTGGTCTCGGTCGGGGTCGGCGTCGGCGTGACGACCGGTCCCGGGTCGCCCGGCTGCTCGACCTCGAGGGCCGCGGCCTTCAGGTCGTCGAAGCGCACGGGGACCGCGGTGGAGCTGCTGGAGACGTAGCTCCACAGTCCGATGCCGCCCGGGTGGGTGAGCCGGTCGATGGAGTTGTCGCCCGCGGTGACCTGCCAGTCCGGCGTCGTCGTGGACGCGACCCAGGCACGGGCGCTCAGTGCAACCGTGTCGGTGCCGGTGGCCCGGAGCTCCAGGCGGATGGGCTGGCCGGCGGCGACCGAGGAGACGACGACCTTCTCAGCGGCGACGACGGTCTGACGCGCGGTCGAACCGTTGACGCGGATGATGGAGAGCAGACCGCGCTTGGCGGAGTCCACCCGGAAGCTGGCCTGGTAGTACGCGCCGGCCGTGGAGCGGACCTGCACGCCGGAGTAGACGCCGTTGCCGCTGGCGGGGACGGACGGGAGCACGACCGTGGTCGCAGCATCGACATCCGACGCCGTCGCGGACGGCAGGGTGGCGTTCAGTGACGCACCGGGCCGCGGAACGGCCTGGGTGCCGGCGGCGGAGCCGACCGAGAAGGCCGCTGCGCTGCTCACGCTGTACGCGCCGCCGATCGGGGCAGCGCCCCAACCGCTCTGCGCGGTGCGGTCGAAGCTGTCGGCGGCGATCTGCCGGGCGGCGACATAGGTGGGTTGGGCGGCGAAGGCGCCGGCGGCGGTCACGCCGACAGCGGTGGCCGCGACGGCCGCGCTGGCCGCTAGTGCGATTCCGGTTCGCAGGCGCGCTTTCTTCGCGCCTGCCGTCCGAGGGGTCTCGATACGGTGGGCAGGGTGTCGGGACATAGAGGGGTGCTATCCAAACGTCGGGTAGTACGAACGGGAGTGGCAGGGGAGACCAGTTCCTGCCGAGGTTGAAGGCGACCCTAGCAAACGCCGCGGCGAGGTGCCAGGTCAAAATCAACCAATCTAACAGCGTGAGACCGTAGCACGCCACGCCGGGAATCACCCCCTTTCGGGTGTGGTCGCGGCCACGCCCGGCGCATCGGAGAGAATGGTGGGATGTCCGCACACGATCCGTTCCGGGTCCTCGCGCTCTGCACGGGGAACATCTGCCGATCGCCCGCGATGGAAGCGCTCCTCGCCACAGAATTGGCGGATGACCGGCGCTTCCGCGTCGAGTCGGCCGGCACGGAGGCGATGACCGGCTGGTCGGCGGACCCGCCGATGGCCCGCCTGCTCGAGGCGAGGGGTCTCGACGTCCGGGGCCACCGTGCGCGGCAGGCGGATCCTCCGATGCTCGAGCGGGCGGATCTCATCCTCACCGCCACCTTCGCGCACCGCGAGTGGGTGGCTTCCGCTGCGCCGCGCGCCGCCCGCCGGGCCTTCACCCTGGCCGAGTTCGCCCAGCTCTGCGGGGCGGCCCCCGGTGACACGACCCCGCGCGAACTCGTCGCCTGGGCCGCGTCGCACCGGCCGCCGAGGCCGCTGGGCCGCGGGCGTTCGACGCCCCGGGGCGGTGCGGAGGGGGACATCGTCGACCCGTACGGGCGCTCGAAGGCCGTCTTCGAACAGTCCCTCGCCCAGCTCACCCCCCTCGTCGAGACGGTCGCGGAGGCCCTGCTGAGCCGCGTCTGATCAGGATCCGATCCCCCTGGTGACAAATCCTCACTAATCCGCCAGAATGGTGAGGATATCTCAACCAAAGGGGGGAAGCCCGTGACCCGACGCGTCGGCTACGCCGCAGGGGCGTTCGATCTGTTCCACATCGGACACCTGAACATCCTGAAGCACGCCAAGAGCCAGTGCGACTACCTGATCGCGGGCGTCGTCTCCGACGAGATGCTCGAGCTCACGAAGGGCATCAGCCCGGTGATCCCCCTGGCGGAGCGGCTCGAGATCGTGCGCAGCATCGAGTACGTCGACGAGGCGGTCGCCGAGACCGTCCCCGACAAGCTCGACACCTGGCGCGAGCTCCGGTTCGACGTGTTCTTCAAGGGCGACGACTGGCGCGGCACCGAGAAGGGCCTGCGGCTCGAGCGTGAGTTCGCCGCGGTCGGCGTCGAGGTCGTGTACTTCCCGTACACGATGACCACGTCGTCGACGCAGCTGCGGCAGGCGCTGGCGGTGCTAGCCGGCTGAGCCGTCCGGCTCCTCGGCGTCGGGCCCATCGGCGTCCGTCGCGTCGTCCTGCTCGGCCGCGTCGTCCTGCTCGGGCGCTTCCTTGCCGGCGAAACGGTCGGTCGCCTCGATCAGCGCATCCAGGATGCCCGGCTCGTCGAAGGCGTGCCCGGCGTCCGGGATCATGTGCAGGTCCGCCTCCGGCAGTGCACGGTGCAGGTCCCAGGCCGTCATCGGGGGCGTGCAGACGTCGTAGCGGCCCTGCACGATCACCGTCGGGATGCCCGCGAGCTTCGGCGCATCCCGGATCAGCTGGCCCTCCTCGAACCACCCGCCGTTCATGAAGAAGTGGTTCTCGATGCGCGCGAAGGCGACGGCGTAGGCCGGCTCGGTGAACGACTCGACGAGCTCCGGACGCGGCAGCAGGGTGATCGTGGACGACTCCCAGCGCGACCACGCCACCGCGGCGGGCTGGTGCACCGCCGGGTCCGGGTCGGAGAGCAGGCGCTGGTAGGCGCGCATCAGGTGCGACCGCTCCGCCGGGGGTACGGGCTCGACGAAGCCCTCCCACAGATCGGGGAACAGTGCCGCGGCGCCGCCCTCGTAGAACCAGTCCAGCTCCTGCGCGCGCAGGGTGAAGATCCCGCGCAGCACCAGCTCGGTCACACGGTCGGGATGCGTCTCCGCATACGCGAGGGCCAGCGTGCTCCCCCACGAACCGCCGAACACCTGCCAGCGGTCCACCCCCAGGTGCTCGCGCAGCCGCTCGATGTCCTCGACGAGGTGCCAGGTGGTGTTCACCGCGAGGTCGGCGTCCGGCGCGCTGGCGTGCGGGAGGCTGCGTCCGCACATCCGCTGGTCGAACAGCACGATGCGGTAGAGCTCCGGATCGAACAGGCGCCGGTGCGCCGGGGTCGTCGCGCCGCCGGGGCCGCCGTGGAGGAACACGACGGGCTTGCCGTCCGGGTTGCCGCTCACCTCCCAGTAGAGCTGCTGGTCGTCGCCGACCTCCAGCATCCCGCTGTCGTGCGGCTCGAGCTCCGGGTAGAGGGTGCGCATTCCGCCAGGCTAGTGCCCGGGGCCGCTCAGCCGGCGTCACCGCGCTCGATGGATGTTCGCAGCGCGCCACCGGCGACCGGGTCGCGGCCCAGCAGCCACGCCTGGAGGGCGGCAGCGGGCCATTGGCCGGAGCGCAGGTCGAGACCGCCGTCGGGGATGAAGCCGGCGACGTGGCGGAGGCGGCCGATCACGTCGAGGAGCGCGATGGTCGCGGCGACCCGCGGGGCCGGGTGGTGGTCCACCGCGAGCGAGAAGCGGAGGGCGTCGCGCAGTGCCTCCTCCTCGTCGGACCGGAGGGCCGGGTAGGCGGGCGCCACCGGGTGGCCGAGGAAGGTCCGCGGACGCTCGGCCAGGATGCCGCGGCCGACGAGGGCGTCGAGGATGCCGTCGGTCAGCGCCAGGCCCGCAAGCCGGGCCACCCACCACTCGTCCTTTTGAGGCGGGCATGCCGCCACCTCGTCGAGGATGCGGTGGAGCGTGAGATCGAGGCGTCGTGCTCGGGATGCACGGGCTCCGCCGGCCACGACCACCCGTTCGCCCGCGTCGAGGTCGATCGCGCCGTCCACCGCCAGCTCGGCGAGCGCACCCGCCGCGAGCAGGGCGTCGAACGTCCCCGCCTCGACCGCGCGTCGGCCGTCGGAGTCGCGCAGCAGGAGCAGAGCGATCCCCTCGGGGACCGTCAGAGTGGAAGGGGACATACCCCTTGAGACGCGGCCGGGCCCCGTTCGTGACGCCGTCGGGCTCCTTCTGGACGCCGTCGACACCGACGCCCGGTGACGCTCAGAGACGTGAGGCCGGAACCGAGAACGTGTCGCAGGCGGCGGCGCCCTGACGGAAGCCGGTGGTGAACCAGCGCTGACGCTGCTCCGCCGAGCCGTGCGTCCACCCCTCGGGGTTCACGCGTCCCGTGGCTGCCTTCTGGATGCGGTCGTCGCCGACCGCGGCAGCCGCACTGAGCGCGTCGGCGATCTGCGCATCCGTGATCGGCTCGAGGAAGGTGCGCCCGTTCTCGTCCTTCGTCGTCGACGCCGCGCCCGCCCAGCTCCCGGCGAAGCAGTCCGCCTGCAGCTCGGTGCGGACGCTGTCCGACGCCGGTCCGGTCTCGCGGCTGGTGTGCTGGTCCATGATCCCGGAGATGTTCTGGATGTGGTGGCCCCACTCGTGCGCGACGACGTACATCTCGGCCAGCGGGCCGCCGCTCGCGCCGAACCGCGACCGCAGCTCGTCGTAGAAGCCGGTGTCGACGTACAGGGTCCGGTCGGGCGGGCAGTAGAACGGCCCCACCGCGCTCGTGGCTCCGCCGCATCCGGTGCTGGTCTGGTCGGTGAACAGGATGAACTGCGGCGACTCGTAGCTGCCGCCGAGGCGCGGCAGCTCGTCCGCCCAGTACGTGTCGAGCGAGGCGGCCGCTCCCTTCATCCGGCAGTCGACGCTCGCGTTCGCCTCGGCGCCCGTCGTGCAGGCCACCTCCTGGTCGCCCGTCCCGATCTGCTGGGTGCTGCCGCCGGAGTCGCCGCCGACGAGCCCGGTCACGTCCACGCCGAGCAGCTGGGCGATTAGGAACACCGCGATCGCGCCGAGGCCGACGCCTCCGGCGGCGATCCCAGTGGTGCGGCCACGGCGGCGGACCTTGCCGCCGCTGATGTCGGCATTCGGATCGAACGTCATGGGCACACCGTACGCCGCGGCGCGCGGCCGGTCTCGGGGCTTGCGCGGTCGCCCGGGCTGCGGTTTAGGCTCGCGGCGTGAGCGCATCCACCCCGTCTCCGTCCCCTTCGCCCGTCACCGTGACCGTGACCGGGGCAGGCGGCCAGATCGGCTACGCGCTGCTGTTCCGGATCGCGTCGGGGCAGCTGCTCGGGCGTGAGACGCCGGTGCGTCTCCGACTGCTGGAGATCCCGGCCGGGGTCCGCTCGGCGGAGGGGACCGCCCTCGAACTGGAGGACGGCGCATACCCGCTGCTGCACTCCGTCGACGTGACGGACGACGCCCGGGCGGCGTTCGACGGCACCAGCATCGCGCTTCTGGTGGGCGCGCGCCCGCGCGGACCGGGGATGGAGCGGAGCGACCTGCTCGAGGCGAACGGCGCCATCTTCGGACCCCAGGGGGAGGCGATCAACGCGGGCGCCGCGGACGACGTCCGCGTGCTCGTCGTCGGCAACCCGGCCAACACGAACGCCCTCATCGCGAGCGCGCACGCGCCGGACGTCCCGCGCGAGCGGTTCTCCGCGATGACCCGGCTGGACCACAACCGCGCGGTCGCGCAGCTCGCCCGGCACCTGCACGTGCCCGTCCGGTCCGTCGACGGCGTCATCGTGTGGGGCAACCACTCGGCCAGCCAGTACCCGGACCTCAGCCACGCGACCGTGGACGGCCGCCCGGCCACCGAACTGGTGGACGAGCGCTGGCTCGTGGACGAGTACATCCCCCGGGTCGCGAAGCGCGGCGCCGAGATCATCGAGGTGCGCGGCTCGTCGTCCGCCGCGTCGGCGGCGAGCGCCGCGATCGACCACGTGCACGACTGGGTGCACGGCACGGGCGAGCGCTGGACCAGCGCCGGCGTGGTGTCCGACGGGTCGTACGGGGTGCCGGAGGGGCTGGTCTCGTCGTTCCCGGTGCGCTCGGTGGACGGCGCGTGGCGGATCGTCCCCGGCCTCGCGATCGACGCCTTCTCGCGCTCGCGCATCGACGCGTCGGTGGCGGAGCTCGTCGCGGAGCGCGACGCCGTGCGCGCACTCGGCCTGCTCTGACGCGCGCGTTCGCGAGCTCACGATTTGTGCCAAATCGCGGTATTCGCGTCGCCATAACCACGATTTGGCACAAATCGCACCCGGCGGCGCGCGACATTCGTCACGAATGAACGCACCGGCGCCGCGGTTGCTGCCATTCGGCACGAATCCTGCGCGGCGGGCGGGAACGCGAGAGATTTGCGCCAAATCGCGGTTATGGGAGCGCCATAACCACGATTTGGCACAAATCGCGCGACCGGGCCGGGGCGAGCGACGCGACGCCGCCCGCCAAGCCTCAGCGCTTCTTCTGCGACTTCTCGTGCGGCGGCAGGGTGCCGTCGGCACGGCGCTCGGCGTAGTACGCGCGGGCCTCGGCCTGGCGCTCCGCCTCGGCGCCGGACGCGATCTTCGCGCGCACCAGCTCGGGGCCGTAGCCGAACGCATCCACCAGGTCGACGGCGTGCGGGCGGATGCGCGTGAGCAGCCGGTCGATGTAGGCCGACACCGCCTGCGCCCGCTGCGGCGAGAGCCGGCCGTTGATCAGGTACCAGGCGAGGTGCTTCTCGATCAGCCCGAAGCCGAACAGATCCCGCAGCCAGGTCAGCACCTGCTTGGTGCCTTCGTCCGGCGCGTCCTCGAGGGCGTCCGTGAACGCCTCCCACTGCAGCAGCTCGCCGTGGGCGCGGGCGGCCTCGATCAGGTCGTTCTGCTGCGCGTTGAACAGGTCGGCGGCCGCCTTCTTGCCCAGCTTGGATGCGGGGCGCAGGCGTCCCGCGATCGTCGCGATCATCGTCTCGACGCGCGCCGTCAGCAGCTCGCGCTGGGTGGACGGCTCCTGCAGCCAGTTGACCGCGCGGGCCGTCGAGCCGAAGTCGCGGACCGTCTGGGCGACGCTCCGCAGCCCGCTGCCGTGGTACGCCTTGCCCGCCGCCTGGGTGACGACGTAGCGGGCGAGCGCGCCGGCGTCCGCCTTCGCGAACTTGCGGCTGTAGTCGGTGAGCAGGCGCTTCGCGACCAGCTGCAGCAGGACGTTGTTGTCGCCCTCGAAGGTGACCCAGATGTCCAGGTCCTGGCGGAGCGACGTGAGCCGGTTCTCGGTCAGGAAGCCGGACCCTCCGCACGCCTCGCGCGCCTCCTGCAGCGTGTCGAGCGCGTGCCACGTGCTGAGCGGCTTGAGTGCAGCCGCGATCGTCTCGAGGTCCTGCCGGTCGGTGTCCGTGTCCGCGACGCCGCTGAAGACGTCGTCGAACTTGTGCAGGAAGACCTCGTGGGCGAAGCTCGCCGCGTACGTCGTCGCGAGGCGCGGCAGCAGGCGGCGCTGGTGCCGCTGGTAGTCGAGCAGCACCTCCTCGTCGGTGTCACTGCCCGCGGTGAACTGGCGCCGCTGGTCCGCATAGGTGATCGCGATCTTCAGGGCGATCTTGGATGCGATGGTCGCCGACCCGTCGAGCGAGACGCGACCCTGCACCAGCGTGCCGAGCATGGTGAAGAACCGACGCCCCGGGCTGGAGATCGGCGAGGTGTAGGTGCCGTCCTCCGCCACGTCGCCGTAGCGGTTCAGGAGATCGGTGCGCGGGATGCGGACCCCGGTGAAGTGCAGCCGGCCGTTGTCGATGCCGTTCAGTCCGCCCTTCTGGCCGTCGTCCTCGCCGCCGACGCCGGGCAGGAAGTCGCCGTTGGCGTCGCGGATCGGCACGTAGAAGGCGTGCACGCCGTGGTTCACGTTCTGCGTGATGAGCTGCGCGAACACGACCGCAGCGGTCGCATCCACCGCGGCGTTTCCGAGGTAGTCCTTCCACGCCCCGCGGAACGGGGTGTCGATGACGAACTCCTGCGTCTCCGGGTCGTAGGTGGCGGTGGTCCCGATGCTCGCGACGTCGGAGCCGTGCCCGGTCTCGGTCATCGCGAACGCGCCCGGCACCTCCAGCGACATGATGGCGGGCAGGTAGGCGGTGTGGTGACGCTCGGTGCCGAGGTGCAGCACGGCGGCGCCGAACAGGCCCCACTGCACGCCCGACTTGATCTGGAGGGACGGGTCGGCCGCCACGAGCTCCTCGAACGCGGCGATGTTGCCGCCGTTGTCCTCCTCGCCGCCGACCGACTTCGGGAAGGCGCGGTGCACCTGGCCGTTCTCGACCAGCAGCCTCAGCTGCTCGAACACGCGCTTCCGGTGCTCGGCGACGGACAGGCCCTCCTGCTTCTGCATCTCGGGACGCCCCGCGAGCCGGCGCGACGCCAGCCGCGCCTCCGCCCAGTCTCCGAGGAGCTGGCGGCCCAGCGCCTCCACGTCGACGCGGGGCGATGCACCGACGGGTCCGGGTTCCGGGACGGCGGGCGCCGGGGTGGTGGTGGAGACAGCGTTCGGGACGCGTTCGGCAGTGTCGACCATGACCTCTCCTCAAGAAAATCGCGGGATGAGGACACGCTACGACGCCCGCCGGGACTGGCGAAAACGTCGGTGCGCCGCCTACAAACGGCCGGGTGGACGTGCGACCCCGGCGTTGTGGGAACCTCCAAATGCGGGTGTCCGGGCTGGTGGTGAAGGAACAAGCGCCCGCCCTGCTGCAGAGCGCGAAAAAGCGCCGCCCCCGAGTGGGAGCGGCGCTTCGATCCGCGGTCGCGGCGGCGCCGGGCCTGCCGGCGCCGCCGATCCGGCTAGGCCGCCCGGCGGGGCGCCCGCGGGGTCCGCAGGTCGCGCCCCTGCTGGGGACGCGGCGCCCGGAGCGGGGTCGCGAGGGCGGCGCGAGCCGCCGCCGAACCCTTCAGCTCCACGACGGACCCGGCGGCGAGCTGCGCGTCGCGCTCGATGCGCGCGCCGTTGCCGACCATCGCGTTCTCGCCGAGCTTCGCGCCGCTGCCGATCTTCACGCCGGAGCCGACGACGCATCCCGCGCCGATGTGGACGTTCGCGCCCACGAAGGTGCGGTCACCCACCGTGGCTCCCTTGTCGATCCAGCTGCCCGCGCCGACGTAGGCGTCGATCCCGACGCGTGCATCCGCCTCCACGTAGGCCGTGGGCTCGATGTAAGCCGACTCGGCCACCCGCGCCGTCGGGGACACGAGTCCCCGACCGTTCGCGTGACGCTTGTACTTGATGACGGCGCCGGTCTCGTCCTCGAGCTCCTCGATCATTCGTGCCATCTCCTGCTTCCTCCTTCGAGATCGCCGCAGTAATCGTTCAATGTCATAACGTCGGGCGGCCGGAAGGAATTCCCTGGTCGCCCGCATGAATCACGCACCGTACCCTGCACCGCGCGGTTCGCAAAGGGGTACGGCCCGAAGTGCGTGGGGTACAGCCCTCGCCGAGGTGGATGCGCGCTGCGCCACCGGATCGTCGGCTGCCGTTCACCGCGCGTTCGCCCGCATCCCGGAGGCTGCGTCTGAGCGTCCTCTCAGCGACGCTCCCGGCATCCGTGCCGCACCCGGAACCCGCACCACGTCATCCCGAGGAGAACATCCGTGCGCACTCACTGGAGAGGGCTGGCCGCACTGGCGGTCGCCGGGCTCTGCGCCACCGCGGCGCTCGCCGCAGCGGCCCCCGCGTCGGCGGCCACGCCGTCCGTCGTCATCAACGAGGTCGAGTCCAGCGCGCCCGGCGGCGGGCCCGACTGGGTGGAGCTGAAGAACACGGGCGCCCAGGATGTCGACCTCACCGGCTGGTCGGTGCTCGACAACGACGACACCCACACCGCTGTGCCGCTGCCGTCCGGCTCGGTCATCGCGGCCGGCGGTTACGTCGTCATCGACGACGCCACGCTGGGCTTCGGCCTGGGCAGCGGCGACTCCGCGCGGCTCTTCGACCCGCAGCACACGCTGGTCGACAGCTACACATGGACGGCGCACGCCGCCGTCACGTACGGTCGCTGCCCCGACGGCACGGGCGCGTTCCGCAACACCACGACCTCCACGCAGGGCGCGGCGAACGACTGCAGCACGCCGCCCGTCTCGGTGAAGATCAACGAGGTGGAGTCGGACGGCGACACGTCCGACTGGATCGAGCTGATCAACACCGGCGCCACCGCGGCCGACCTGGGCGGCTACATCCTGCGCGACGACAAGGACACGGACGCCTTCGTCATCCCGACCGGCACGACCCTGGCAGCCGGCGGGTACTACACCGCGGACGTCTCCTCGCTGTTCGGGCTGGGAAGCGCCGACCAGGCGCGGCTGTTCGCGCCCGACGGGTCCACGCTCATCGACTCGTACACGTGGACGGCACACGCCACGACGACCTACGGCCGCTGCCCGAACGGGACCGGCGCGTTCACGACGACCAGCGCATCAACCAAGAACGGTCCGAATGCGTGCCCCGGAGACGTCCAGCTGGCCGCGTGGCCCGGCGGGTCGGACATCCGCGAGGTGGATGCGGCGAACGTGCTCGGCGGGAACATGAGCGGCCTGTACTACCAGGCCTCCGGCACCGGTGCGCCGGGCGTGCTCTGGGCGGTCAAGAACGGCCCCGGAACGCTGTTCCGCCTGCTCTGGAACGGCACGGCCTGGACGCCGGACACCGCGAACGGCTGGAGCGCGGGCAAGGCGCTGCACTACACCGACGGCACTGGAGACCCCGACTCGGAGGGCGTGACCATCACGGGCGCCGGCCCCGACGGCGGCATCTACGTCTCGACCGAGCGCAACAACTCCGCCAACACGGTCAGCCGCCCGGCGATCCTGCGCTTCGACCCGTCGCAGCCCGGGACGTCGCTCACGGCCACGGCGGACTGGAACCTCACCGCGGACCTCCCCGCCGTGGGAGCGAACCTGGGCCTCGAGGCGGTGACCTGGGTTCCGGACGCGTACCTCACGGGCAACGGCTTCGTGGATGCGACGACCGGCCAGGCGTACGACCCCGCGCGGTACCCGGGCCACGGCAGCGGCCTGTTCTTCGCCGGGCTGGAGGCCAACGGCAACGTCTACGCCTACGCGCTGGCGGCATCCGGCACATTCACGCGCGTCGCGACCATCTCGACCGGGATGCCCGGCGTCATGGACCTCCAGTTCGACGCCGAGCGGCAGGCGATCTGGGCGGTCTGCGACGACACGTGCCACGGGCAGCACGAACTGCTTACCGTCGCATCCGGCGGGACGGGGGCCGGGACGTTCCAGGTGACGGCCGCGTTCGCGCGCCCCAGCGGGATGCCGGACTACAACAACGAAGGCTTCGCGGTCGCGCCGCAGGCGGAGTGCGTGAACGGGCTGAAGCCGGCGATCTGGGCGGACGACACGAACGACGGCGGCCACGCGCTGCGGCAGGGGACCGTGTCGTGCGCGGTGCTTCCGGGTGGGGGGAACGGTGGGTCGGGTGGCTCTGGTGGGTCGGGCGGCTCTGGAGGGACCGGTGGGTCGGGCGGGTCCGGCGGGTCCGGCGGGGGCGGGACTCCCGTTGCCCCGGTCGCGACCGTCTCCAGCGGGTCGGTCGCGGCCGGCGGGCAGGTCTCGGTGACGGCGAGCGGCTTCGCCGCCGGGGAGCAGGTGGAGGTGTGGCTGCACTCCGACCCCGTGCTTCTCGCGGTCGTCACGGCCGGGCCGACGGGATCGGTCACCGCGTCGGTCACTATTCCCGCGACGGTTCCGGCCGGGGCGCACACGCTCGTGCTGCTGGGCCGGACGTCGGGCGCGACGGCGAGCGTCGCCATCACGGTGGCGGCGGCCGCCGTCGCCGCGGACGGAACTGGAGCCGGTCTCGCCGCGACGGGCTCCGACGTGACGGTGCCGCTGGGCGCGGCGCTGCTCCTCGCGGGGGCCGGGGGCGCGCTCCTGCTCGCGCGCGGCGGGCGTCGCCGCGCCGCCTGACGCGTGCGCACCCGAGAGCCCGGTCGCATGGCGGCCGGGCTCTCTGCGCGTCTGCGCTGGTGGGCCCCCGCAGGTGCTTGCGTTCGTCGGGCTCCGCGGAGGTGCTTGCGTCGGAGAACAGTGCTCAAATCTCCGACGCAACGCTCTGGGGAAGGAGATCCGGGGCGTAACCGGCCGGATCTCCGACACACGGTCACAGATCTCCGACGTACGGTCTGCGTCCGGGACGGCGGGCCCCCGGCTATCGATGGACGGGCCTGGCTCCCGATCCAACGGGCCGGAAAAGCAGCACCGGGTTGTGCCCGGCCGGATCTCCGACACTTGCCCGACAGGTCTCAGGGGCCACCCCTTGCGTCGGAAAAAGGTGCTCAAATCTCCGACGCAACGCTCTGGAGAGGGAGAATCGGGGCGCTATCGGCCAGATCTCCGGCGAACGGCTGCAGATCTCCGACGGTAGCTTCCGTCAGCGGTGGCCGCGCAGGCGCCCCTGCCCCCGCCAACACCGCGACGAGAGCGCCCGAGCCCCCGGCGCCCCTACCCCGCGACCGGAGCCGCCGCGCCGGATGCCGCGACCACCGCCAGCAGCGCCTCTCCGTAGGCCTCGCGCTTCTTCGCCCCGATGCCGGGGATGCCGTCGAGATCGGAGGGCGTCGCGGGGCGGGCCGCGGCCACCGCTCGGAGGGTCGCGTCGGAGAAGACGATGTAGGCGGGGACCGACTGCTCGCGGGCCTGGGCGGCGCGCCAGCCGCGCAGGGCCTCGAAGAGGTCCGCGTCGGCGGGCGACAGCGTTGCGTCGGCCGAGGACGCACTGCTGCGGGAGGAGCGGGCCGCGCGTTCCGGGCGATCGGGCTCCGTGCGCAGGATGACCGGGCGGGCGCCGGAGAGCACTTCGGCGCTCGCCGGGGTGATCGTGAGCACGCCGTACTCGCCCTCGGGCTTGAGAAGCTCCTGAGCGATCAGCTGCCGGGCCACCCCGCGCCACTGGCTCTCGGACAGGTCGTCGCCGATCGACCAGGTGGCGAGGGCGTCGTGGCCGTACTGCTCGACGCGTGCCGTGCGTTTTCCGCGCAGGATGTCGATCAGGTGGCTGGCCCCGAACCGCTGGTTGCGCTCGCGCTTCAGGCGGACCACCGTCGACAGCAGCTTCTGGGCGGGGATGGTGCCGTCCCAGCTCTCCGGCGGGGTCAGGCAGGTGTCGCAGTTGCCGCACGGCGAGGAGTTCTGGCCGAAGTAGGCGAGCAGATTGACGCGGCGGCACTGGACCGTCTCGCACAGGGCGAGCATCGCATCCAGGTGCTGCGTCATCCGGCGGCGGTGCGCGAGGTCGCCCGGCGAGTCGTCGATCATGCGGCGCTGCTGCACCACGTCTTGCAGGCCGTACGCCAGCCACGCCGTCGACGGCAGGCCGTCGCGCCCGGCACGGCCCGTCTCCTGGTAGTAGCCCTCGACCGACTTGGGCAGGTCGATGTGGGCGACGAAGCGCACGTCGGGCTTGTCGATCCCCATGCCGAAGGCGATGGTCGCCACGACGATCACGCCCTCCTCGCGCAGGAAGCGGGACTGGGTCGCTGCGCGCACCGACGCGTCGAGACCGGCGTGATACGGCAGCGCGGTCAGGCCGCGCGACGAGAGGAACTCGGCCGTCTTCTCCACCGAGTTGCGCGACAGCGCATAGACGATCCCGGCGTCGCCCGGGTGCTCGCGCGTGATGAAGTCGAGCAGCTGCTTGCGCGGCTCGGCCTTGGGCACGATCCGGTACTGGATGTTCGGCCGGTCGAAGTCGGAGACGTAGTGCTCCGCGCCCTCGAGCCGCAGCCGCGACGTCAGCTCACGGTGGGTGGCCTCCGTCGCGGTGGCCGTCAGGGCGATGCGGGGGACGTCCGGCCAACGGTCGGCGAGTTCGGAGAGCGCCAGGTAGTCCGGACGGAAGTCGTGTCCCCACTGCGAGACGCAGTGCGCCTCGTCGATGGCGAACAGCGCGATGCGGCCGCGCTCGAGGAAGCGCTTGGTGGACTCCGACGACAGGCGCTCCGGGGCGACGTAGAGGATGTCGAGCTCGCCGCCGAGGTACGCCCGCTCGACCGCGGCACGGGCCGCGCCGTCTTGCGTGGAGTTCAGGAAGGCGGCGCGCACGCCGACCGCGATGAGCGCATCCACCTGGTCTTGCATGAGGGCGATGAGCGGGGAGACGACCACGCCCGTACCCTCGCGCAGCAGCGACGGGATCTGGTAGCAGAGGCTCTTGCCGCCGCCGGTCGGCATGAGCACGACCGCGTCGCCGCCACCGGCCACGCGCTCGATGATCTCCTGCTGCTGACCGCGGAACGTGTCGTAGCCGAACACCGTGCGCAACGCCTCATGCGCCGTGCCGAAGCGCGGCGGAGTGGCACGCACGACCGGCAGCACCGGAGCCGCCGCCCGAGCGAGCGCCGGCGCCGGCCCAGCACCCTCCCACTCCGGAGCGCCCGCATACGGGTCGTCGTACTCGAGGAAGGGCGGCTCCTCATCGAGAGGAGGCGCATCCCTGTCGTCGGGGACCCAGCCGGAGGTGTCGCTCATGCATCGATCGTAACGGCGGCCCCTGACGGCTTCCCCGGCTGCGACGGATCTGTGGAGAACCCGCCCGTCCACACCCCTGCTCCGGTACCATCGCCCACATGCGGCGGCTCATCGTGACCGAGTTCATGACCCTCGACGGCGTCGTCGAGGCTCCCGGCGGCGAGCCCACGCATCCGCACTCCGGCTGGACCATCCCGTTCAGCACCGAGGACCTCCGCGCCTTCAAGCTGCGGGAGGTGCTCGAGGCCGAGTCCCTACTGCTGGGACGCCGCACCTACGAGCAGTTCGCGGACGCCTGGCCGCCGCGCGACGGCGAGTTCGCCGACAAGATGAACGCCATGCCGAAGTCCGTCGCCACCTCCCGCCCGGGCGAGCTGACCTGGAACGCGACCGCCCTCGAGCCGCCCGTCCGCTCCGCCGTCGCGACCCTGAAGGAGGGCGACGGCGGCCCGATCCTCGTGGCGGGGAGCGCATCCCTCGTCCGGTCGCTGCTGGTGTGGGGGCTCGTCGACGAGCTGCGCCTGCTCACCTACCCGGTGATGGTCGGAGGCGGCCTGCGCATCTTCCCGGACGACCACGAGAAGTGGACGTTCGAGCTCGCCGCCCTGGACCGGTTCGTCGGCGGGGCCGTGCTGCACACGTACCGTCTGGCCGGGAGCTGATGCCGGCGGCAGTCCTCGGGCTGCTGAGCGCCATCGTCTACGGTTCCGCCGACTTCTTCGGCGGCGTGGCCGCCCGGCGCATCGGCCCGGTGCGCACCACCGCTGTCGGCGCGATCAGCGGGCTCCTCCTGCTGCTCCTCGCGCTACCGCTGGCGGGCGGTGTCTGGTCCGCGGCCGCGCTGGGCTGGGGCGTGCTGTCGGGGCTGGTCGGTTCCATCGCGGTCGGTCTGCTCTACGCCTGCCTCGCGCTCGGGCCGATGAGCATCCTGTCGCCGCTGACGGCCCTGGTGTCGGCTCTCGTGCCGATGGCGTGGGGTCTGCTGGGAGGCGACCGCTTCGGGGTGCTCGGCTATATCGCACTCGGGATGGCGCTGGTCGCCGTGGTCCTCGTCGGTTTCGTCCCCGAGAAGGGCGCCGTGCGGCCGAGCCTCCGCGCGCTGCTCATGGCGGTGGGGGCCGGCGCGATGATCGGCGTGTTCCTCATCCTGCTCGACCAGACGCCGTCGGACTCCGGCGTCGTGCCGCTGATCGCGAACCGTGCGGTGAACGGGGCGGTGATGTGGTCGGTCGTCGCCCTGCTCGTGCTGCGGAGCCGCCGCCGGGCGGCAACCGGCCCGCGGCTCGACGCTCGCCGCTCGGGGATCGCCGTCGCCGCCGGAGCGCTCGACGCGTCGGCGAACCTGCTCATCCTGCTCGGGCTGCGGCTGGGCGACCTGACCACGATGTCCGTCCTCGTCGCGTTGTATCCGGCGGGCACCATCCTGCTCGCCGCCGTCGTGCTGCGGGAGCGTGTCGCGCCGGTGCAGTGGGCGGGGCTCGTGCTGGCCGTCGTCGCGGCCGCGCTGCTGTCCGTCGCCTGACCCGCCGCCGACGCGCGCCGGCGCGCCTACCGTCGCCGTCCATCCAACCGTGAGTGGATGCGCGAATCCGGGTCGAGTGGCGACCAGATGTCACGACTCGACGCCGAGTGGAGCGCGCGACTCGGGGGTCAGAGGGTGGATGCGGTGGGCGGCGGCGCGACCTGCGCGGCCTGCTCCAGTGCGGGGAGGGCGGCGCGGATCGCGTCGATCTGCTCCGGGGCGAGCTCCGCGAGCACGTCCGCGACCGCGCGGGCGCGGTCCGAGCGCGCTTCCAGGAGCAGGGCGCTGCCCGACTCGGTTCCCGAGACGAACAGGGAGCGGCGGTCCTCCGGGTCGGGGGTCCGCTCGACGAGGCCGCGCGCCTCCAGCTCCGCGACGATCCGCGTGATCGTCGGGGCCGCCGCAACCTCGATCGCGGCGAGCTCGCTGGGCCGGAGAGGACCGCTGCGCACGATCGTGGACAGGGCGGAGAGCTGCCCGTGGCTGAGCCCTCCCGTGGACGACCGGATGCGGCGGTTCAGCCGCCCCACGGCCAGGGCCAGGCGGCCGGGGACATCGTCGTCGCGTCCGGCCGCCGGCCGCTCGTCAGCTTCATGCGCGCTGGGCACCGACTTCCTCGCCTTCCTCGGTGGCCTGCCGCGTCGGAATCGCGGCGGCCTCCTCATGAACATACTTGCCCCCGCCCAGGAAGGAGGCGACGGCGCCGATGACGCTCATGACGGCGGCGGCGATGAAGACGACCACGAGCCCGTCGTGGAACGGCCCCGAGATCAGCTGCGGGAAGAACTCCTTGCCGGTCAGCGTGGCGCCGTCGACGTGCGGAGCGGTGAGGATGCCGGTCGGGCCGAGCAGGCTCTGGATGGGGTTGTAGCCGAGGAACGCGGCGAACAGCGAACCTACGGGCGGGGTGTTGCCGACCTGCGCGGCGATGTTCGACGGGACGCCGTGCGAGGTCAGGCCGTTCGTCAGCGCGGACGGGAGCGCCACCGACAGCCCGGCGATCATGAGCGAGAAGAAGATGCCGATCGAGAGGGAGCTTCCGGCGTTCAGGGCGACACCGGCCATCCCGGACGCGGCCCCGCGTTCGTTCGCGGGCACGCTGTTCATGATCGCCGTGCGGTTGGGCGAGGAGAACAGGCCGGACCCGATGCCGTTGAGGCCGGTCAGCACGGCGAACTGCCAGTACTCGAAGTTCACGGGGATGAGCAGCAGCCCCACGAAGGTCGCGGCCACGAGCAGCAGGCCGACCGTCGCGAAGGCGCGCGAGCCGAACCGGTCGGACAGCGCACCGGAGATCGGTCCGGCGATGAGGAAGCCGATCGTGATCGGGAGCATGTAGATGCCGGCCCACAGCGGCGTCGATTCGTAGCTGTAACCGTGCAGCGGCAGCCAGATCCCCTGCAGCCAGATGATCAGCATGAACTGCAGACCGCCGCGGCCGATCGCGGCGAGGAAGCCGGCGAAGATGCCGGAGGAGAACGCCCGGATGCGGAACAGGCGCATGTCGAACATCGGCGCGGGCACCTTCAGCTCGACGACGACGAAGAGGGCCAGCAGCACGAGTCCGCCGATGATCGCGCCGAGCACCCACGGGTTGCCCCAGCCCTGGCTGGAGCCGCCGTAGGGCTGGATGCCGTAGGTGATCCCGGTGAGCAGGGCGATGAGCCCGATGCCGAAGGTCGCGTTGCCGAGCCAGTCGATGCGGCCCGGGTTCTTCTGCCCGACCTCGTGCAGCGACTTGATGGACCAGATGGTGCCGATGACACCGAACGGCACCGACACGAAGAAGACGGCACGCCAGTCGATCTCGGCGAGCACGCCGCCGAGGATCAGGCCGATGAAACTTCCCGCGATCGCGGCGACCTGGTTGAGGCCGAGCGCGAAGCCGCGCTTGTTCGCCGGGAAGGCGTCGGTGAGGATCGCGGTCGAGTTGGCGAACAGCATGGCACCGCCGATGCCCTGCACGAACCGCCAGGCGATCAGCCAGAGCGCCCCGGGCCCGGCGGTGAACGGGTCGAGGCACAGCGCAATCGCGGCGAGCGTGAAGATGACGAACCCGAGGTTGTAGATGCGCACGCGGCCGAACTGGTCGCCCATCCGGCCGAACATGACGACGAGGACGGCGGTGACGAGCATGTAGCCCATCAGCATCCAGAGCAGGTAGGACACGTTGCCCGGCTCGAGCGGGTTCAGCTTGACGCCGGTGAAGATGGCGGGCAGCGAGATGATGACGATCGACGAGTTGATCGTCGCCATGAGCATGCCGAGGGTGGTGTTCGAGAGCGCCACCCAGCGGTAGTGCGGGTGGTCCTTGGTGAAGATGCCGGTGCGAGCCACGGGAGTCCTTGTCGGTGTGCGTGCCAGTACGTGGAGTCGATTGTTTATATGCGCTAACTATATAACCGTCGGTCCGCGAAGGCATTCCCGCCCGGGCCCCTCACCGCTCGCGCGATTTGTGCCAAATCTTGGTTTTGGGCCTCGCATAACCGCGATTTGGCACAAATCGCAGCGCCGCGACGCGTCTCGGCGCTCGCGCGGCGCGAGCTTCCCACAGCGCACACGGCTTTTCCAAAACTTTTGACACCCGTTCGGGGGCGGCATTGGGTGGATGACGCAACAAATTCGGGACGGGCACCGACGCTCGCCGGAGCCCGACGCATACAAAGGAGTATCAGCGTGACATCACGTTTTCGAGCCGGTCTTGTCGCCACCGCGGTGATCGGGGCCGGAGCCGTCATCCTCACCCAGAGCGCCGCCTTCGCAGGCACCCCATCCACGCCGGCCGGCCACCACAATCCCGGGCAGGACACCTCGCTGCGGGCACTCGCCGCGCAGTCCGGTCTTCGCATCGGGACGGCCGTCAACACCGACGCCCTCGCATCCGACGACGCCTACCGGTCGATCACCGCGACGCAGTTCTCGTCGGTGACGCCGGAGAACGTCATGAAGTGGGAGGTGGTCGAGCCCACGCAGGGAACCTACGACTGGTCCGCCGCCGACCGGCTGGTCGCCTTCGCCGAGCAGAACGACCAGCTCGTGCGCGGACACACCCTGGTCTGGCACAGCCAGCTGCCCGCGTGGCTGACCGCCGCCGCGCCGTCCATGAGCGCCGACCAGCTGCGCGCCATCCTGAAGAAGCACGTCATCGACGAGGTCACGCATTTCCGGGGGAAGATCTGGCAGTGGGATGTCGTCAACGAGGCGTTCAACGACGACGGCACGCTGCGCGACAGCATCTGGCTGCAGAAGCTGGGGCCGAGCTACATCGAGGACGCGTTCCGCTGGGCGCACCAGGCCGATCCGAAGGCGCTCCTCTTCTACAACGACTACAACATCGAGTTCACCGGCCCGAAGAGCAATGCGGTCTACGCACTCGTCCGCGACCTGAAGGCGAAGGGCGTCCCGATCGACGGCGTCGGCTTCCAGACGCACCTCGACACGCAGTACCCGCTGCCGGACCTGCAGAGCAACCTGCAGCGGTTTTCGGACCTGGGGCTCAAGGTCGCAGAGACCGAGGTGGATGTGCGGACCACTCTGCCGGTGACGCCGGTGGAGCAGAACGCGCAGGTCGGCGGGTACACGTCGACGCTGCAGGCCTGCCTTGCGGTGCGCTCGTGCCTGTCGTACACGGTGTGGGGATTCGGCGACGCGTACTCGTGGGTGCCGGGCGTGTTCGCGGGCGAAGGCGCCGCCACGATCTACGACGAGAACCTGCAGCCGAAGCCGGAGTACACCGCCCTTCAGCAGACCCTCGCGCTCGGGGCGGGGACGCCGGGACGGAACGACCCGCGGCGCTGACGCATCGCATCCCGCGCTGAAGGGGAGGGGCCGGACAGCCCCTCCCCTTCTCGTGTTCTCAGCATCCGGAACACGAGAAGATCGCTTTTCTAGCCTGGCTAGCGATACGCTGGGAGCGGGGCGTCGAACACGCGCCACGGCTCACGAGGAGGGCACCCGATGACGGACACCGCGACGATCCAGGAGCAGCTCCGAGCACTGCTTCACGCGGAGCGGGGCCTGGTGGAACTGCTGGGCACGAACCCCGACTGGTACCCGGTGCTTCTGCGCCAGCTGGAGCTCGCCGTCGGCGACGAGCGCATCATCTACCTGGGGGCCGCGGCAGCGTCCGGGCTCTCCACGGTCACGCTGCGCGTCGGCGTCTTCACCGACACCATCGTCGTGGCCAGCGAGGTCATCGACGACGGCACGCCCGGCGCACAGGTCGTCACGCGCGTCGAGAGCCGCACCGGTCTGCTGCGCTTCGAGCTGTCGGGCGGATCCGAGACGGACAACGAGTCCGACAGCTCCTGGGCCGGCGGGTTCCGCATCCGTGCCTTCTACCAGTCCGGGCTGATCGTCACCGTGCCCGCGAACATCGTCGACACGGAGACGAAGCGGGTCTCCGTCCACGCGGTGCTCGACGGCATCCGCTCCGACCTGCGGGCGCGGCCGCCCCAGGCGCAGGGGTCAGAGCTGGACCGATGATCTCGTCGGCCGTCTACCTGAGCTACCGGAACGCCGCTGCGGCGATCGAGTGGCTGGAGGCGGTCGGGTTCGACGTTCTGCAGCGCCAGCAGGCACCGGACGGGACGGTCGCCCACTGCGAACTGCGGTGGCAGGACACCGTCGTGATGCTCGGCACCGACACGACGCAGCCTCCTCCCCCGCTGGTCGGCGTCTCGACCGGCGCGGGCGTCTACCTCGTCACGCCCGACGTGGATGCCGCGTACGCCCGTGCGATCGCGGCGGGCGCGACCGAGGTCTTCCCTCCGGGAGACACCGAATGGGGCGGCCGCCGCGCTCGCGTGCTCGACCCGGGCGGTCGCGAGTGGAGCTTCGGATCGTACCGGCCGGGCGAACTGTGGTTGCCGGACGACTAGAGCAGCGCGAGAAGGAGTGACCGACGATGGCCAAGACCTACAGCGACACGATGGTGGTCGAGTACGACCGCAACGGCGACGTGGATGTGCTCGAGAAGCGCACCCGCCCGCTGCGGACACCGGAACGCGACGAGGTGATCGTCGAGGTCGTCGCCACGGGGATCAGCCACATCGACGGCTTCATCCGCAGCGGCCGTGAGGAGGCGTGGGCCGACGAGCCCTTCCCGCGGGCCTCGGGGAGCGACTTCGCCGGCATCGTCGTGGTGCCGGATGCCGCAGGCCGCTTCCGGCGGGGCGCGGAGGTGATCGGTCACGTGCGGACCGGCGCGCATGCGGAGTACCTCGTGGTGCCGACGGCGGCCGTCGTGCCGAAGCCGCCGCACGTCGCCTGGGAGGTCGCGGGCGGGCTCTACCTCGCGGGTGTCACCGCACTCGACACGCTCGACGACCTGCGCGTCGGCGACACGGACACCGTCGTCGTCTCGGCCGCCGCCGGCGCGGTCGGCAGCATCGAGGCCCAGCTCGCCAAGCACCGCGGCGCGCGGGTGATCGGCACCTGCGGCGACCGCAACTTCGACTACCTGCGCCAGCTCGGGATCAAGCCGGTGCGCTACGGCGACGGCATCGAGGACCGCATCCGCGAGCACGCCCCCAACGGCGTCACCTGCCTGATCGACAACTTCGGCCAGGACGGACGTGCGCTCGCCGAGTCGCTCGGCGTGCCGCCGTCGCGCTACCGGTCCAGCGCGGACCGCCGCGACACCGAGCTGCGGCTGCTCCAGGACGACCCGGAGACGGTCGCCCACGGCAGCGCCCAGCTCGCGCGGCTGGCCCAGCTGGCGGACGAGCGCGCGTTCACGCTCCTCATCTCCGGCTTCTACCCGCTGGACGAGATCGCGTACGCCTACGACGACCTGCAGAACCTGCACTCGCGCGGCAAGATCGTGCTGGGGACGCATCCCGTCACCACCTACCGCACGCTCAAGGCGCGCGACGTGCAGGAGGCGCGGGACTGAGCGACCGCCGAGGCGGCGGCGTCCAGCGCGGCTGCGCGATGCGGCGGCGCGCGCCCCTGAGCGGTCAGTCGCGGGCGAGGTCGCTGAAGAAGCGGGTCAGCAGCGCGCGCGATCGGCGGTCGAGCCGCTTCGCGGCGGCGGTCGCCCGCTCGAGCTGCGGGTCGGCCTCGAGGGCGTCCGCGAGACGCTGGACCATCGACGCGACGTCGTCGGCCGTCAGTTCCGAGCGAGGAGTCGCGTCGCCGGGTGCTCCGGCAGCCGCGGGGGCGGCCGGCGCGGCTTCCGCCACGGGCGCATCGGACGGTGACTCGCCGCCCCGCGCATCCTCGTCCTCCCGCCGCCGCCCGCTGCCCAGCGACAGCGTCGCGACCAGGCCGATCACCAGGAACCCCGCCGCCGAGAACGCAGCCCAGCGGGTCCCGTCGCTGAACGCGGTCTTGGCGTCCGCGGCGATCGGCGCCGTGCGCGGATCCTTCTCGAGGGCGGCGATCGCGGCGCCCGAGCTGTCGACGACCGCGGAGACGAGCTGGTCGCGCTGCGCCGCCGGCACCCCGCGGTCCTGCAGGCTGTCGTCCAGCACGACCGTGGTGGATGCGAACAGCACCGTCCCGAGCACGGCGATGCCGAGCGCCGAACCGATCTGGCGGGCCGTGCTGGTGGTCCCGGAGCCCTGCCCGCTCTGGTCGACCGGCACATCCCGGAGCACGACGCCGGTCAGCTGCGCGGTCGCGAGACCGACGCCGAAGCCGTAGACGAAGAGGAAGGGCAGCAGCGCGCCCCACGGGGTGGTCGCCGTGATCACCAGACCGAGCCCGGCGACGCCGACGATCTCCGCGACCAGGCCGACGCGCACGACGGTCACGGCGGGGATGCGGTTGCCGAACGCTCCGGCGAAGCCGCTGGCGACGAACGAGCCGATCGCGAGCGCGAGAAGGATCAGGCCGGTGTCGAGCGCGCTGTAGCCGAGCACGTTCTGCAGCCAGATCGGCAGCGCCAGCACGATGCCGAACTCACCGAGCGCGACGATCGTCGCCGCGATGTTGCCGTTGCGGAACGAGGGGATGCGGAAAAGGTCGAGCGCGAGCATGGTGCTGCGGCCGGCCTTCAACCGGGCGCGGCCGCGCAGCACGAAGAGCACGCCGCCGACGATCGCGACGGCGAAGGCGATCGGCACCGGCGACAGGGCGAACGGCCAGGTCCAGTCGCCGATCGACGGACGCGTGTCCACCAGCCACCAACCGTAGGTGCGCCCCTCGATGAGGCCGAAGACGAGGGACGCGCTGGTGATCACGGACAGCAGCGCGCCGACCCAGTCCACGCTCTCCGCATTGCGGGTGTCGCGCGACTCGGGCACGGTCGCCAGCACGCCGATCACGATGATGATGCCGAGCGGGATGTTGATGCCGAACGCCCAGCGCCAGGAGAAGGCGGTGGTCAGCCAGCCGCCGAGCAGCGGTCCGAGGGCGGTCATGCCGCCGATCGTGGAGCCCCAGACGGCGAAGGCGAGGGCGCGCTCCTTGCCGCGGAAGCCCGCGTTGATGAGCGACAGCGTGGTGGGCAGGATCATCGCGCCGCCGACACCCTGCACCAGCCGCGCGCCGATCAGGAACGCGCCGGTCGGCGCGAGCGCGGCCGCGACCGACGCCAGGGTGAAGATGACGACGCCGGTCAGCATCATGCGGCGACGGCCGAACCGGTCGGCGAGCGTGCCGAAGACCAGCAGCAGGGCGGCGAAGACGAGGGTGTACGACTCCTGCACCCACTGGACGCCGGTGGAGCCGATGTGCAGTTCGTCCACGATGGAGGGGATGGCGACGTTGACGATCGTCGAGTCGACGATGATCAGAGCCACGGCGACGCTGATGAAGACCAGCCCGGCCCAGCGTGTCCGAGACGACATGCGAACTCCCTTGCCAAGTGATTAGTCAGCAGGCTTACTGTCAGGGTACGCTACGTGCGTGAACGCGTCCAGAAGAACTCCGCGCGCCATCCGGAACGTCGCCATCGCGAGCGTTTCCGTGGTCGCGCTCGTCGTCGTCGGCTTCCTCGCCTGGGCGTCGACCCCGATGATGGGCGACCGGGCGGCGGCGCTGGAGGCGTGGCGGAATCCGGCGGTCAGCATCCACGATGCGGGGGATGCGGTGGTGATGGAGCCGACCGGCGCAGCATCCGGGACGGGGCTCGTCTTCGTCCCGGGGGCGCTGGTCGACCCGTACGCCTACCTGTCCAAGCTGTCGGGAGCCGTGGAGGAGACGGGGCTGACGGTCGCCATCACGAAACCCACCCTCGACCTGGCCTTCTTCGACCAGCGCCCGCTGAGCACGTTCACGCGTCACGCGCCGGACGTGGATCACTGGTACGTCGGCGGGCACTCCCTGGGCGGGGTGCGCGCCTGCCAGCTGGCGGACGACCCGGAGGTCGAGGGACTCATCCTCTTCGGGTCGTACTGCGCGAACGACCTCAGCAACTCCGACCTCCGCGTGCTGTCGATCGGCGGCGGACGCGACGGCCTCAGCACCCCGGCGAAGATCGCGGCGGCCCGGCACCTGCTTCCCGCGGACGCCGAACTGGTCGAGATCGCCGGGATGAACCACGCCCAGTTCGGCGACTACGGCCACCAGCCCGGCGACGACGAGGCCACGATCTCCGACGCCGACGCCCGCGCCGCCCTCACCGCCGCCCTCGCCCGCTTCCTCCGCTGACCCGCGCCCTCCCCCTCCGTCGAGTACACGAAAAGTGCACGCTTCCGGAGCCGGAAGCGTGCACTTTTCGTGTACTCGACGGGGGCGCCGAGCGGGGCGAAGGGTTACTTCGCGGGGGGCATCAGCACCGAGTCGATGAGGTAGACGGTCGCGTTGGCGGTGTGGACGCCGCCGCAGATCACGTTGGCGTCGTTGACCTTCAGCGAGTCACCCGAGCCGGTCACCGTGACGTCGCCGCCCTCGACGGTCTTGTGCGTGCCGACGATCTCCTTCGGGGAGAGCTGACCGGGCACCACGTGGTAGGTCAGGATGGAGGTCAGCGTCGCAGCGCCGGCGTCCGTCTTGAGCGTGTCGATGGTCGCGGGGTCGATCTTCTTGAACGCGTCGTCGACCGGGGCGAAGACGGTGAACTGTCCGCCGTTCAGGGTGTCGACCAGGTTGACGTTCGGGTTGAGCTTGCCGGAGACCGACGCGACCAGCGTGGTCAGCAGCGGGTTGTTGCTCGCGGCGGTGGCCACCGGGTCCTCGGCCATGCCGGCGACCGAGCCGGAGCCCGACGGGACCTGCTTGGCGTAGGCGGCGCAGCCGGGGCCGACGAGGTCGGCGGCCGGGTCCATGGTGGACGCCGACGGGCTGGACGACTCCATCGGAGCGCTGGACTTGTCGTTCGTGGCCGAGCCGGCTCCGGACGAACAGGCGGTCAGGGCCAGGGCGGCGGCGGCGAGCAGGCCGGCCGCTGCGAGACGGGCAGTGGTTCGCATGATTGTTCTCCTTCAAGGGATGCTGCTGATCAAGAGGCCACCGCTGTGGCGGTCATCAGGGGTTCGGGATGGCGGCGGAATCGGATTGGACCAATCCGCGGCACCCCCGGTCACGAACCAGAAGCGTGATGAATCAGCGCACGAAGAACAGGGCCGGCACCATCCTCTGGGCGGCCCTCGCGGGCGCTGTCAGCGGAGGGGTGTTCCTGGCCGTCGCCGAACTGGTCGCCCTGGTCACCGTGAGGGACGCCGGCCCGATCCTGGCCGTCGGCTCGTTCGTCATCGACATCGTGCCGCGCTGGGCGAAGGAGTTCGCCATCGAGGTGTTCGGCTCGAACGACAAGCTGTTCCTGCTCGCCTCGCTCGGGCTCGCCGTCTTCGTGGCCGCCGCCGTCGCGGGCGTGCTGGAGCTGTGGCGCCGCCGGCTCGGCGCCGCTCTGTTCGCGGTCGCGGGCGTCGTCGCCGTCGTGGCGACGCTGACCCGCACGGGCGCGACGCTGCTCTCCGCGCTGCCGTCGGCCGTGGGCGCGGTCGCCGGCGCGCTCCTCCTCACGTTCCTCATCGGGCGCCTCCGCCGCTGGCGCGACGCGCGCGCGGCGGGCGCCGCCGAAGCGGGCCTCGACCGCCGCCGCTTCCTCGTGCTCACCGGTGTCGCGGCGGTCGGAGCCGTCGTCGCCGGCGTGGGGTCGCGGCTCGGCTCGGCCGCGACCTCGTCCATCGCTGCGATCCGCGCGGCGGTACGCCTCCCCGCCCCGCGCTCTCGCGTGACGGTGCCCGCCGGCGCGGAGCTCGACGTGCCGGGCATCTCCCCGCTCTTCACCGCCAACGCCGACTTCTACCGGGTGGACACCGCGCTCACCGTGCCGTCCGTCGACCCCGCGACCTGGAAGCTGACCGTCGACGGGATGGTCGAGAAGCGCGTCGAGCTCAGCTTCCAGGACCTCCTCGACATGGGACTGGACGAGTACTCCGTGACCCTGACCTGCGTCTCGAACGAGGTCGGCGGCAACCTCGTCGGCACGGCGAAGTGGCTCGGCGTCCGGGTGCGGGACGTGCTGGCCATGGCACGCCCCCGCTCGGGCGCCGACATGGTCCTCTCCCGCAGCGTGGACGGGTTCACGGCGAGCACGCCGCTGCAGGCGCTGACGGATGCGAACCGCGACGCGATCCTGGCGGTCGCCATGAACGGCAAGCCGCTGCCGCTCGAGCACGGCTTCCCGGTGCGGATGGTCGTGCCCGGGCTCTACGGGTACGTCTCGGCGACCAAGTGGCTGACCGAGCTGAAGGTGACGACGTTCGCCGCCGACCAGGCGTACTGGACGCCGCGCGGCTACAGCGCCAAGGCGCCGATCAAGTTGTCGAGCCGCATCGACACGCCGCGCGTCGACAAGCCGGTGGCCGCCGGTCCGACGAAGATCGCCGGCGTCGCCTGGGCTCAGACCGTCGGCATCCGGAGCGTCGAGGTGAAGATCGACGGCGGCGACTGGCAGCAGGCGAAGCTCTCGACGCCGATCAACGCCGACACGTGGGTGCAGTGGTCGCTCGACTGGCAGGCAACGAGCGGCAGCCACACCCTCTCGGTCCGCGCGACCGATCGCGCCGGCCGGATGCAGGAGCAGAAGCGCGAGCCGATCGCTCCGAACGGGTCGACCGGCTGGCAGCAGACGTTCGTCCGCGTGAGCTGAGCGCGCCCGGGCGAGTACAGCATCCACGGGTCTCCCATCCTCCGCCGGTAGCGTCGTCGGCATGACGGGAACGACGCTCGCCCTCGCCCTTCCGACCGCCTCCCCCTCTTCCACCGACCCGGCAGACCTCGGCGGCATCGCGGGCGCCGCCGCCCGCGTGATGACCGCGCTCGGCGAGGTCGGGGTCGGCATCTGCGCGCTCGCGGAGGTGGTGTTCCCGCCCATCCCGAGCGAGGTCATCCTTCCGTTCGCCGGGTTCCTCGCCTTCCAGGGCTCGCTCAACGTGGTCCTGGTGCTGCTCGCAGCGACGCTCGGCAGCTTCGCGGGGGCCGTCGTGCTCTACCTGCTCGGCCGGAGGCTGGGCGAGGATCGGGCGGTGCGGCTGCTGGCCCGGCTGCCGCTCGTGGACGAGAGCGACTTCCGCACGTCGGCGGACTGGCTGCGCCGCCACGGCCGCGGTGCGGTGTTCTTCGGCCGGCTCGTGCCTCTGGTCCGCAGCCTCATCTCACTGCCGGCCGGCGCGACCCGGATGCCGTTCGGCCGGTTCGCGCTCTTCACCCTGGCCGGGACGCTGCTGTGGAACTCCCTGCTGGTGGGCGCCGGCTTCGCCCTCGGCACGCAGTACCACCTGGTGGAGCGCTACACCGAGTACCTCGATGTCGTGATCTACGCCGCCGTAGGCCTGACGCTGGCCTGGCTGATCGTCCGGCGCGTGCGCCGGTCGCGCGCCCGTCGCGGCGAAGCCGAGTAGGCCTGCAGAACGGGCGCCGGGGCGCGCCCCGACTCCAGAACGAGACGGGGCGCACTCCCCCAAGTGACGGCGCAGACGGCCGTCGTTTTCCCCGGCTTAAAACATACTGACTTACCGGTTTGACCGCAACAACCGCTTTCCCGACTGCTCAGGATGCGGTGAGAGCCGGGCGCAGCGCATCCCACATGCGGGTCACATCCCGGGGCAACCCCTCCAGGGTGCCGAGCTCGTCGGCGATCATGTAGGCGCCGAAGAAGGAGTGCACCGCCACCGTGGCGAGCTCGCGCGCATCCACGCCACGAAGCCCCCGGTCGTCGATCTCCTGCTGCAGCAGCCCACCGATGACCAGGATCCAGCGGTCGTACGGGCTCTGCTCGACCATCGGCGGGAACAGCGTCTGCGACAGCTTCATCGCCGCCCGCACCCGCACCTCCCGCACGAACACGGCGGCCACGCGCTGCGTCAGGTCTTCCGCGGCCGCGAGCCCCCGGAGGCCCGACTCGGCGACCTCTCCGATGATGACCGGCCAGTTGCCGTACTTGTCGTCGACAAGCGCCCGGGCGATGTCGAGCTTCGACTTGAAGTGGAAGTAGACCGCGCCCTTGGTGGAGCCGGTGCGCTCCACGATCCGCTCGAGCCGCGCGCCCTGGTACCCGTGCTCATCGAACTCGGCGGCCGCGGCGTCGAGGATGGCGACCCGCGTTCGCTCGGCGCGTTCCTGTCTCGGCATTACGCGTCGCCTGTCTGCAGAGGGGGAAGTGGACGAGACGACGATAGCGCGGCGATCCGGTGCGCCGACGGAAAGGGGACATCCGCGAGAGGGTTCTGCGAACATCCGCGCTGCTCAGGCCGGGAGGAGCTCCTTCAGCAGGGCCGATACGCGCGCCCGGATCTCGTCGCGGATCGGACGCACCTCGTCGATCGGGCGTCCGGCCGGGTCGGTGAGCTCCCAGTCCTCGTAGCGCTTGCCGGGGAAGATCGGGCAGGCGTCGCCGCAGCCCATCGTGATGACGACGTCGGATTCGCGCACGGCATCCGTGGTCAGGATGGCGGGGGTGTACCCGGCGATGTCGATGCCCTCCTCGGCCATCGCCTGCACGGCGACCGGGTTGATCGCGTCGCCCGGTTCGGAGCCCGCGGAGAGCACCTCGACGCGGTCGCCGCCGAGCTCGCGCAGGTAGCCGGCGGCCATCTGGCTGCGGCCCGCGTTGTGCACGCAGACGAACAGGACGGTGGGGCGGGCGGATGCGGTCATCGGGTCTTCCTGTCGGCGGTCGGGGTGGCGGTCGGGCCGCCGCCCCGGAAGAGCGGCGGCCCGGTGCGTCAGCAGCAGTCGGGCGGGCAGGACCCGTCCGGAAGCGGCTGGCACACGTCGGTCTCGCAGCAATCCATGTCGTTTCTACCTCCTTCATCGACGTTTGTCGATGAACACAGGATGAACGCATACATTGACGACTGTCAATATAGCGACGAGAATCTCCCCATGGCCATCACCGAGCTGCTCCCCCTCCGCGACCTGCAGGCGTGCTGCGCGCCCATCACCCGCGAGGTCATCAGCGAGGAGAACGCGGTCTCGGTCGCCCGCGCCATGAAGGCGCTCGCCGATCCCGCGCGGCTCCGGCTCCTGTCGATGGTCGCCGCGCACGCCGACGGCGAGGCGTGCGTCTGCGACCTCACCGAGCCGCTCGGCCTCTCCCAGCCGACGGTGTCGCACCACCTCAAGGTGCTCAGCGAGGCCGGATTCCTCTCCCGCACCAAGCGCGGGACGTGGGCGTACTACCGCATCGTGCCGGGGTCGCTCGATGTGATCTCCGGGTTCCTCGCCACTGTCTGAGCGCGGGATCAGTCCGCGGGGAGCTCGCGCAGTTCGGCGGTCCGCTCCCCCGGGTTGTCGCCCGTGTTGACCGTGCCCGCCGGCTCGACCATCATCACCAGGGCGTCGCCGTCGTCGACACGCGGCCGGTGCTCCACCCCGCGCGGAACGACGAAAACGTCGCGGGACCCGAGCTCCACGTCGCCGTCGCGCAGCTGGATCGTGAGCCGGCCCTCGATGACCAGGAACAGCTCGTCGGTCTCGGGATGCGCGTGCCAGACGAACTCACCGCGCAGGCGCGCCACCTTCACGTCGTAGTCGTTGACGCTCGCCAGACGGTGGGGCTGCCACGGCTCCGGGATGAGGGCGAAGGCCGCGTCGAGGTTGTGGACGGGGTTCATGGATGCAGCCTAGGACGGTCCGCGGACATCGGTCACGACCCCGGAACGTCGGAGGCCGGTGGTTGGATGGGCACGTGCTCCTCGATGCGCTCGTGACCACGGCCGAGACCGTCGCCTCCACCCGGTCCCGGCTGGCCAAGGTGGATGCGCTGGCCGCGCTGCTCGGCGGGCTCGCGCCCGAGGAGATCGCCCCGGCGGTCGGCTTCCTCGTCGGCAAGGCGCGGCAGGGGCGCGTCGGCGTCGGCTGGCGCGGGCTCAGCGGCGCGATGGGCGATCCCTCCGCCGAGCCGTCGCTCACTGTCGACGACCTGGATGCGCTGCTCGACCGGCTCGCGGCCCTGTCCGGCACCGGATCCGCCGCCGAGCGCACGCGCGTCCTCCAGGAGTTCTCGTCGCGGGCGACCGCGCGGGAGCAGGATTTCGTGACCCGCGTGCTGCTCGGCGAGATGCGGACCGGCGCCCTGGAGGGCGTGCTGACCGATGCGATCGCCCGAGCGTCCGACCGCAGCGGCGACGTCGTGCGGCGGGCTGCGATGCTCTCCGGCGACCTCGGTGAGACGGCCCGGCTCGCCCTCACCGGAACGGCCGAGGAGTTGGAGGCGGTGGGTCTCGAGGTCGGCCGCCCGGTGCTCCCGATGCTCGCCGCATCCGCCCCGACGCCGACCGACGCGCTCGCGACGACGGGCCGGGCCTCGGTGGAGTACAAGCTCGACGGCGCGCGCATCCAGGTGCACCGGCACGGGGACGACGTCCGCGTCTTCACGCGCAACCTCGCGGACATCACGCACCGCCTTCCCGAGGTGGTCGAGGTGGTGCGCCGGCTCCCGGTGCGCGACGTCATCCTCGACGGCGAGACCCTCTCGCTCGACGAGGAGGGGGCGCCGCGTCCGTTCCAGGAGACCATGTCGCGCTTCGGCGCGGACGCCGCGCGCGAGACGGCCCTGCATCCCTGGTTCTTCGACGTGCTGCACGTCGACGGCCGCGACCTGCTCGACGAGCCGCTCTCCACCCGGCTCGCCGAACTGGAGCGGGTGGCGGGCGAGCACCGCATCCCGGGCGAGATCACCGACGACCCCGAGGTCGCCGAGCGGGTCTCGAGGGACGCGCTGGCCGCTGGGCAGGAGGGCGTCGTCGTGAAGGCGATCGACTCGCTCTACGCCGCCGGCCGCCGCGGGTCGAGCTGGGTGAAGGCCAAGCCGGTGCACACGTACGACCTGGTCGTGCTGGCCGTGGAGTGGGGCTCCGGGCGCCGGCAGGGGATGCTGTCGAACATCCACCTCGGCGCTCGCGACCCCGAGGGCGCGTACGGCGAGCCGGGCGGGTTCGTCATGGTGGGCAAGACGTTCAAGGGCCTCACCGACAAGCTGCTCGCCTGGCAGACCGAGCACTTCCAGGAGATCGAGGTGCGGCGCACGGCGGGCACCGTCTGGGTGGCGCCGACCACGGTCGTCGAGATCGCGATCGACGGCGTGCAGCGCTCCAGCCGCTACCCGGGCGGCATCGCGCTGCGGTTCGCGCGCGTGAAGCGCTACCGCGACGACAAGGACGCGGGCGAGGCGGACACGATCGGCACGCTGCGCGCGCTGCTGCGCGAGTGAGACGCGTCGGTACGATGACCGCATGACGACCTCCTCCCCCGCGTGGGGCATCCTCGGCACCGGCGGCATCGCAGCGGCCATGACGCGCGACCTTCAGCTGGACGGCCACACCGTCGCGGCCGTCGGCTCGCGGACGCCGGAGTCGGCGGCGCGGTTCGCGGCCGCCCACGCCATCCCCCGCTCGCACGGCAGCTACGAACAGCTTGTGGCGGACCCCGACGTCGACGTCGTGTACATCGCGACACCGCATCCCCAGCACGCGCCCAACGCCCTGCTGGCACTGGCCGCGGGCAAGCACGTGCTGGTCGAGAAGCCGTTCACGATGAACCGCGCGGAGGCAGAGCAGATCGCCGACGCCGCCCGCTCCCGCGGCCTGGTCGCCCTCGAGGCCATGTGGACGCGGTGGTTGCCCCACATGGAGCGGCTGCAGGAGATCATCAGCGACGGCACCCTCGGCGAGCTGCGGTCGGTGGCGGCCCACCACTGGCAGCGCACCAACCCGGACCCGCTCGGGCGCATGCTCAACCCGGCGCTGGGCGGCGGAGCGCTGCTCGACCTCGGCATCTACCCGGTGTCCTTCGCGTGGGATGTGCTGGGCGCGCCATCCGAGGTGCTGGCCCTCTCGATCCCGACCGACACCGGGGTCGACCGGCAGACGTCCATCCTGCTCGGCTACGACTCCGGCGCACAGGCGGCGCTGACGACCGGCCTGGACGCCGTGGGCGACAACAGCGCCGTGATCGTGGGCACCGACGCGCGCGTCGAACTCGATGCCACGTTCTACGCTCCGACGTCGTTCCGCGTCGTCGCCGCCGACGGTCACGTCGTCGAGACCTACGAGTCCCGGATCAGCGGGCGCGGGATGCAGTACCAGGCTCGTGCGATCGAGCGTCTCATCGCGGCGGGCGGCGGCGAGGACGTGCGGCTGCCGCTCTCCCAGTCGGTCGAGATCATGGGGACGCTGGACAGCATCCGGGAGCGCATCGGTCTCTCGTACGACTGAGCCGCGACCCTTCCGTTCCCCCGGCGCGCGGCGTTAGAGTGCGGCCGAGGCCGATGGCGGCCGGGAGGAGGTCGCGATGACGGATCTGACCGGGCGCAGGGCGCTCGTCACCGGGGGCGCCAGCGGCATCGGGATGGCCTGCGCCGAGGCGTTCGCGGAGGCCGGCGCGCGGGTGACGATCGCCGACCTGAACGGCGACGAGGCGCGCCGCGTCGCCGCCCGGTTGCGCGGGGACGCCTGGGAGATCGACCTCTCGAAGACGGAGGAGCTGGCCGAGCTGACGCTCGACACCGACATCCTCGTGAACAACGCCGGCATCCAGACGGTCCGCCCCATCCCGGAGTTCGAGCCGCAGACCTTCGCGCTCATGCTGCGGATCATGGTGGAGGCGCCGTTCCTCCTGATCCGCGCCGCGCTGCCCGGGATGTACGACCGCGGCTTCGGCCGGATCGTGAACATCTCGAGCGTGCACGGGCTGCGCGCGTCGCCGTTCAAGTCCGCGTACGTCACGGCGAAGCACGCGCTCGAGGGGCTGTCGAAGACGACGGCGCTGGAGGGGGCGCAGCACGGCGTCACCTCGAACTGCATCAACCCCGGGTATGTGCGGACGCCCCTGGTCGAGAAGCAGGTCGCCGACCAGGCGCGCGTGCACGGCATCCCCGAGGACGAGGTGCTCGAGAAGGTGCTGCTCGCGGAGGAGGCGATCAAGCGGCTGGTCGAGCCGTCCGAGGTCGCCAGTCTGGCGCTCTGGCTCACCGGCGACACGGCCGGGATGGTCACCGGCGCCAGCTACACCATGGACGGCGGGTGGAGCGCACGATGACCGGAGCCGAGCATCCCCTCGCGGTCCCGGTGCGCGGGGGCACGCTGGCCGGCGGCGACTACAACCCGCACGCGACCGGCGCGCCGCTGCTGGCCGTGCACGGGATCACCGCGAACCACGTGGCCTGGATGCTCGCCGCGGCAGCGCTGCCGGACCGCCGCATCATCGCGCCGGACCTGCGCGGACGAGGGCGCAGCGCGGGCCTGCCGGGACCGTTCACCCTCAACGACCACGCCGACGACCTGACGCGGGTGCTCGACGCCCTGGAGATCGAGCGGACCACCGTGGCGGGCCACTCGATGGGCGCGTTCGTCGCGGTCCGGCTCGCGCAGCGGCATCCCGACCGGGTGGAGCGGCTCGTGCTGATCGACGGCGGCCTCCCCATTCCGCTCCCGGAGGGCGTGCCGCCGGAGGACCTGCCTGCCGTCGTGCTCGGCCCCGCGCTGGAGCGTCTGCGCATGCGATTCCCGTCGGCGCAGGCCTACGAGGACTTCTGGCGCGCGCATACCGCGATCGGGCCCTGGTGGAACGCGGCGATCGCCGACTACGTGGCGTACGACCTCGTCGGCGAGGAGCCCGAGCTGCGCTCGAGCGTCGACCCGGCGGCAGTCTCGGTGAACGCGCTCGAACTGGACGGATCGGCGGGCTACGCCGACGCCCTCGCCGGGTTGCGGCTGCCCATCGACTTCGTGCGGGCGCCACGTGGCCTGCTCGACGGGCCGCCCCTCTACGAGACCTCGGTCGTCGAGGAGTGGGGCCGGCGCCTCCCGGATCTGCGCGCGCACGAGGCCCACGACGTCAACCACTACACGATCCTGATGACGGAGGGCGGCCTGCGGCAGGTCGTGCCCGTCCTCGACCCGAAGGAGACCCACGCATGACCGGAACCCTGCTGCCGGGCATCACCGCCCACCGCGTCACCACCGACCGCTACGCGGCCAACGTGCTGGAGCGGCCCGCCGACGGCGACGCGCTGCAGACGGTGCTGTTCGTGCACGGGAACGTGTCTTCGTCGCTGTTCTGGCAGCCGCTCATGCTGGCCCTCCCGCCGGGCATCCGTGCGCTGGCCGTCGACCTGCGCGGTTTCGGCGACAGCGAGACCCTCCCGGTGGATGCGACCCGCGGCGTGCGGGACTTCTCCGACGACGTGGCCGCCGTGGCGGACGCCCTCGGCCTGGGCGCGACCCACATCGTCGGCTGGAGCCTCGGCGGCGGGGTGGTCATGCAGCTGCTGCTCGACCGGCCGGACCTGGTGTCCAGCCTGACCCTGGTCTCCCCCGTCTCGCCGTACGGCTTCGGCGGCACCGCGGCCGACGGCTCGCTGCTGAACCCGGACGCCTCCGGCACCGGCGGGGGCGGCGCGAACCCCGACTTCGTGGCGAGACTCGCCGCCGGCGACACGACGGAGGACGCGCCCACCTCGCCGCGCGCGGTCTACCGCTCCTCGTACGTCGCCCCGGGCTTCGAGTCCGAGTACGAAGACCTGTGGGTGGAGTCGATGCTCTCCACGGCGACCGGCCCCGACAACTACCCGGGCGATGCCGGCGGGTCGGAGCACTGGCCCGGATTCGCGCCCGGGACCCGCGGCATCCTGAACACCCTCGCGCCGACCTACTTCGACACGTCCGGGATCGTGGACGCACCCGCGAAGCCGCCCATCCTGTGGATCCACGGCGCGGTCGACGCGATCGTCGGCGACGCGTCCTTCTTCGACCTCAACCAGCTCGGCGCCGCCGGGATCATCCCGGGCTGGCCGGGCGACGAGGTCGCCCCGCCGCAGCCGATGCTGGCGCAGACGCGCGCGGTGCTCGGCCGCTACGCGGACGCCGGCGGCACGACGCGCGAGGTCGTCCTCGACGACTGCGGCCACTCCGCCCACATCGAGAAGCCCGACGAGTTCCGCGCGGAGCTGCTCGCCTGGATCAGCTGAGCCCGGCGGCCGTGGCCGCGGCCGCGGCCGCCGAGTGGTGACATATGGTCGCCATTCGACGGAGATTCGAGCATCCACTCACGACTCGATCGCGGCCTACGGTGTCAGCGCGCGATCGAGCGCCCCGCGGCGCAGTCCGAGCATCCCCTCGACGGCGTGCGCGAGCACGGGGCCGCGGTCACCGGCGGCGCCCCAGCGGACCAAGGCCTGCGCATTCAGTCCGTCGATCATGCCGAGCAGCTGCCAGGCGGTCTGGGCCGGGTCGTCGGCCGAGAAGTCGCCCGCATCGACACCCTCCGTGACGATGGCGAGGATGAGCTCCTGCCAGGCGTCCATCTGGGTCCGCACCGCCGCGGCGAGCGCCTCGTTGCGGCGTCCCAGCGCCCACGCCTCCACCCAGACCAGCGTGACGTCGTCGCGTGTTCCGTCGAGCAGCGTGCGCAGCAGGAGTGCCAACCGGTCGACGGCCCCCTCGGCGGGCGCGAGCAGCGCCTGCACCTCCCCGAGCTCGGCGCCGACGACGGCGGTGAAAGCCGAGGCGACCAGCTGATCCATCGCGGGATGGTAGTGCGCGACCAGCGCGGGAGTGACGCCCGCGCGCCCGGCGACGCTGCGCAGCGTGACGGCCGCGAGCCCGTCGGCGAGCGCCAGGTCGCGGGCCGCGGTCGCCAGTTCGGCGCGGCGCTCGGCGGGCGGTCGGCGGGGTGCTCTTGACATGGTCCGCCCAGTATAGGTACCTTCTGGGTGAGTTATTGATCATTCGATCAACAGATGTCGTCTTCGACCGATGGAGGCCCGATGACCTGGCGCATGCCCGCCGAGACCGCACCGCACGAGCGCACGTGGATGGCGTTCCCGCGCGCCGGGCTGACGCTCGGCGACGACGCCGCGTCCGCCGAGGAGGCCTACGCCGCCTGGACGGCCGTCGCCCACGCCGTCGCCGAATACGAGCCGGTGACCATGGTCGTCGACCCCAGCGAACGCGAGCGCGCCCGTCGAACGCTCGGCTCGCACGTCGACCAGGTGGAGGCGCCGCTCGACGAGTTCTGGATGCGAGACTTCGGCCCGACCTTCGTCGTGGACGACGAGCGCCCCGGCGTGCTCGGCGCCGTCGACTGGACCTTCAACGGCTGGGGCGACCCGGAGTGGGCGGAGTGGCGGAAGTCCGCCGAGATCGCCCGGTTCGTGGCCGAGCGGACGGGCGCCGAGCTCGTCAGCTCCCTGCTCGTCAACGAGGGCGGCGGCATCCACGTCGACGGCGAGGGGACCGTGCTGCTCACCGAGACGGTGCAGCTCGACCCGCGCCGCAACCGCTACGCCGACAAGGAGCGAGTGGAGGCGGAGCTGGCGCGCACCATCGGCGCCACCCACGCGATCTGGCTGCCGCGCGGGCTCACCCGCGACTACGACGACTTCGGCACCAACGGGCACGTCGACATCGTGGCGAGCATCCCGTCGCCCGGCACGCTGCTGCTGCACACGCAGCGCGACCCGGAGCACCCCGACTACGAGGTCTCGCGCGACCTTCGCGCCCTGCTCGCGGAGACCACCGACGCGGCGGGACGGTCGTGGGAGATCGTCGACCTGCCCGCGCCGGCCACCCTCCGCGACGAGGAGGGATTCGTCGACTGGAGCTACGTCAACCACCTCGTCGTGAACGACGGCGTGGTCGCGTGCGGCTTCGGCGAGGAGCGCGCGGACGCCGAGGCGACCGAGATCCTCGAGGCCGCCTACCCCGGCCGTCGCGTCACGATGGTCGACTCGCGGCCGATCTTCGCCCGCGGCGGCGGCATCCACTGCATCACCCAGCAGCAGCCGGCGGTGGAGACGGTCCGATGACGTTCGACGTGGTGGAGGCACCGATCGCCGAGCTACGGCGGGCGCTGGACGCCGGGGAGACGACGAGCGAGGAGCTCGTGACGGCCTACCTCGCGCGGATCGACGCATACGACGCCGCGGGCCCTCGCCTCAACGCGGTCGTGGTGCGCAACCCCGACGCGATCGATGAGGCCCGCGCATCCGACGCCCGCCGGGCGGCGGGAGCGACCCTCGGGCCGCTGGACGGCATCCCGTACACGGCGAAGGACAGCTACCTGGCCCGGGGGCTCACCGCCGCGGCGGGGTCCCCCGCATTCGAGCACCTCGTCGCGCAACGGGACGCGTTCACCATCGAGCGCCTGCGCGCCGGCGGCGCCATCCTGCTCGGCCTCACCAATATGCCTCCCATGGCGAACGGGGGAATGCAGCGCGGCGTCTACGGTCGCGCCGAGTCCCCGTACAACGGGGATTACCTCACGGCGGCGTTCGGGTCCGGGTCCTCCAACGGGTCCGGAACGGCGACCGCCGCCAGCTTCGCCGCCTTCGGTCTCGGCGAGGAGACGTGGTCGTCCGGACGGGCGCCCGCATCCAACAACGCGCTGTGCGCCTACACCCCGTCGCGCGGCGTCATCTCGGTGCGCGGCAACTGGCCGCTCGTGCCGACGATGGATGTGGTGGTGCCGCACACGCGCACCACGGCCGACCTGCTCGAGGTGCTCGACGTGATCGTCGCCGACGACACCGAGACCCGCGGCGACTTCTGGCGCGCCCAGCCCTGGGTGCCGATCCCGCGCGCCTCCGAGCTGCGGCCGTCGTCATACCCGGCCCTGGCGGAGGGCGCCTCGCTCAGCGGACGCCGGTTCGGCATCCCGCGGATGTACATCAACGCCGACCCGGACGCCGGCACGGCCGAGCGCCCGGGCATCGGCGGCCCGACGGGGCGGCGCATCGAGACGCGCGACTCCGTGATCGCCCTCTGGGAGGCGGCGCGCCGCGACCTGGAGGCCGCGGGCGCGACCGTCGTCGAGGTCGACTTCCCGGCGGTGTCGAACTACGAGGGCGACCGTCCCGGCGCACCGACCATCGCGACGCGGGGCCTCGTGAGCCCTGCGTACCTGCGGCGCGAGATCGTGGACCTGTCGGCGTGGGCGTGGGACGACTTCCTCGCCGCGAACGGCGACCCCGCGCTGCGCACGCTGGCCGACGTCGACGGCGCGCGGATCTTCCCGCATCCGGAGGGCGCACTCCCCGACCGGTACGACGGCTTCGAGGACGACATCGCCGACTACCCCGCCTGGGTGCGTGCGCATCCCGGAACGACGCTCGAGAGCATCCCGGAGCTGGAGCCCGGTCTGCGCGGGCTGGAGGAGACGCGTCGCGTCGACCTGGAGGAGTGGATGGACGGGCTCGGCCTCGACGCCGTGGTGTTCCCCGCGGTCGCGGACGTCGCCCCGGCGGACATGGACGTGAACCCGGCCTCCGCCGACCTCGGCTGGCGCAACGGCGTCTGGGTCGCGACCGGCAACCTCGTGCCGCGCCACCTGGGCATCCCGACGGTCACCGTGCCGATGGGCACGATGACGGACACACGGATGCCCGTCGGCCTGACGTTCGCCGGCCGCGCCTACGACGACGCGGCCCTGCTGCGGCTGGCCGCCGCCTTCGAGGCGACCGGCCGCCGCCGCGCCGAGCCGCCGCGCACGCCGCGGCTCGGCTGACGCCGCCGCGGCCGGCGCTTCGCGCGGCCCCGTCGCGCGCGGCCCGTCGCGTGGCCTTTCACGATTTGTGCCAAATCGTGGTTACGAGCGTCGCATAACCGCGATTTGGCACAAATCGTGCGGCGACCCCGCGCAGGGCGGCGGCGCGCGGTGCGGCGGCGGGGTCCGTCGCGCGACGGACCGGGATGGGCCTCGCGGCGGACGCGGCGCCCGGCCGCGCGCTGCGAGCGTGGAGACATGCACGCACACCGCCCGCGCCTCCTCAGGGCCGCGCTGTCCCTCCTGCTCGCCGCGACCCTGGTGGGATGCACCGCCTCTGCGGGTGCGCTCGCCCGGCCGATCGGTGCGCCGGGGACCGCGCCTGACGCTTCTCACGCCTCCGGCTCCGGCTCCGGCTCAGTCTCCGGCCTGACCGACGACGACGGGTACATCCCCGACGGAACCTCCCTGCCCCTCGACAGCGGCCTCCCGGCGGTCACCCGCCTCGACCCGCGGCTGCTGGAAGCGCTGCGGCAGGCGCAGAAGGCGATGGCGCAGGACGGCGACGGGTCACGCATCACCATCGCCGACGGCTGGAGGTCGGAGCGGTACCAGGAGCACCTGTTCGCGCAGGCGGTCGCGCAGTACGGCAGCGAGGAGGAGGCGGAGAAGTGGGTGCGGCGCGGGAGCGACTCCACCCACGTGCGCGGTGAGGCGGTCGACATCGCCGACGCCGGCGCGATGGACTTCCTCAACCGCTTCGGCGACGCCTGGGGACTGTGCCAGGCGTACGCCAACGAGGCGTGGCACTTCGAGCTGCTCACGCAGCCCGGCACTGCGTGCCCCACCCCATCCCCCGACGGCCGCGGCTGACCCTCGCCCTGGCCCGGGCCGCCTCACGATTTGTGCCAAATCGCGGCAGTGCGACGCTTATAACCACGATTTGGCACAAATCTCGGCACCCACCGCCGCACGTCCCGCGAGCACTGCCGGGGACATTCGTCACGAATGTCGCTTCAGCGAGGCCGTTGACGCGCATTCGGCACGAATGTGCGCCGGTGACTGCGTCGCCGCGGCGGCGCCACGGCAGCGACGCGACGGCGCCCGCGCCCCGCCGGCACCGCAGCGCCACCGCGGCACCGAGACCGCGCACCCCGCCCGGTAAGCTGGTCGCCGTGTCCAAGGTTCTGAGCAGTCTGCCCGTCGGTGAGCGAGTCGGCATCGCGTTCTCGGGAGGGCTCGACACCTCCTGCGCGGTCGCCTGGATGCGTGAGAAGGGCGCCGTGCCCTGCACGTACACCGCCGACATCGGCCAGTACGACGAGCCCGACATCGACGCGGTCCCCGACCGCGCGAAGGAGTACGGCGCCGAGATCGCCCGGCTCGTCGACGCGAAGCGCGCCCTGGTCGAGGAGGGACTGATCGCCCTGCAGTGCGGCGCCTTCCACATCCGCTCGGCGGGCAAGACGTACTTCAACACGACCCCGCTCGGCCGCGCGGTCACCGGCGTCATGCTGGTGCGCGCGATGATGGAGGACGGCGTCGAGATCTGGGGCGACGGCTCCACCTACAAGGGCAACGACATCGAGCGGTTCTACCGCTACGGCCTGATCGCCAACCCGCGGCTGCGCATCTACAAGCCGTGGCTCGACACCGCGTTCGTGGAGGAGCTGGGCGGCCGCACCGAGATGAGCGAGTGGCTCGTCGCGCGCGGCTTCCCGTACCGCGACCCGAGCGAGAAGGCGTACTCCACCGACGCGAACATCTGGGGCGCCACCCACGAGGCGAAGCGCCTGGAGGAGCTGGACGCCGGTCTCGACATCGTCGACCCGATCATGGGCGTCGCCGCCTGGCGCGACGACGTCGAGGTCACGCCCGAGACGGTGACGGTCCGCTTCGAGGCCGGGCGCCCGGTCGCCATCAACGGCGTCGAGTTCGACGACCCGGTGGCGCTCGTGCTGGAGGCCAACGCGATCGGCGGCCGCCACGGCCTGGGCGCCTCCGACCAGATCGAGAACCGCATCATCGAGGCGAAGAGCCGCGGCATCTACGAGGCGCCGGGCATGGCCCTGCTGCACATCGTCTACGAGCGCCTGCTGAACGCCATCCACAACGAGGACACGGTCGCGAACTACCACAACGAGGGCCGCCGCCTCGGCCGCCTCATGTACGAGGGCCGCTGGCTCGACCCGCAGTCGCTCATGCTGCGCGAGTCGCTGCAGCGCTGGGTCGGCTCCGCGATCAGCGGCGAGGTGACGCTGCGCCTGCGCCGCGGCGACGACTACACCATCCTCGACACGACGGGTCCCGCGCTCAGCTACCACCCCGAGAAGCTGTCGATGGAGCGCGTCGGCAACTCCGCCTTCGGCCCGGCCGACCGCATCGGCCAGCTGACCATGCGCAACCTCGACATCGCCGACTCCCGGTCGCGGCTCGAGCAGTACGCCGCCGCCGGTCTGATCGGCGGCCCGACCGGCGCGCTGGTGGGCGAACTCGAGGAGGGACGCGCCCGCGCGATCCTCGAGGGCGTCGAGACGGTGGATGAGGAGCTCTCCCGCGAGATCGACCTCAGCTCCGAGGGCGCCGCGTTCGACTCCGGAACCGACTGAGCGCGAGCGGGGAGACCGCGCAGGATGCGCACAGCGCGCACCGTTGCGGCTCCCGCATCCGTACGATGAGGGTATGGACACGCGCGAGGCCGAGGCGGAGGAGCACCGCCCCGAGAACTGGCCGCTCGGCCGGCTGCTCGGCGCCGCTTCGCGCGCCGTCGAGCGCGCGTGGGCCGAGGCGCTCGAGCAGCGCGGCCTGACGCACGCCGGACTGATCGTCCTTCACCTCCTCGAGCTGGGGTTCGACTCGCAGTCGGACCTGGCGCGGATGGCGCAGGTCGAACCGCAGACCATGTCGCGCACCGTCGACCGCCTGGTCCGCGAGGGCCTGGTCACCCGCACGCCCGACCCGGGCGACCGCCGCCGGCACGTGCTCGCGATCACCGGCGCGGGCCGCTCCGCGTTCGAGGGGGTGCGTGGGCTGGAGGACGACGTGTTCCCCGAGGTCGCCGACCCCGCCGCGCTGCGAGCAGCCCTGCTGCAGATCGTCTCCGCCCGGTCATGAGCGCGTCGCACCGCGTCGCCGTGCTGGTGCTGGAGGGCGCGAAGCCTCTCGACGTGGGCATCCCGGCGCAGGTCTTCTCGCACCGGCCGAGCATGCCGTACGAGGTGCGGGTGTGCGGCGCGGCGCCGGGGCTGGTGACCGGCGGCGACGGCCTCTCGTACCACGTTGCCGAGGGGCTGTCGGCGCTGGAGGAGGCGGACACGGTGTTCGTCCCGGGCTACCGGTCGCCCGCCACCACCGAGCCGCCGGCCTCCGTCGTCGGGGCGCTGCTGGCGGCGCACGAACGCGGCGCCCGGCTCGCCGCCATCTCCACCGGGGCATTCGCCCTGGCCGCGACCGGGCTGCTCGACGGCAGGCGCGCGACCACGCACTGGCACTACACGCGGGCGCTGGCGGAGCGGCATCCACTCGTCCAGGTCGACGAGAACGTGCTGTTCGTCGACGAGGGCGACATCCTCACCTCGGCGGGCGCCGCATCCGGCATCGACCTCTGCCTGCACCTCGTGCGCCGCGACCACGGCGTCGGGCTGTCGAACCGCGTGGCCCGGCGGCTCGTCGCCGCCCCCTACCGCAGTGGAGGCCAGGCGCAGTACGTGCCGCGCAGCGTCCCGGAACCGCTCGGCGACGTGTTCGCCAGCACCCGGGAGTGGGCGCTGGCCCACCTCGCCGAGCCGCTCACCCTGGAGCAGCTGGCCCGCAACGCCAACGTGTCGGCCCGGACGTTCTCCCGGCGCTTCGTCGAAGACACGGGATACACGCCGATGCAGTGGGTGCTCCGCGCCCGGGTCGACCTGGCACGCGAACTGCTGGAGCGCACCGATCTCGGCGTCGAGCAGGTCGCCGCCCGGGTGGGACTCGGTACCGGGGCCAACCTGCGGCTGCACTTCCAGCGCATCCTCGGCACGTCCCCCACGGAGTACCGGAACACGTTCTCGGCGTGACCCGGCGCCGCCACGGCGCTGGCGGGATCCTTGCGCCACCTGGCGAAATGTCTGGCGCAAATCTTGCGTAGCATGGCATCCACGCCACTGGTAGACGCGACACCCACCGTCGAGCATGGATGCGGCAACACGAAAGGAACGCCCATGACCCGCATCGCCATCAACGGATTCGGCCGCATCGGCCGCAACACCCTCCGCGCCCTCCTCGAGCGCGACACCGACCTCGAGGTCGTCGCCGTGAACGACCTCACCGCCCCGGCGACCCTCGCCCACCTCCTCGCCTTCGACAGCTCGCTGGGCCGGCTCGGACGCTCCGTCGAGGTCGACGGGGACACGCTCGTCGTCGACGGCCGCCGCATCCGCGTGCTCGCCGAGCGCGAGCCCGCCGACCTGCCGTGGGGGGAGCTCGGCGTGGAGGTCGTGCTCGAGTCCACCGGACGTTTCACCTCCGCAGACGCCGCCCGCGCCCACCTCGACGCCGGCGCGCGCCGCGTGCTGGTCAGCGCCCCATCCGACGGCGCGGACGTCACCCTGGCGTACGGCGTCAACACCGACGCCTACGACCCGGAGCGCCACGTCATCGTCTCCAACGCCTCCTGCACCACGAACGCGCTCGCTCCGCTCGCCGCGGTCCTCGACGACCTCGCGGGCATCGAGCACGGCTTCATGACGACCGTCCACGCGTACACGCAGGAGCAGAACCTGCAGGACGGCCCGCACCGCGACCTCCGCCGCGCCCGTGCGGCAGCGGTCAACATCGTGCCGACGACGACCGGCGCCGCCAAGGCGATCGGCCTGGTGCTGCCGCAGCTCGACGGCAAGCTGTCGGGCGACTCCATCCGCGTGCCTGTGCCGGTCGGCTCCATCGTGGAGCTCAACACCACGGTCGCGCGCGATGTCACCCGCGACGAGGTGCTCGCCGCGTACCGCACGGCGGCCGACGGCGCGCTGCGCGGCATCCTCGACTACTCGGAGGACCCGCTCGTGTCGAGCGACATCACCGGGCAGCCCGCGTCGTCGATCTTCGACTCGGCGCTCACCCGGGTGGATGGGCGTCACGTCAAGGTCGTCGCCTGGTACGACAACGAGTGGGGCTTCTCCAATCGCGTCGTGGACACGCTGGAGCTGCTGGCTCGCGCCTGAGGCTCAGTCCTCGTGTGAGGCTCAGTCCTCGCCTGAGGCTCAGTCCTCGCGCGGAACCTTGACGGTGAGGCTGGACGGATCGACCCAGGTGCGGAGCGCGGAGGCGCGCCCGAACAGGTCGCCGTCCAGCTCCACCTCCTCCGCCCGGCTCAGCCGCATGACGAACTCGCGGCCCTTGAGGTAGTTCATCGCCCGCACCTCCCGGTCGGCGCCCATGAAGCGCCGGCCGACGGTGGTGCGCCGCAGCACGCCGTTCTCCCAGAAGATCTTGACGACGATCTGCAGCCAGCCGATGAATCCCTCCGGCCGCAGGACGACGATGTCGAACTCGCCGTCGTCGACCGCGGCATCCGGCAGCAGCAGGATGTTCGCGGGCAGCGACCCGCAGTTCCCGATCAGGACGGTGTGGGCGCGCGCAGAGTGCACCCCCGTCTTGTCGAGCTGGTAGCGCACGCGCAGCTGGTTCTTGTCGCGCAGCACCGTGCCGATGGCCTTCACGTAGGCGAGCCACCCGTGGCGCGCCTTCAGGTCGTCGTCGGTCGCCGCGATCATGCGCGCGTCGATCCCGACGCCCGCCATGACCAGGTACGCGTGGCGGCGCGTGGGACCGTCGCCGTCGCGCAGCTCGACCACGCCCATGTCGATGGACCGGTCGCCCCCGTCGAAGGCGGAGTCGAGGGCGTTCTCCACGTCATCCAGGGTCAGGTTCAGGTTCCGGGCGAGCAGGTTGCCGGTGCCCGAGGGGAGCAGGGCGATCGGGACGTCGCTCCCGCGCAGCGCCTCCGCGACGGTCCGGACGGTGCCGTCGCCGCCCGCGGCGATCACGACGTCGGCCCCGCGCTCGAGGGCCTCCTTGGTCTGGCCCGCACCCGGGTCGTCCTCGGTCGTCTCGAGCCAGATGGTCTCGTTCCACCCCCACCGCTGCTCGGCGGCGGCGAGCGCCTCGCGCAGCGCGGGCTCATCCACCTTCACCGGGTTCACGACGATGGCGGCGGTCCTCGGTTGCTCGGGCATACCCCGGACAGTACCGGCGAACGGGCGGCTGCGGAAGTTCGCAGGGATCCCGGGCGCGGCTCGCCGGTGCGCAGGCTCAGCGGGAAGCGGTCAGCCCTTGCCCTTATCCGGGCCGCCGCCTTTGCCGCCGCCCTTGCCCGGGCCGCCGCCCGGACCGGGCTTGGCGGGCTCCTGCTTGGCCGGTTCCTGCTTGGCGGGCGCCTGCTGCTGCACCGGCTCCTGCTGCACCGGCTCCTGCGTGGCAGGCGCCTCGACCGGCGCGACAGTCGACGCGGGCGCCACGACGCTCGGTGTGGGCCGGGGCGTGTCCGGGACGCTCTGGGGCTTCTCCGACGCCGGCGCCATCATGCTGCCGAGCCCGAGCGTCGCCAGGACGACCAGGATGCTCCCCGCGACCGCCCCCGTCGCGACGATGCCGCGCCGGCGCCGCGTCGACGCCCGCGAGCGACGCGCTCTGGTCGTGGGCAGGATGCGCGTCGCGTCGGTCGCTTCAGGCTCAGCCCCGAGCGCGGCCGCGCCGCCGGACCGCTCGGCCGCGACCGCGGCGCCGCCGACCGCCTCCGCCCCGACCGCGGGCATCGCGACCGTGGGCACGTCCTCCGGCGCTTCGGGAGTCCACCCCACCAGCTGCGGCGCCAGCTCCCGCACCATGACCGCGACCTCGAGCGCCGTCGGCCGCAGCTGCGGATCGCGCGCGGTCATGGCGCCCAGCAGCCCGCGCCAGTCCTCCGGCAGCGACGAGGGGATGCGCGGATCGCGCGCCGCCCGAGCGGCTACGGCCTCGACCGGCGTCCCGGGGTACTCGCGCACCCCGGTCAGCGCCTCCAGCATCACGAGGCCGAGCGAGTAGATGTCGGACGACGGACCGGGTTCCCCGGCGAAGATCTGCTCCGGACTGAGGTATCCGGCCGTCCCCATCACCGTGCCGATCGTCGTGATGCGCTCCGAGCCGACGAGGTGCGCGATCCCGAAGTCGGCGAGTTTCACGACGGTCTGCCCGCCGGGGACGCTCGCCTCGGCGAGCAGGATGTTGCCGGGCTTCAGGTCGCGGTGCACCATGCCGGCTTCGTGGACGACCACGAGCGCCTCCGCGATGCCGACCGCCACCTCGACGGCCTCCTGCGGGGCGAGCGGACCGTGCTCCAGGCGCGTGCGGAGGTCCTCGCCGTCGACGAGCTCCATCACGAGGAAGCTGGGCGTGGTGTCGCCGTCCGCAGCGAGGTGCGCATCGTGCAGCGCGACCAGGTTTGGGTGGCTGAGCCGCCCCAGCATGGTCGCCTCGGTGCGCCGTCGCGCATCGTCCACCGCTGTTCCGCTGGCGAACACCTTCACCGCGACCTCTCGGTCCAGCCGCCGGTCGAGCGCGCGGAAGACCGTCGCCATCCCGCCCCGACCCAACCGGTCGTGCAGCTCATACCGCTCGAGGAGCACTCGTTCGTCCACCGCGCGAGCATACGCGCCCATTCCGTGTCCGTGAATCCGCCGACAGTCAGGTCCACCCCCGTTGCATACGGACGCATCCTGGGCATGACTGATAAGAGTGACGCACGAACCGGAGGAGCCTCGGCCCGAGACGGGTGTGCTCGAGGCGCTGCAGGTCTACCGTGCGGCCGAAGCGGCGATGCGGCGGCGCACCGGGTCGGCGATGGGGATCGGCGAGAACGATCTGCTCGCCCTGCGCCTGATCCTCGACAACACGGCCGCCGGGCGTCCGACCTTCGCCAAGGACGTCAGCGCCTATGTGGGGGTGTCGAGCGCGTCCACCACCCTCCTCATCGACCGGCTGACGAAGGCGGGCTTCGTGGAGCGGCGCCCGAGCCGCATCGACAAGCGCTCGGTGGAGTTGGTCCCCACGCGGGCCGCGCTCGGCGACACGGGTCCTCTGCTGGCCGCCGCCCAGGAGCAGATCGCCGCCGCGACCGCCGAGTTGAGCGCCGACGAGGCCGAGACGGTCACCCGATTCCTCACGAAGATGCGCCAAACCGTGGACCGGATCGCGTCCGAGCGCACGGCTAGGCCCAAACGAACCTGAAGTCAAGGGGATTGCTAGGCAATTGAAGTAGTTGTTGTGTGGAGCGCGTCAAGGAAAGGACACTTCTCCATGAACATCCTGCTCATCATCGTTGCCATCATCGCCATCATCCTGCTGCTCACCGGCGGATTCGTGCAGTCCCTGAACTTCCTGCTCTGGGTCGGAATCATCCTGCTCGTCCTGGCCGTGATCGTCTGGCTGGTGCGACTGCTCACCGGAAGCCGTCGGGTCTAGGCCGGGAGACGCCATGAGCCTCGGCGCAGGGATCTTCCTCGTCGTCGTGGGCGCGATCCTCGCGTTCGCACTCAACGTCCAGGTCGGCTGGATCGACCTGCACCTGGTGGGCTACATCCTGATGGTCGCCGGCGTCATCGGCATCATCATCGGGATCGTGCTGCTCACCCGGCGTCGCACCTCCGTCGCCACCACCCGCACGGCCGTCGATCCTGCGACGGGCGAGCGCGTGACGCGCCGGACGGGCGAGTCGGACGACATCGTCTGACACCCTCCCTCTCGAACGTAGAAGCCCCCGTGCCGTCTGGCACGGGGGCTTCTGCGTTGCCGATTGATGCGTTGCCGTTCACTCCATCGTGTCGAGGATGCCGACCAGGTCGTCGAAGGTCGTCAGCGGGTTCAGGACGGCGAAGCGCGTGTTCGGCCGGCCGGCATGCGAGCTCGGCGTGACGAACGCGCGCTGCTCGTCCAGCAGGCGGGCCGACCACACGGCGTAGTCCTCCTTCGTCCACCCCTCGCGCTCGAAGACGACCACGGACAGCTGCGGCCGCCGCACCAGGCGGAACCCGTCGCGCCGCTCGATCTCGTCTGCGATCTGCTCGGCCAGCCGGATGGATGCCGTCACGGCGTCCCGGTACGCGGCGGCCCCGTGCGACGCCAGCGAGAACCAGAACGGCAGCCCGCGCGCCCGGCGCGTCAGGTGCGCCGCATAGTCGGACGGGCTCCACTCGGTGTTCTCGGTGAGCGTGTCGAGGTACTCGGCGTGCTGCGTGTGCGCGCGGCGGCCGGCCTCCGGGTCGCGGTAGATCAGTGCGCAGGCGTCGAACGGAGCGAACAGCCACTTGTGCGGGTCGACGATCACGGAGTCCGCGTGCTCGACGCCGGCGAAGCGATGACGCGCGAGCGGGGAGAGCATCCCAGCGAGCCCGTACGCGCCGTCGACGTGCAGCCAGAACGAGAACTCCGACTTGAGCGCCGCGACGGAGGCGATGTCGTCGACGATTCCGAAGTTCGTCGACCCCCCGGTCGCGACGACCGCGAAGACCGCGTCGCCGTACTCCTCCAGAGCGGGGCGCACCGCGTCACCGGTGAGGACGCCGGACTCACCCGGGGAGACCGCGACCACGTCCACATCCATCACCCGCGCGGCCGACGATATGGAGGAGTGCGCCTCGGCGCTGCACACGATCACCCAGCGACCGGACGGGTTGCCCCGCTCGGTGCGGGCGGCCTCGCGGGCGGCGACGAGCGCGGACAGGTTGCCGAGCGTCCCGCCCTGCACGAAGACGCCGCCCGCCGTGGCCGGAAGCCCGAACTCGGCCGCCAGCCAGGCGAGCACCTGGTTCTCCGCGTAGACCGCTCCGGATCCCTCGAGCCACGAACCGCCGTAGACGGCGCTGGCCGACACGACCAGGTCGAACGCGGTCGCCGCCTTGGTCGGAGCGGTCGGGATGAACGAGAGGTACCGCGGGTGGTCGGTGGTGATGCAGGCGGGGGCGAGCACGTGCTCGAAGAGGGCGAGCGCGCGCTCGGCGCCGATCCCGGTCTCGGAGACAGTCTGCCCGGCGAGCCGGCGCAGCTCGAACTCGGGCAGCGGCTTGTCGAGCGGGGTGTCCTCGCTCAGGATGCGGCGCCGCGAGTAGTCGAGCACCAGGTCGACGAGCTCACGGGTCTCGGGGGTGACCGCGTGCATGCGGTCGGCGGCCGGGGCGGGCGTCTTGGTCATGGAACCTCCGACGGACATGCTTTCACACAGATCCCGCACACGTTTGGCGCGGGATGCACGGAATCGGCGTGGTTCTCCACGATACGCAGCTTTGCTGCGAACCACGAGGCCACGACGGCCGATCAGCCGCGTCCCGGCCGCCCTGGGCGCGGCGCGCATCCTGCTAGGTTCGACCGGTGAGCGACACCCCTGCGGCCGACATCGTGACGGACGAGAGACTCGTCCGTCGACTGCTCGCGGAGCAGCATCCCGACCTCCCGGGAGAGCTGCGACTCGTCTCGGACGGCTGGGACAACCAGCTCTACCGCCTCGGCGACCGCTTGGCCGTGCGGGTCCCGCGCCGCGAGGTCGCCGCACACCTGATCGAGCACGAGCAGCGGATGCTGCCCGCGATCGCCGCGCGGGTCGGCGTCCCCGTGCCCGCGCCGGTGCGCGTCGGGTCGCCCTCGGAGGCGTTCCCCTGGCCGTGGAGCGTGGTCGAGTGGTTCGAGGGCACCGACGGCGCCTCGGTCGACGCGGCCGGACGTGCCGGGCTGGCGGAGCCGCTCGCGATGTTCGTCGGCGAGCTGGCCGTCCCGGCGCCCGAGGCGCCGAGGAACCCCGTGCGCGGCGTGCCGCTGGCCGACCGCGACGAGGCCGTGCGCCTGCGGCTGCGGTCGCTCTCCGGACGCCGGGAGGTCGCCCACCTCGAGCAGGCCTGGCGCGAGGCTCTGGAAGCGGCGGTGTGGGACGGCCCGCCCCTGCTGCTGCACGGAGACCTCCATCCCGGCAACCTGCTCATCGGCGACTCGGTCTCGCTGGCCGCCGTGGTCGACTTCGGGGATGTGACGAGCGGCGACCCCGCCACCGACCTGGCGACGGCGTGGCTGACGTTCGACGGGGACGCCCGGGAGGCGTTCCGCGCGGCGCTCCCCGCATCCCCCGACCGGGCGACTTGGAGGCGCGCCCGCGGCTGGGCGGTCGCGATGGCGTCCGCGCTGGCGATGTCGTCCGACGACAACCCGCGCATGGCCGCGCTCGCCCGGCACACGCTCGATCAGCTCGAGGAGTGAGCGGCCCTAGAGCCCGCGCTCGTGCGTGGTGCCGGTGACGTGCTGGCCGTCCTCGTCGAGGGCGATCAGGCCGGAGGAGCTCGCGGCCGACGCGGCCAGGTGCTCGATCCACTCGCGGTCGATCGTCGGGGGCCGCGAACCGCTGTAGCGGAAGCGGAGCGGGATGGACGGGTCGATCCAGATCGTGGTGCGGCCGTCGCCGTTCTCCGGCGACTCGCGCCAGCTCAACGCGAAGGACTCCTTGCGCCGCAGCTTGGAGACGATGACGACCTCGAGGTGCGCCAGCACGCGGTCATCGAACGAGATCTGCGTGCTGCTGTCGTACATCATGTATCCCATCGGGCACCTCCACGAACACCGTAACCCACCCGGCCTCAGCACCCCCACCGTCGAGTACACGAAAACTGCACGGATTCCTCCCGAATCCGTGCAGTTTTCGTGTACTCGACGGTGGGGCGGAGCCCCGGGTCACCAGGAGGAGCGGATGAGCTTCTTGTTGACGAACTCGTCGGCGCCGAAGCGGCCGAGCTCGCGGCCCGAGCCGGAGCGCTTCACGCCGCCGAACGGCAGCTCGGCGCCGTCGGCGAGCACCACGTTGACGAACACCATGCCGGCCTCGATGCGGTTCGCGACGCGCTCCGCCTGCTCCTTGTCGGTCGTGTAGAGGTACGACCCCAGGCCGAACGGGGTGTCATTGGCGATGCGAACGGCGTCCTCCTCGTCCTTGGCGCGGAACACCTGCGCGACGGGGCCGAAGAACTCCTCCTTCGAGGCCGGGTTGTCCGGCGTGACGTCGGTGAGCACCGTCGTCTCGAAGAACGCGCCGTTGCGGCCGCCTCCGCGGACCAGCGTCGCGCCGTTCTCGACCGCGCGCTTCACCTGCTCGTCGAGGTTCTCGGCCGCCTTGAGCGACGAGAGCGGGCCGAGCGCCGACTCCTCGCTCGTCGGGTCGCTCGCCTCCACCTCGGACAGCTTGGCGGTGAACTTGTCGAGGAACGGCTGGTACAGCTCGTCGATGACCACGAAGCGCTTCGCGGCGTTGCAGGACTGCCCGCTGTTGTCGAGGCGCGCATCCACCGCGTTCTGCACCGCCGCATCCAGGTCGTCGGTGGAGAGCAGGATGAACGGGTCCGAGCCGCCGAGCTCGAGCACGACCTTCTTGAGGTTGCGCCCGGCGATCTCCGCCACCTTGGCACCGGCGCGCTCCGAGCCGGTGAGCGAGACGCCCTGCACGCGCGGGTCCGCGATCACGGTCTCGATCTGCGGGTGGCTGGCGTAGATGTTGACGTAGGCGCCCTCGGGGAAGCCCGCGTCGAGGAAGATCTGCTGGATGGCGGCCGCCGACTCCGGGCACTGCTCCGCGTGCTTGAGCAGGATGGTGTTGCCGATCACCAGGTTCGGGCCGGCGAAGCGGGCCACCTGGTAGTAGGGGAAGTTCCACGGCATGATCCCGAGCAGCACGCCGAGGGCGGAGCGGCGGACCACGGCCGAGCCGTCGCCGTCGAGCAGCTGGATCGGCTCGTCCTTCAGGAAGTCGTCCGCGTGGTCGGCGTAGTACTCGTAGATGGCGCCGGCGAAGTCGACTTCCGCCAGTGCCTGCTCGACCGGCTTGCCCATCTCGAGCACGATGATGTCGGCGAGCTGCTGGCGGCGCTCCACGTGCAGCTCCCCGACCCGGCGGACGAGCGCTGCGCGGTCCTGCACGGTGGTCGATCGCGACCACGTCCGGAATGCGTCGTCGGCGGCCGCGATCGCGGCCTGCAGGTCGTCGTCGCTGATGGTGTCGAAGGTCTTGACCGTCTCGCCGGTGGCGGGATTGGTCACGGCGTAGCTCATGGCGCTCCTCTTCTTCGCTGAAACGGGTCTGGCCCATCATGACAATACGGCTTCCGAGGCGGCTGTGACTCGCCATCCCGTCCAGCCGGAGACCCATCCCTCGACAGCGCGTACACGTTTCCGGATGTTCGCCCGCGATCCCCTGCGAGCCTTCGCACGAACGATTCCCTTTGCGCGAGCCCAGCGTTCAATGGGCGGCATCAGCGCGGCGCCGGAACGGCGTGAGAACGGCGTCGCGGCGTCGAACGCGTCGAGCGAAGGAGGACCCGGTGGAGCTCAGCGGCAAGAGCGTGGTCGTCACGGGCGGCAACAGCGGGATCGGGGCAGCGATCGTCCGCTCCCTCGCGGCAGCCGGTGCGGCCGTGGTGATCGACTACGTCGCCCATCCCGAGGACACTGCGGACCTCGTCAAGGAGGTGACCGCCGGTGGAGGCCGGGCGATCGGCGTCGAAGCGGACGCGTCGACCACGGCGGGCATCGACAAGCTCATCCAGACCGCCGTCGACGAGTTCGGCCGGCTCGACGCCTACGTCAACAACGCCGGCGTCGAGAAGCGGCACAGCCTCCTGGAGGTCGACGAGAAGACTTTCCACGAGGTCATGACGATCAACCTCAAGAGCGCCGTCTTCGGCACGCAGCGCGCCGCGCAACGGTTCATCGCCCAGGGCGGCGGAGGCGTCGTGGTCAACGTGTCCTCGGTGCACGAGGACTGGCCGATGCCCGGCAACCTCAGCTACTGCGTCTCGAAGGGCGGGATGCGGATGCTGACCCGGACCGCCGGCGTGGAGCTGGGGCCGCAGGGAGTCCGCGTCGTGAGCGTCGCGCCCGGCGCGGTGAACACCCCGATCAACGCCGCCACCATGAAGGACGACTCGCTGCGGCAGAGGCTGGAGAACAGCATCCCGCTGCGCGAGGTCGCCGAGCCCTCGCAGATCGGCGACGTCGTCGCGTTCGTCGTCTCGGACGCCGCAAAGTACATGACGGCCACGACCGTCTTCGTCGACGGCGGCATCATGCACGGCAGCGTGGGACTGTGATCGCGAGGGAGTGACCGATGACCGAGCCGCACATCCTCATCCTCGGAGCCGGCTTCGCCGGTTTCACGCTGGCCAGGGACCTGCGCCGGGATGCCGCGGCGCACCGGCTCCGCCTGACCGTCGTCGAGCCGCAGCCGTACCTGACCTACAAGCCGCTGCTGCCCGAGGTCGCGGGCGGCGAGACGCAGGCGCGCGACAGCGTCGTCCCGATCCGCCGGCCGCTCCGCCACGCGGACGTCGTCTCCGGCACGGTCGAGTCGGTCGACCCGGACGCGAAGCTGGCCGTCGTGCGCGCGCTCGACGGCACGCAACGCTCCCTCTCCTACGACCACATCGTGTTCGCCCTCGGCGCGGTCACGAAGACGTTGCCCATCCCGGGCCTCGAGGAGAACGCCATCGGATTCTCGAGCGTCGAGGAGGCGTCGTTCCTGCGCGACCACGTGCTGGAGCGCATCCGCTTCGCCGCCGCGACGACCGACCGCGCGGAACGGCAGCGCGCCCTGACCTTCGTCTTCGTCGGGGGCGGGTACACCGGCGTCGAGGCGATCGCCGAGCTGCAGCGCCTCGCGACGGCGGAGCTGGAGCGGTACCGCGAGCTCGACGGCGAGCGGATGAGCTGGCTGCTGATCGAGGCCGCCGGCCGCATCGCCGCCGAGCTGACCGAGCCGCTGTCCGCCTGGACGCTGCGGCTGCTGCGCCGCCGCGGCATCCGCGTCCTCCTCCGCACCGAGGTGACGACGTGCGAGGGCGGCGACGTCGTGCTCAGCAACGGGGAGACGCACCCCTCGGACACCATCGTCTGGGTGGCCGGCGTCACGCCGAACCCGGTGCTCGAGCGAGCCGGCGTGCCGCTGGGGAAGAAGGGTCACGTGCAGTGCGCCGCGACCATGCAGGCGGTCCGCGACGACGGATCGGTGGTCGACGGTGTGTGGGCGCTCGGCGACGACGCGCAGGTCCCCGACCTCACCGCAGAGCACCAGCCGGCGTATTACGCGCCGAACGCGCAGAACGCGATCCGGCAGGCGCGGGTGCTGGCCGACAACCTCCGCCGCGCGCTCGACGGGCGCGGTCCCGTCGAGTACCGGCACCGCTCGCTCGGCACGCTGGCCAGCTACGGCGGGATGCGCGGGGCCGCGGTGCTCCGCGGCGTGCCGTTGCGCGGACTGCCGGCCTGGGCGGTCGACAAGGTGTACCACGCGATCGCGCTGCCGAGCCTGAGCCGCCGGTTCCGGCTGGTGCTCGGGTGGATCGGCAACGGGCTGACGCCGCGTGACGACGCCCCGGTCAGCGCCTTCCCCGAGCCGCGGCAGCGCTTCCGGGAGGCGGCCGAGGAGCAGTCGAAGAAGTGAGCCGCTCCCGTGGCCGTTGACGGGGCGGCGCGGAAGCGTTGGATGGCGGAGGACACGAAAGACGTGGAGGAGACAGCATGGCGACGGTGAGCGAGTTCGTGATCGAGCGGATCCGGGAGTGGGGCGTCCGGCGCGTCTTCGGGTACCCCGGGGACGGCATCGGGGAGTTCGACGGTGCGCTCGGCAAGGCCGAGCGGGCCGGAGAGGGCCTCGAGTACATCCGGCCGACGCACGAGGAGATCGCCGCCTTCATGGCGACGGCGCACGCGAAGTTCACCGGCGAGGTGGGGGTGTGCATCGCCACGTCGAGCCCGGGCGGCTTCCACCTGATCAACGGCCTCTACGACGCCAAGATGGACAACCAGCCGGTGGTCGCGATCGTGGGGCAGCAGGGGCTCGACTCGCTGGGGACCTTCAACCAGCAGGAGAGCCACCTCGAGCGGACGTTCTCCGACGTCGCGGCGTACGTGCAGACGATCGTGTCGCCCGCGCAGGCCCAGGCCGTCGTCGACACGGCGTTCCGGACCGCGATCACCCGGCTGCAGCCGTGCGTGATCATCCTGCCGCACGACGTGCAGGGCCAGAAGATGGTGGAACCGGGCCCGGAGATGTGGCAGTCGCGGTCCAGCGCGGTCGCGCCGTCCATCCGCATCGCCCCGCCGCTCGAGCAGCTGCAGGCGGCCGCGGACGTCATCAACGCCGGCGAGCGCGTCACGTTCCTGGTCGGCGCGGGCGCGAACGGCGCGACGGCCGAGGTGCTGGAGGCGGCCGAGCTCGCCGGCGCCGGCGTCATCACCAGCCTGCGGGGCAAGCAGGTGGTGCCGTCCGATGTCCCGTTCCACACGCAGCAGCTCGGGCTCCTCGGCTCGCGAGCGAGCTACCAGCAGATGAAGGACTGCGACACCCTCGTGCTCCTCGGCACGAACTACCCCTACGGGCAGTTCCTGCCCGCGACCGGGCAGGCGCGCGCCGTGCAGATCGACCTGCGCCCGGAGCAGCTCGGGATGCGCTACCCGACCGAGGTCAGCATCTGGGCCGACGTGAAGGCCACGCTGGACGGCCTCCTGCCCCTGCTGACCCGCAAGGAGGACCGCTCCTGGCAGGAGAAGGTCATCGCCGACATGGCCAAGTGGGACGACGAGCTGACGGCGCAGGCGGAGCAGACGTACGACGACGGCGTCAATCCGCGCCGCGTCTACCAGGAGCTGAACAAGCGCCTCCCGGCCGGTGCGATCGTCACCGCCGACGCGGGCACGACCGCCGACTGGTACGGCCACTACATCCGGTTGCACGACGGGATGCTCGGGGATCTCTCCGGACGGCTCGCCAGCATGCTGGCGGCCATGCCGTACGCCGAGGCCGCCAAGTTCGCGTTCCCCGACCGCGCCGTGGTGTGCACGATCGGCGACGGCGCGTTCCAGATGCTCGGGATGAACGAGCTCATCACCATCAAGAAGTACCTGTCGCGCTGGTCGGACCCGACCTTCATCGTGCTCGTGCTCCACAACGACGACCTGACCCAGGTCTCCTGGGAGATGCGGACGGAGGACGGCAACCCGGTGTGGTCGACGTCGCAGGACGTCGAGTCGGTGGACTACGCCGGGTGGGCACGACTGCTGGGCTTCAACGGCATCACGGTCACCGAGGACGACGACGTGGCGGCGGCGTGGGATGCGGCATTCGCGCATCGGGGAGTCACGCTGATCGACGCGCACACCAGCAAGAACGTCCCGCCCCTTCCGCCGCACATCACGTTCGAGTTCGCCAAGAACACGGCGAAGGCGCTGCTCAGCGGCGACCCCGAGGGCTTCGGCGCCATCAAGGACTCGGCCACGTCGCTGGTCACGGAGGGGGTGGAGCGGGTCAAGGGCGCCCTGCGGCGGGACGACCGCGACCACGGCGACGACGGCAGCTGAACGGGAGGCGCGGCTGCGCGGCCTCGCCGGGAGCATCGCGCATCCCGGCGGTCCGCGTGGCGCGCGTTCACGGTAGAAATGGAGTCGTGAGCGACGAGGAATCGATCGAGTCCGCCCTGCGCGCGGCAGATGTGCTGATGCACGTGGCAGCGCAGTCGGTGATGGAGGTCGACCACATCGTCACGTCGCCGCAGTTGCGTGTTCTGGTGTTCATCGCGACCCGCGGTCCGCAGAACCCGGGGGACGTGGCCGTCGAGCTGGGCGTCCACGCCTCGAACGCGACGCGCACCAGCGAGAAGCTCGTCCGCCTCGGCCTCATCGAACGGCGGGAGGATCCGTCGGACCGCCGCTACGTGCGGCTCAGCCTCACGCACGAGGGCGAGCGCCTGGTGCAACGCGTGATCGCCCACCGCCGCAACGCCGTCGCGGAAGTCCTCGCCGCGATGCCGCCGGAGGAGCGCGAGGCTGCGTCACGCGCGTTCGCCGCCTTCGCCGGCGCCGCGGGCGTCGCGCCCTTCGAGGACGGCCGGTTCACCCTCGTGCAACCAGGAGCGGCGGGGCTGTCGGCGCCGTCAGCCTGACGGCAGCTTGACCTTGTCGTAGGCCGATCCTCCTCTGCTCACGAGGTGAACCTGGTCGGAGTGCAGGTCCGGTTCCGTCGAGAGGCCCCCGGTCCTGATCAGCGGGCTCTCATACGCCCTTGCTCCGATGAGACCTCCGAACTTCAGTTCCCTGAGGCCCTTGGGCACCGGATCGAACGACTTCGCGATGTAGGCGTGGGGCGAGAAGATCACGACATCCAGCCCGGCCCTGCTCGCCGGTCTCAGGCTCGAGACGAACACGTCCGGTGTGATCCTCGTCGTTTGGACGAAGTGCGCCAGGTCGGCGATCACCAGCACCTGGGAGTCGCCCCGCTGCCGGCTCCCGCCGAGGTGCAGGTATTCGGTGAGCAGAGCGGCGTCGAGAGCGGCATCCTCCGGCTTGTCGTGCCAGGTCACGCTTCCCACATCGTGCACGAGCTCGGCCAGGTCTTCGAAGCGCTGGCCGTGGTCGGCGAGCACGGTTCGAGCGCCGGTCGCGGCGAGCGCGTGCAGCAGCGTCCTCTGGAGGATCACCTCCTGATCCTCATCGGAGGCCGCACAGAGGAAGAACGGTTGGGCGCCGCGAACGAGTCCGACGACGTCCGTCGTCTGGCATGACATGGCCAGAGGCAGGTCCCCACGCGCGGTCCAGCCGGCGACCTGCGGCAGGGCGCCGAAGTCGGTCAGGGGCAGCTCGTCGGGAACCATCGGGATCCGCGCCGGTCGCTCGCCTGTCCACTCGGCGTCCCGCCGCGCGACCTCCCGGTCGAGAGCATCCAGCACCTCGGTGTCGTTCCCGCCCTCCGCCGGCAGGTAGAACTGGATGGCGGTCGGCGCCTCCAGCAGCAGCTGCCCCCGACCGAGGATCTCCGCCTGCACGACGCGCTCCCGGCCGAACAACGCGGCGACGTCGGCCTCGTCGTTGAGATAGAGCGCCATCTTCGCGGGGATGTTGCTGCTCATGTTCATCCGGAGGGAGTTCGCGCGGTTCGCCGTCATGACGAGGTGGACGCCGAGTGCGGCCCCTTCACGCAGGAGCTGGATCAGCTGTGCGTCGATCGAATCCTTGCGCTTGTCCTGTGCGATCGCGTCGTAGCCGTCGAGGACGGTGACGACGACCGGCAGCTCCTCCCCCGTCTTGGCGGCGAACTGGGCGGCGTTGGCCACGCCCGCCGTCCGGAGCTGCCGCTTGCGCTCGCAGAGCACCCGGCCGATCCGGTCCAGCGCCTTCCGCAGCTTCTCGTGCTCCTCGAGCGTCACCAGATCGGCGACGTGCGGCAAGCGGTGCAGCGGCAGGAGACCGTTGTTGCCGAAGTCCAGAAGGGTGAACTGCACCTGCAGCGGGCTCCGCTGGCGCGCCAGGTTCATCACGAGCGTCTGCAGCACCGTGGACGCACCAAAGCCGGGACTTCCGAAGACGGCCAGATGCGATGCCTCTTCGAGGGCGAAGACGTAGGTCTCCTGCGACTGCCGGCGCGGGATGTCCAGCCGACCCAGGGGCACCCCGGGCCCTTCGCCTACAGCTGGCGTCGTCAGCCGGCCATCCAACGGCGGCAACCACGGCCTATCCGGCAGAACGGCCCGGGCCCCCTGTGCCACCTCCGCGAGGTGAGCGACGACCGCCCTCAGCTCGCTGACGCGATCACCACGCGCCTCCCGGACGGCTTCTTCGCCCGAGAGGTCGCGCGTCCACAGGTCGTACTGCCCGACGTCGTTGACCCGGTAGATGCGTTCGTCCACCCCGCTCGTGTCCGCCGAGCCGGGATCGTAGGCAGCCCCCGACCACGCGGACTGGAAGAGCTCGTAGATCTCGTTGTTGCCCACCTGCAGGTAGGCCCGGCCCGGCTCGACGATGCCGGCCGCATCCGGCGTCTTGATGATCTCGTTCGAGTCGGACACGTCGGCGACCTTCAGCGCCAGCTTGAAGCGGCTGTTCGACCAGATCTGGTCGTTCACCACTCCGCTCGGCTTCTGGGTGGCCAGGATCAGGTGAACGCCGAGCGATCGCCCGATCCGCGCGGTCGAGACGAGCTCCTCCATGAACTCCGGTTGGTTGGCCTTCAGCTCCGCGAACTCGTCGGAGATCAGGAACAGATGCGGGAGGGGTCTCGCCGGGTAGTTCTTCCTCTCGATCGGATCGCCCTCCTGCCGACCGAGCTTGTAGAGCCGCGTGTACCCGTTGATGTGGTTCACGCCGTACTCGCCGAACAGCCGCTGCCGCTTCTGAAGTTCGGCGCGGATGGACGCGAGAGCCCGCGCCGAAGCGGCGCCGTCGAGATTGGTGATGGATCCCAGCAGATGAGGCAGGCCGGCGAACAGGTTGGCCATTCCGCCGCCCTTGAAGTCGATCGGCAGGAAGCCCACATCCTCCGGGCCGAAGTTGACCGCGAGCGACAGGATGTACGACTGCACGATCTCCGATTTGCCCGAGCCCGTCGTTCCCGCGACGAGACCGTGCGGGCCGTGGGCCCGTTCGTGGAGGTTGAGTTCGACGAGGTCGTCCTTTCCCCGCAATCCGAGCGGAACGGCGAGCGTCTTCGAGGTGTCCGCCTCGGACCAGCGCCGACCCACCTCGAGGTGCTCGACCTCTTCGACCTGGTACATCTCGAGGAAGCTCACAGCGGTGGGGACCGCGTTCTTCTCGACCTCCACGTGCGTCAGGTTCGACAGGCGCCGAAGCGCCCGCTCCAACCCTCGCGGTCTCGCATATGGCACGAAACCCCGCGCCACATGGACGCGCCCGTCGTTGACGAGTGTGCCGGCGGTGCGGTTCCGGTACTCGATGAGCGCGGTCACGGTCTCCGGCAGCATGGTGCGGTCCTCGGTGCACCAGATGACGGTCACCCCCAGCTTGCTCATGTCCTCCGCCAGGTACTCGTTGATCCCGTGTCCGGCGAGATGGGTGTCGTCGAGGACCGTGAGGACGTAGTGCGGCGCGAACACCGGACTCTCCCGGGTCGACTCCCGCAGCGCCTGCCGCCGCCTCGCGAGGATCCGGGTGAAGCTGCCGAGGACCATGTCGCGCGTCTTCGCGTTGCGGACGATCCCGCGGAGGTTCAGGTCGTGCAACGTGAAGTGCGGCAGGAAGCGCCAGTGCAGCCACTCCTCCCGGTACGACGACTCGCCTACCAGCGCGACGAACTGGAGATCGCGGTACGAGTGGAAGACGGCCAGCTGGAACAGGAGGCCGGCCGCAGCGGTCGTCACGGCATCACGACCCCCGACCAGCCCGATCGTCTGCGATCGCAGGCTCAGCGGCATCGGCACCTGGCGCTGCGTCGCATAGCGCGCGAGCAGTTCGGCGACCCTTCGCGCGTCGTGGTCGTCGTCGCGCTCGTCGACGTCGGAGGCGATCGTCAGGGACGACGGGATGTCTCCCATGCCCAGTGAGACCTCCAGGAAGTCCCTGTTGTTCGGGAGCCTCTCGTAGATGCGCGAGTCGTACGCGTCGACGAGGTCGATCACTGCATCCGGCGAGGGTAGGGCATGGTCACGCACCCGTCTCTCGAGTGCCGAGAGCCGCCCGAGGGACGCGGCGGCATCGAGCAGGTACCGTTCATAGCTCTCCCGCCTCACCGCCTCCTGCCGCTGTCTCGCCCGACGCTCGCTCACGAAGGTCGACACGGTGAATGCCGCAGTAATGATGCTCATCAGGGCCATGCCGAGCATCAGCAGCGGATTCCGCCCGGACAGCACGGTGGTAACGACGCCGATAGCGACCATCCCCAACGGTGGGAGGAGCGCTTTGAGGATGCCGTTCCTGTCCGGCTTCTGGGGCGGCTCGATCTTCCGCAGCTCGATCTTCTCGGTCGGCAGCTCGAGAGTGATTCGAGGACTCCGCCGGTACTCGGGGAAATCGGGAGGGAACTCGGCTGCCTTCGGCTGCCGGAGCACGGCGGCCTCGTTCACCTCCACGCCGGGCGCGAAGGTCGTGAGGCGCCACTGCGAGGGTCTCCTCTCGAGCAGGACCTCCGGTGTGAGCAAACGGTCACCCGGTTCCAGCGGCCCGAGCAGCTCCGGCTCGGTGATGCGCACGTCGTTGAGATAGACGAGGCCGCCTGCGGGGTCCACGACGAGGGCATCGTTCCGGACGACGACGGCGGCGACGCCGCCGCTCGACGACGTTCGCACCGTGGCGGCCGCCGACTTCCCCAGGACGGTATCTTCCGTCATGTCCAACTGCAGGTGCGTCGTCCTGGCGAGGCGCGCATCCACGATCAGCAGTTTGATTCCCGCTAGCAGTCGAATCCCGGGGCTGACGGCCTCGCCGTTGACGAACAGCCGGTCGTTGATCACGCCGATCGTGAGCCCGTCGCGGACGGCGGAGCGCCGATCCTCCGTGAGAGTGATGCTGATCAGCCGTTCACCGAGCATGTGGACGACGAAAAGCACCGTCTCGGGTTCCAGCCGATCGTCGATCAACCGATCACTCGGCTCGGACATGGTGGATGTGCCGAACGGGTCGTCGACCGCCGGGGCGCTCACCGCTCCACCCTCAGTCGCCCGGTGAGGTCGTCGATCTTCGCGCTGTAGTCTTCGAGGCGCTTCTGCTTCGTCGCGCCGTCCATCCTCGCGTCCAGCTTCGTCGCCTCGTAGAGCTCCGTGTAGGCCAGCAACGTGAGCTGGTCGTCTCCGAGGTTCTGCGCCAGGCTGAGGGCACGGTCGAGTTCTCCCCGGGCGAGATGGATCCAATAGCCCAGCGTGTTGTCGTCGGTCTTCGTGGAGATGCTGTCGAGCACCGCCTGCTTCTGCGTGCCGGTCAGTTCCGCGAGCTCGATGGAGCTCGCCGCGAGGATGTAGCGGGCGGATCTCGGCAGGTCGCCGGGACTGTAGTCGCGCAGTTCCGCCAGCGCCCGGGCGTAGTCGCGGGTGAGGAACTCCGCCTGGGCGGCGATGATCGCCTCCTGTTTCGGCACCGTCTGCACGTACGACACGTAGGTGAACCAGCCGAGAACGGCCGCCCCGACGATCGCTGCCGTCCCTCCCCCGGTGAGCAGCCGGTGCCGAAGACGCGGCACCGTTGCCGTCCGCCGGGCGGCGCGATGCGACTCGGAAAGACACTCCGCGTCGATGAACGCCGAGATCTCCTCCGGTGTGCCGAGACCCGACACGGTCATGCTGAGCGCGTCGGTGAGCGCCGCCGAGCCGTCGACCAGGTGCTCGAAGGGCAACCGCGGGTGGAACACGCTGAGGACGAGCGCTTTGTACCCCACGAGGAAGCGCGCGTCGTCGGAGTCCATCGGTGCGAGCATTCCCGCCAGGCCGGAGTGGGCGGGACGGGCACCCGCTCCTGTCAGCAGAATGTTCTCCGGATGGAGGAACGGCACACGAAAGCCCGCCGCCCGCGGGACCAGTGTTGCGAGCCTCTGCGCCGTCTGCAGCCTCGCCAACCGGGTGCGTGCGCTCAGCGTCGCCTGCCGCAGAGTCACGGCCCCCGGTGGCACCGCATACTCGACGACCGCCGCGAACTCGTCGAACGCGTCCGGACCGATGCGGGCATGGTGACGGATGACCTCCATCGACGCCATCGCGATCTGGGCGCCTGTCACCTTCACGCGCAGGATGTCGCCGGCGCGCTCGAACTCGAGTGCGTCGCGTCCGTCGGAGAGCTTCATCCGCCTGTCCCTTCTGTCGTTGAAATGACCTTATCGAAATATTTGATTCCGTGTCTGTTAGGGTCATATTCGGGACGGGGAACGATCTCGCGTCCCGGCGCCGAGGACAGGATCGGCGCATCCACTCGCGCGGGAGGTAGGCATGCTCAGGAAGGCCATCGTGAGCCTGTATGCACTCGTTGTGGCTCTCGTCCTCGCGGGATCGACCGCGCTGGTGAACCCTCACGGCAGCGGCGCGCCGGCAGGAGCCCCGGCCATCGCGCTCGTGAACGAGGATCACTCCGCCGACTTCAACGGCGAGACCTACCATTTCGGCCAGGAGTTCGTGAGCCTGGTCTCCAACGACACCGAGTACAACTGGCAGGTGGTCTCACGTGCGGTGGCCGAGCGCGCCTACGCCGGCCGGGCCGTCAGCGCCATGATCGTCCTGCCTCGGTCCTTCTCGCACGACATCCTCACGCTTGAGGACCTCGACCCGACCAGGGCCGCCGTCGACTACAAGGTGGTCGCAGGCGATCGGCTCTCCCGCGAGCGCCTGGAGGGTCAGCTCGCCACGATCCTGCGCGACTTCAACACCCGGATCGTGAAGATGTACTTCGCCAGCATCGCCGCGAACATCTCGGATGCCCAGACGGCCATGAGCTCGGTCGTCTCTCGGCACTCCGGCCTGGTCGACATTCTGGACGGGTCGATCGCCCCCTCCCTCGGAACGGCGTCTTCGCGCCATGGCAGCAGTGTGGGCCTCGCCCGCCTCTTGACGTCGCTGAACTCGGGATGGATCGCGGCGCAGAACGGCTTCACGGACCGCACCACCGGAGCGCTGACCTCCATCGCCGACTCGCTGGGCGATCAACGACCACACCTGTCCGAGTACTTCATGCTCCAGGAGCAGATCGCCCACACCAACGTCGTCAACGGGAACGCCGCCATCTCGCAGCAGGCCGCATCGAACAAGGACCACTTCGACAGGGCCTTCACGGACCACATCGACGACCTGCTGTCCGGGAAGGACGCCTGGACCGGATTCGACGGGCTCTCCTCCCGTGCCCCGGACGGGACCCGAACCGGCGCGCTGGCCGACCTCGAGCAGGCCGTCGCGAACTACGAGACCATCGTGACCGACTACAACGCCCGAGTCGACGCGCTGACCTCGTCACTGGAGCACCAGCGATCCCATCTCACCGAATCTCTTCGGCGCCTGGAAGCGCTCGAGACGTCCCTGCTCACCCAGTTCTTCGCGCTCACCATGCCCGGCGACAACGCCGCTCTCGGTGTTCCCTCCGGCGATCCTGCGATCGACGAGTCCACCTACCGCATCGATCCCTCAGCGCTTCCGGCGTCCGGTGCGCGACGGGCGCTCGCCCGGTTGATCGCCGGCGGCTTCGGCGACAGCGGGGCCTCGGACGCTGTCCTCCGCCAGGAGCAGAAGATCCGCGATCTCGTGGCCACCATCCCGACCGATCCGGTCCAGTACGACGCACTGTTCGCCGAGCTTCAGGGCGCTTCAGGGTTCGACCCGGCGCCCTACCGGAGTCAACTCGAACTCATCCGCGCCTACGCTCACGCGCACGGCGTCGCCTCTCCGGCCCTCACGCTGCTGCAGCCCACCGGGGCGGCTGTCGCCACGCACGCCGCGACGCGCTCGGTATCGGTGGACGTTCCTCCCGAGACGCGATACACCGTGATCGCGACGTTGCCCGGCGGACTCCCGGCCGAGGTCGCCGGCGTCTCGCTGGTGACCCCTGCCCCATCGTGTCCGCAGACGATCCCGGAGTGCGTCACGATCGACGCGGCGTCCGCGTCGGCCACGGTCGACAACAGGGGCGGCAGCGAACCGATCTCTGTCACCTTCCAGTACACGATCGACCTGACCGGTGTGGAGGGGAGTGCCACCGTGACCTATGTCGCGCAGGACACCACCTCCTCCGATGTCGTCGGCCCTTCGCAGACCGTCGGGAGCGACACCTATCTGCTCGTCCCCGCAGACGCGGCAACGCAGGCGATCGGCAGTTCGGATTTCGCAGGGATCACGACATACCTGAGCGGCATCCGCACGGCCGCAAACCTGCTGCTTCTCCTCTTCGGAGCGCCGTCCGACAGTCTGGACGACTTCAGCGCGGCGGTGGTGCCCACGCGCGACTTCGAGGGACGGAGCACCGAGTCGGTCTACAACCGTTACGGCACGGTCGACGCGTCCACGATCGAGAGCCGCCTCAGCGAGGCGGACGTGGCGGACTTCGGGGAACTCGGCCGTGACAACATCGCGGCGATCCTCGCCCAGATCGACGCGGTGAGGGAACAGCTCGAGGCCATCGACGCCGACCTCGACACGACAGCGGCGCTCCACCTGTCGTCGACGTACTTCTCTGAGGCGGTCCGCCGCCTCCAGGGCTGGTACGCGGCGGCGATCGCCAGCATCAGCGCTGCGCCGGCGCTCTGGCGGGAGGGAGCGAACACCGTGCTTCAGCTGACCACCGTGCCGTGGAACGGCGGCCCCGAGGGTACCGCCGAGCTTTACGTGGACGAGCGCACGGGTCCCGCCCTCTACTCCGCTCTCTCGGATCTCGTGGCGTCCACGCGCAACGGCGCCCAGAGCGTCGCCGCGAGCGCGCAGCTCATCGAGGACAACTCAGCACAGTTCGACACGCTGGTCGAAGGGGTTACGGCTACGCAGACGGACACCGAGGCCGTGCTCGACGCGATGAACCAGACGATCATGACCGGCACTGCGGATGCAGCCGCGGGAGGCGAGTTCAGCAAGCGGTTCTCGACCGTGCTCGCCAACACGCGCGCCGCAGGCGCCGACCAGGGGAAGATCTACGAGGCGTTCGCTAACCCGGTGACGGCGACGGACGCGACGCCGTCGGGGACCGCACCCGGCGAGGGCGGCTTCGATGCCCGGTGGCTGCTCATCTTCGGAGCGGGTTCCGTGATCGGCGGGCTGATCAGCTGGCTGCTCCCGCGCCGCCGGCCACGAGCGACGACACAGAAGCCGCGCTCGTCCACCGACGAGATCGCCTGATCTCCGGACGCTACCCCTCGGCGACCCCTAAACCTCGCGATCGCGGAGGAACGCTTCCCGCTCGTCCCCGTGCCTCGCGGCCTGCTCGTCGAGGTCCGCTCGGAATCCTGCGATCACCTGTGTCGCCCGGCGCACCTGATGGTCTCCTTCCTCGGCGACACGCTCGAGTTTGGCGATGAAGCCGGGTGCTGTTTCAGCTCCGTGCCGCGCAGCGACCTCGTAGAAGGCTTCCTGCATCCGCGCGAGCCGTGACCGGTAGCCGGCGACGAACTCTTCCGCCTGGTCGAGACGCCGGCGTGCAGCAGCAGCTTCTTCCTGCTGCGCGTGCTCCACTCCTCCGAGTGGGTGGTGGGTCGTCATGTGATGCTGTTCACTCCGTGGGTGTAGTCGAGGTCCGTCACGATGCGGCCGATCCCTTGTTCGACCTTCTCGGCGACCTGTCCGGCCAGCACCGAGTTCGGAATCACCGTGTTGCCGAGGGCGAAGAGCAACTGGGCCGTGTCGGCCTCGAGCGCAGCCCAGTTCGCGGCGCGGACGAACGCGTTCCTGCTGTGGACCATCGGCGGCAGCAGCGCGTTGAGGAGCCTCACCGCTGCGTCGTGGAGGAGCACGTCCATTCCGCGATGCGCGTCGTCGATCGCCTCGTGGAGGCCGCTCGCGATCCCCGCGAGCAGGTCCGCCAGATCGGGGCTCCCGTGGTCGGCCTTCGCTCCGGAACCGGACATGTCGTTCTCCTTCCGTCAGCGCGCCGCGTACAAGGACGCCCAGAGCTGGTCTTGTGCACCTGCCGTGGCGACCGCGTTGCTGATTCCGTTCGCGAGCTGGTCGACGACTCGTACGTGGTCGTCCAGCTTCCGGTCGACGGCGGCGACCGCGTGTTCGTCGATGTTGGCGTGCACCTGCAAGCGGTGAACGGCGACGCACTGCTCGATGTCTCTCTCGGTGATGTACGGAAGCGCGCCCATCGCGTCTTTCGACTGGTTGAGGCCGTCCGCGAGCTGTGGCACCAGGCCGCTGTTGACCGTCTTGATCGTGCGGAGCACGTCCATCGTGCTGAAGATCCGCGACGCCAGCGCCATCGCTGCGACCGTGTCGATGAGGACCATCACGCCCGACACGGCACCGCCCACGGCCGACGCGATCGCCGGATCGTGGAGGCTCTCGGCGGCGCCGGTGAGCAGGTCGGTGAATCCCTGCCGGTATCCAGGCGGTACGAGGCTGCACAGGTTGTCCATGATCTCGTGCATCGTCCGACCCTGAGCGCCGGCGCCGATGACCGACCCGTCCTTCGCAAAGCCGAACCCGGTGTCGAGGTTGTGGTAGTTCAAGAACCACTGGCCACGTGCGGCCTTCACGTAGTCCGCCGCACCCGTCCCGTTGCCGTGGAAGTTGCCGATCACATCCCACTCGTTGACGTAGTTGTGCAACGGGTTCTTCCCCGCGGCGATCTGAACCTTCACCCAGTCGCGCGCCTGCGGCGAGAGCACGTCCCACGGGTCGGGCCCGTTGAACGTCACCGCCGGCAGGTGGAACTCGGCCGCGACCAGCAACGCCAGGTAGCCACCGAGCGAGTGCCCGGTGATTGTCACGGACGAGGCCGCGTACGTGCTCCTGACCTTCTCGGCGTACGCCATGGCCTGTTCCGCCTGCGTCTTCGCCAGCTTCGAATCCACGATCGATGTCATGTCCGTGCTGAGGTCCGCCCGGTGCGCAGGGTTCGTCCCGGCATACGACACGGTGACCTGCGAGAGGTCGGGCTTCCCGCCGACCAGCGGAGCGACGGTCATCGCCTGGAACCCGGTCACTGGATCGGTCATGCTGTCAACGACGCAGTAGAGATTCCCCTGCTTCTCGCCACCGATATAGAACGTGGATCCGGCGACAAACGGGGGCTGCCTGACCAGCGGGTCCACCTTGTATGCAGCGTCAGCGATGCCCTTGTAGTCTTCTGCGCCGGTCACTCCAGCACCTCCGAGGTGCCGTCACTGTATTGGACGAGCACGGGCCCACTGGTCGCACCAGCTGGGGTGTCAGGCAGCGGATCCCCTCCCAGAGTGTTAGGGCCGAGAATCTCGTGGTATTCCTTGCCGCCAATGGTGACGACCGCGTTGGCTGACCACCCGCCACCGCCGTCCACGCTCCCCGGTTGAGTGAATCTGATGACTTGAACGTCAGGCTGGTTCCGCACGAACTTCACGGCTGACGCCCTCTGGTTTGCGAGGTCGGCACGAGGCGTCCCCGGTTGGTTCATCTGACTTCCTTCCAGGAGTGAGCACGCGCTCGTGACGTGCACGATCACGAACGCCAGACAGAGCATGGCGACAATGCGTTGAGAGACCGCGATCACCCCGCCACCACCTCGAACACATCCCCGTTGCCCACCGGGAAGTCGGCGATCACGTCGTGATCGCCCAGCGCGATCGGCTTGTCCTTCAGGCGGAGCCGCCACTCCGGGGGCATGACCATGCCGTGCTCCCGGAGCACCTGCGCGAGCAGTTCGGTCAGGCGGCCGAGCGTCACGGCCGTGGGGACGCGGAGGTCCAGCTGCCGGCCGCGCAGTTCCAGGCTGACGTCAATGTGTCGATCCGGCATCTCTCCTCATTCGTCTGGTGGCGTTCTTCCTCCCGAGGAGGATCGCCAGGCCGATCGCGGGCGCCGCGGCGATGCTCATGAGCAGCAGCCACATGCCGTCGCCGCCGCGAGCCGTGCCCTCGGCGCTGTCGAGGGACGGCCGCTGCGGCGCGGGCGAAGCGAACAGCGCGCGCCTCGTCTCGGCGTAGCTCTTCGAGAAGAGCGGATTCGGGCGAGCATCGAAGGCGACCGTGCGGACGGCGTGCTCGACGGAAGCCCGAGAAGTGGCCAGAGCCTTCGCACGCTCCGACAGCTCCGGCAGGAACAGCCCGGCCCGCAGCGGGAAGTCGCTCGAACCGCTGACGCTCAGCCCCGAATTGGTGATCACTTCCGGGATCAGGTGGAGGCGTCCGTCCCCGACCGAACCGTCCCCGCCCGGACCGTTCCCGCCGCTCTCGGTGTCCGCCCGGGCGGAGTTCTGGGCGAGCAGCACGAGGCTCACGCCGAGCAGCGTGGCCATGACACCCCCCAGCGCACGACGCGCGGCAGCATCGACCTCAGAAGCCGAAGCTCTGCGCGTCCTGAGCATCGCGCTCCGCGACGGTGTCGGCGTAGGAGTTGAGCTGCTCGTTGATGGACTGCAGCAGCTGCTCGAACTGCTGGACGTTCTTGTAGAGCTGGTCGTACTGGTTCAGGTACGCCTCGAAGGCCGCGCCCTTCCACTCCTCGGCGATCGTGCTGTTCATGCTGTTCACCTTCTGCACCGCGGACTCGATCTCGTCCCTCGCGACGAGGTACACCTGCGCCTGGCTCTTCAGCTCTTCCGGAGTGACGCTGATAACGGCCATGGGGGCCACCTTTCGTTCGAATCTCATGTTCAAACAAAACATATCGAGCACCGGCTCGCCTGAAACGCTGGATGGCCGCAAGCGGTCCGCAGGGGAGCACCAATGCAGTTAAAACACGACCGCCCACCCCCGGGGACCGGGGATGGGCGGTGCGCGTGAACGTGGTTACTGCGCGAGCGTGAGCAGCACGTCGTCGCCGGGGGCGGCCGGGACGAACTCGGCCTCGATCTCGGCGCGGCCGAGCAGGTCGTTCATCCGGCGCTGGCGCTGCTTGGGGATCAGCGTGACGACGGTGCCCTGCTTGCCGGCGCGGCCGGTGCGGCCGGAGCGGTGCAGGTACGTCTTGTACTCGTCGGGGGCGTCGGCCTGGATGACCAGGTCGATGTCGTCGACGTGGATGCCGCGGGCTGCGACATCCGTCGCCACCAGCACGTTGACCCGTCCGCTGGTCAGCTTCTCCAGGTTGCGCGTGCGGCGCGACTGGTTGAGGTCGCCGTGCAGGCTGACGGCGGGGATGCCGGCGTCCTCCAGCTGCTCGGCCAGCATCTCGGCGAAGGCGCGGGTGCGGGCGAAGACGAGGGTCTTGCCGTCGCGGTCGGCGAGCTGCTCGATGATGGCGCCCTTGTCGCGGTGCTCGATGACGAGCACGCGGTGGTCGATCGTGGAGGACGCCTGGTCCTCACCGGCGACCTCGTGCACGGCCGGGTCGACGAGGAACTCGTCCACCAGCTGGGCGACGCCGGAGTCGAGGGTGGCGGAGAAGAGCAGCTTCTGGCCGCCCTCGGCCGTGTGGCGCAGGATGCGCTGCACCGGCTCGAGGAAGCCCAGGTCGCACATGTGGTCGGCCTCGTCGAGGACGGTGATCTGCACCTCGCTGAGGTCGAGGCGGCCCTGCTCCACGAGGTCCTCGATGCGGCCCGGGGTGCCGATCACGATGTCGACGCCGCGCTGCAGCGCGCCCACCTGACGGCCCTGCGGCACGCCGCCGTAGATCTGGGTGGTGAAGAGGCCGACGCTGCGGGCGATCGGCTGCACGGTGCGGTCGATCTGCAGCGCGAGCTCGCGGGTGGGCGCCAGGATGAGCGCGCGCGGCGCACGGCCGAGCTGGCGCTTGCCGCCGGCCTTGCCGGACTCCGCCCACAGCTGCATGAGCCGCTCGGCGAGCGGTGCGCCGAAGGCGATCGTCTTGCCGGAGCCGGTGCGGCCGCGGCCGAGCACGTCCTTGCCGGCGAGCACGTCCGGGAGGGTCGCCGCCTGGATCGGGAACGGCTTCTCGGCGCCGAGGTCGGCGAGCGCGCGGACGATGTTGCCGCCCAGACCCAGGTCGGCGAAGGTCACGCCGTCGACGTCCTCGGCCTGGATGGCCTCGGCCTCGAGACGCTCGAGCACGACGTCGTCGGTCGGCACGAAGGCCGGCTTCTCGTCGCGGGACGGGTAGTAGGAGGACTCGCGGCGCGGACGCTCGGCACGGTCGTCGAAGGAACGGCGCGGGCGGTCGTCGTACTCGCGACGGGGACGCTCGGCACGGTCGTCGAACGAACGGCGCGGGCGGTCGTCGTACTCACGGCGCGGACGGTCGGCACGGTCATCGAAGGAGCGACGCGGACGGTCGGCCCGGTCATCGAACGAGCGGCGCGGACGGTCATCCCCGTCACGACGCGGACGCTCGGCACGGTCATCGAAGGAACGGCGCGGACGGTCGGCCCGGTCGTCGAACGACCGGCGCGGACGGTCATCCCCGTCACGACGGGGACGCTCGGTCCGGTCATCGAACGACCGACGCGGGCGGTCGGCCCGGTCATCGAACGAACGGCGCGGACGATCGTCGTACTCACGACGCGGACGCTCAGCGCGGTCGTCGAACGACCGGCGCGGACGCTCATCCCCGTCGCGACGCGGGCGCTCGGCGCGGTCGTCGAACCGGCGCGGACGCTCCTGGCGCTGCGCGCGGTCGTCCCACTCGCGGTCGGTGCGGCGGGCGTCCTTGCCGCGGGGCTCCCAGTTGGGGCGCTCGGCGCGGGGTCGGCCGGCGCCGGCGTTGTCGTCGCGCGTGCCGTAGGTGGCACGGCCGCGGGCGGCACGCTCGTCGGCGTTCCAGCGGGCCTTCTTGCCCGCCGCGGGCTCCTCGGCGCGGTAGCCGCGGTGCTTGGGGCTGCGGCTTCCGCTCTTCGGGGCGCCGCCGCGGGAGGGCTGCGATCGTCGGTCGTTGTTGTATCCGGGCATGGATGTGCTTCCTGGGTTCAGGTCGAGTGCGCGGCGGCGCGCCGAAGCGCACCGGATGTTTCCCGGGCGAACTGTGTCCGGGGCCGTTCACGATTGTGTGATCCACACCGCTGATCGGGTGCAGAACCGGCCCACTTGACTGACAAACCCATCCGCGCAGATCGCGCAGTGTCAAGAGCCGACCTACCAACGATAGCGGATGGATGCTGGGAGTGCACTGGTCATCGCACTCTGCGGACCGGCGGCACCGGGGTATACAGGGAGGTATGAGCTCCTCCCCCTCCGCGGACCGGCTGGACGCGATCGTCATCGGGTCCGGCCCGAACGGTCTCTCGGCGGCCGTGACGCTCGCCCGCGCCGGTCTCTCGGTGCGCGTCTACGAGCGCAACGCCACCATCGGCGGAGGGCTGAGGACGGAGGAGCTGACGCTCCCCGGGTTCCGGCACGACATCTGCTCGGCCGTGCATCCCCTCGCCTTCGCCTCCGGTTTCTTCCGGAAGTTCGGCCTGGACCGGCGCGTGCCGTTCATCGTCCCCACCGCGTCCTACGGCAACCCGCTCGAGGGCGGCCGCGTCGCGATGGCGTACCTGGACCTGGAGCGGACGGCGGATGCGCTGGGCGTCGACGGCCCCGCGTGGCGCGCCCTCCTCGGCCCGCTGGTGCGGCAGGCGGACGCCGTGGCGCAGTTCACCGGCTCGGCCCTGCTGCAGGTGCCGCGCCATCCTCTCGTGGCCGCGCGGTTCGGGCTGACGGCACTTGCCGAAGGCGGCCCGTGGTGGGACCTGCCGTTCCGCACGGAAGCTCCGGGCGCGCTGCTCGCCGGTGTCTTCGCGCACACCACCCTTCCCCTGCCGAGCGTGGCGGGCGCTGCGGCGGGGCTGACCCTCGCCACCTACGCGCACGCACGCGGCTGGCCCATCCCGGTCGGCGGCAGCCAGGCGATCGCCGACGCGATGGTCGCCGATCTGGAGGCGCACGGTGGCGAGGTCGTCACGGGAACCCCGGTGGAGTCGCTCGCCGACCTGCCCGACGCGCGCGTCGTCGTCTTCGACACCCATGTCGCGGACGCGGCCCGCCTGGGCGAGGACCGCCTGCCGGCGGGCTATCTGCGCCGCATCGGACGGTTCCGGGACGGCAACGGCGTGTTCAAGGCCGACTTCGCCCTCTCCGGGCCGGTGCCGTGGACCAACCCGGAGCTGGCGGAGACCGCGACCGTGCACCTCGGCGGCAGCCGGCGGGAGGTCGCGCGTGCCGAGAACGAGGTGGCGGCCGGACGGGAAAGCGACCCGCCGTACGTCCTGCTCTCGCAGCCCTCGCTGTTCGATGCCAGCCGGGCGCCGGCCGGCAAGCACGTGCTCTGGGCGTACACACACGTCCCGCGCGGCTCCACCGTGGACCGCACGGAGGCGATCATCCGCCGGATCGAGCACTTCGCTCCCGGGTTCCGCGATCTGATCATCGGGACCTCGACCATGACGGCGGTCCAGATGGAGCAGCACAACCCGAACTACATCGGCGGCGACATCTCCGCGGGCTCGCCCGACTTCGGGCAGCTCGTCGCCCGCCCGGTGCTCAGCTCCGACCCGTGGCGGATGCCCGGCCGCGGGCTCTACCTCGCGTCGGCGTCCGTCGCCCCGGGTCCCGGCGTCCACGGACTCGGCGGCTACTACGCCGCCCGCAGCGCGCTGCGCCACGAGTTCGGCGTGACGAGGATGCCGGACCTAGCCCCAGGACCCGGCCAGACGTTCACGCCGTCCGGTCCGTCGCTCATCCCCGATGCCATCCTTCCGCCGACCCCCCGGGAGCCGTGATCATGTCCGTCAACGTCCGCCGTATGGCCTGCTCGCCCGAGCAGGTCTTCTCCGTCCTCGCAGACGCGTGGGTGTACCCGACGTGGGTCGTCGGAGCCTCGCGGCTGCGCGCGGCCGACGACCGCTACCCGGCCGTCGGGTCGCGCCTCCATCACTCGATCGGCATCTGGCCGCTGGTGCTCAACGACGAGACGCGCATCGACGAGTGGGATCCGCCCCACCGGATGGTGCTCGAGGCGAAGACCCGCCCGTTCGGCTCCGAGCGGGTCATCATCGAGGTGAAGCCGCGCGGCAGCGGCGGCTGCGTTGTCCGGATGGTCGAGTACCCGCACACCGGGATCGTCACGCGGATCCCCGGTGTGATCGCGGACGCACTGCTCCACATCCGCAATGCCGAGGCGCTGCGGCGTCTGGAGTGGGTGGCGCGGGGGCGCGCCGCCGCCTGACGGAGCGCCCCCGGGCTCTCACCGCTGCCGGACTGCCGATCAGCCGGCCGAGACCGCCCGCGCGCCGTTCTCGCGCGGCGACTCCACCGCGATCTTGCGCGGCTTCGCCCGCTCGGCGATCGGGATCACAACGCTCAGCACACCGTTGTCGTACGACGCGGTGATGCCGTCGTTGTCCACGTCGTCGCCGATCGTGAACTGGCGCATGTAGGCGCCGTACGGGCGCTCCTGCGCGAGCCAGCGGGCGCCGTCGCGGTCGGCGGCGCTGCGCACCGCGCGGATGGTCAGCAGGTGGCCGTCGACGTCCACGTCGACCGAGGCCGGGTCCGCGCCGGGCAGGTCGGCGTTGAGGATGTAGCGGTCGCCTTCGCGGAACAGGTCCACCGGCATGATGCGCGGCTGACGGCTGGTGTCGAAGACGCTCTGTGCGATCCGGTCCAACTGGGAGAAAGGATCGAACGACATGGCCATTGGATGTACCCCTTTCTTCAATTGAGCTGGTGAGAGGCGGAATGCCTCCCGCTTTCGACCACAGATTTTAGCACTCGGGCCCGGAGAGTGCCAAGATCTTCGCGCCGAAGTCAACCCGGTTCCGCGATGCGCTCCGGCGGCCTACCGTGCGTGAGGTCCATCGACCGGAAGGGACCCCATCGTGGCCGCTAGCCAGACCAAGACGAGCACCAAGAAGACCACTCCGAAGACGCCCGCAGTGCGCCGCACCGCCGCCGTCGGCGTCGCGCCGACGCGTCGCGAGCACGCGGAGCACGGCTTCGTCGCCTCCGCCGAGCTCGCCCAGAACCTCCAGCGCGTGCACGTCGACCTGATCGAGCTGCACCTGCAGGGCAAGCAGGCGCACTGGAACGTGGTCGGACGCAACTTCCGCGACCTCCACCTGCAGCTCGACGAGATCGTCGAGGCCGCCCGCGAGTTCAGCGACGACGTCGCCGAGCGCCTGCGCGCACTGCACGCGACGCCCGACGGCCGCAGTGCCACCGTCGCCGAGCAGACCAGCCTGCCGGAGTTCCCGAACGGCGAGGTCGACACGACCGAGACCGTCGACCTCATCACCGAGCGGCTGGAGGCGGTCGTCCGCACCATGCGCGACGTGCACGACGACGTCGACGAGGAGGACCCGACCTCTGCGGACCTCCTGCACGCGATCATCGAGCGGCTCGAGCAGTTCGCCTGGATGGTCAGCGCCGAGAACCGCACGCCGAGCCGAGCCTGAGCCCTTCGGGACGGTGGATGCGCTGGGCCGCGGCCGCCGCATCCACCGCCCCGTGTAACGCCGCCGTCACAGCGCGCGGCTAGCATCGACGCATGCCGATCGACGTCCGCGTGGAACCGCCTCGCCAGCCCGAGGTGGAGGATCTGCTCCGTCTCAGCGACGAGTACGCCTTCTCGCTGTACCCGGCCGAGAGCTGCTACCTCCTCGACGTCTCCGAACTGGAGCGCCAGGGGGTCACCGTGTTCGTCGCGCGGGTGGACGGTCGCGCGCTCGGCATCGCGGCGCTGGTCGTCGGCGATGCGTCTGACAGGGCGGCTCCCCGGGCCGAGCTGAAGCGGATGTTCGTGCACGAGGATGCGCGCGGGCGCGGCCTCGCCCGCCTGCTCCTGTCCGCGATCGAGCGCGCGGCGGCCGACGCAGGCGTCGCGGAGCTGCGCTTGGAGACCGGGCCCCTGCAGCACGCCGCGATCGCGCTCTACGAGCGGTCGGGGTATGCGCGCATCCCGAACTTCGGGCCCTACGTGGGCGATCCCTACTCGGTCTGCTACGCGAAGGCGCTCCCGGTCCCGGCCTCCTGACGCCGCTCGCGTGTCAGCTGCCCCGGATGCGGCGGGAGAGCTCGGCCGCGGCGTCGCGGACCCGCGCGGCGAGCGCATCCCACCCCTCGGGTGCCACGTTCTCGCGCGGGAAGGTGACGGCGATCCCCGCCGCCGGCCAGCCGGCGTGGTCGCGCACGGAAACCGCGACGGATGCGAACCCGGCCGTGACCTCGCCGTCCTCGGTCGCGTAACCGCGCTCGCGGGCCTCGGTGACGACGCGGCGCAGCTCGGCGTAGGAGTGCGGGCCCGCGCCGGTGCGGTCCTCGAACGCTCCGGAGTCCGGGTAGAGCGCCCGCAGCTGCTCCCGGGGAAGGGTGGCGAGCAGCGCGCGTCCACTCGCCGTGAGGTGGGCCGGGAGGCGCACGCCGACATCCGTCACCAGCCGGGGGCGCCGGGGCGCACGCTCCTCCACGATGTAGACGACGTCGCGGCCGTGGAGCACGGCGACGTGACCCGACTCGCCGATCGCGTCGACGAGCGCCGCCACGATGGGACGCCCGAGGCGGCTCAGCGGCTGCTGCCGCGAGAACCCGCTCGACAGCTCGTAGGCCGCGACGCCCAAGCCGTAGCGGCGCGCTTCGGGGAAGTGCAGCACGAAGCCGTGCTCCGTCAGCACGGCGAGCAGGTGGTAGACCGTGGAGCGCGGAAGACCGAGGGCGGAGGCGATCGCCGCGGCCGGGGCAGGGCCGCGCTGAGCGCCGAGGTAGCCGAGGATGCGTAGCGTGTTCTCCGCTGCGGGCACCTTGCTCATCGCATCCTCCCGGCTGTGCATCCTGGGCTGGGCATCCTGGGCTCAGGCATCCGGAGCTTGTGCATGCTGGCTATGCGTCTGGGATCCCGGACACCGAGCAGCTTACAGCCGGGGCGCGCCCGGACGCTGCGGCGCGATGATCGGAGCATGCTCCAGACCCAGACCTCCGTCACCGTCGGCGCCGGACCGCTGACCATCGCCGACGTCGTCGCCGTCGCCCGGAACGACGCTCGTGTCGAGCTCGATCCGGACGCTCTCGCGGGCGTCGCCGCCTCCCGCGCGATCGTCGAGGCCCTCGCCGACGACACCGAGCCGCACTACGGCATCTCGACCGGGTTCGGCGCCCTCGCGACCACGTTCATCCCGGCCGACCGGCGTGCTCAGCTGCAGGCCAGTCTCGTCCGATCGCACGCCGCCGGCTCCGGCGCCGAGGTGGAGCGGGAGGTGGTGCGCGCCCTCATGCTGCTGCGCCTCTCCACGCTCATGACCGGACGGACCGGCGCGCGGCCGCAGACCGTCGAGACCTACGCCGCCCTGCTCAACGCCGGCATCACCCCGGTCGTCCACGAGTACGGCTCGCTCGGCTGCTCCGGCGACCTTGCACCGCTTGCGCACTGCGCGCTGGCCGCCATGGGCGAGGGGCGCGTGCGCGTCGACGGGGAACTGCAGGACGCCGCCGACGCGCTCGCGGCCGCCGGCATCCACCCCGTCGTCCTCGCCGAGAAGGAGGGCCTGGCGCTCATCAACGGCACCGACGGGATGCTCGGGATGCTCGCCCTCGCGATCCACGACCTCCACGGCCTGCTGACCGACGCCGACATCGCCGCTGCGCTCAGCGTCGAGGCGCTGCTCGGCACCGACGCCGTCTTCGCGGACGATCTGCAGCGGCTGCGGCCTCAGGCAGGCCAGGCGGTCTCGGCGGCGAACATCCGGACCATGCTCGCCGGCTCGCCGATCGTGGCCAGCCACAAGGGGCCGGAGTGCACCCGGGTGCAGGACGCGTACTCCCTCCGCTGCGCTCCCCAGGTGCACGGCGCGGCCCGCGACACCCTCGCCCATGCCGAGCTCGTCGCCGAGCGGGAGCTCGCGTCGGCCGTCGACAATCCGGTGCTCACGCTGGACGGACGGGTGGAGTCGAACGGCAACTTCCACGGCGCACCGGTCGCCTACGTGCTCGACTTCCTCGCCATCGCGGTCGCCGACGTCGCCAGCATGTCGGAGCGCCGGACCGACCGCTTCCTCGACCCGGCCCGCAACCAGGGGCTGCCGCCGTTCCTCGCGCACGAGGTGGGCGTCGACTCGGGGCTGATGATCGCCCAGTACACCGCGGCGGGCATCGTCTCCGAGCTGAAGCGGCTCGCCGCGCCGGCGTCCGTCGACAGCATCCCCTCGTCCGCCATGCAGGAGGACCACGTGTCGATGGGGTGGGCGGCCGCTCGCAAGCTGCACCGCGCGATCGACGGCCTGACGCGCGTGATCGCGATCGAGGCGATGACCGCCGCCCGCGGCGCCGACCTGCGCGCCCCGCTGCGCCCCGGCCCCGCGACCGGCTCCGTCATCGCGACCCTGCGCACCGTCGTCCCGGGCCCCGGCCCCGACCGCCACCTCTCCCCCGAGATCGAGGCCGCCACCGACCTCGTCCGCTCCGGCGCCCTCCGCGCCGCCCTCCCGACCCCCCTCCCCTGACCATCACTTCCTCACTTAATCCGCCGAAACGCCGTCGTCACGCGGATTAACTGAGGAACCGATGAATTGCGAAAGGACGTAAGACGATGGATGGAGCACGACCGGTGCGCGCGGCGCGCGGAACCGAGCTCAGCGCCAAGAGCTGGCAGACCGAGGCGCCGCTGCGCATGCTGATGAACAACCTCGACCCGGAGGTCGCCGAGCGCCCCGACGACCTGGTCGTCTACGGCGGCACCGGCCGCGCCGCGCGCAGCTGGGAGGCGTACGACGCGATCGTCGCGACCCTGCGCGACCTGGAGGCGGACGAGACGCTCCTGGTGCAGTCCGGCAAGCCGGTCGGCGTCTTCCGCACGCACGAGTGGGCGCCCCGAGTCCTGATCGCCAACTCCAACCTGGTGGGCGACTGGGCGACGTGGCCCGAGTTCCGCCGGCTGGAGGCGCTCGGCCTCACCATGTACGGCCAGATGACCGCCGGATCCTGGATCTACATCGGCTCGCAGGGCATCCTGCAGGGCACGTATGAGACGTTCGGCGCGGTCGCCCGCAAGCTGGCGGCGCAGCGCGGCCCCGGCGACCACGCCGACGCCACGCTCGCCGGCACCCTCACGCTGACCGGCGGATGCGGCGGGATGGGCGGCGCCCAGCCGCTCGCCGTCACCATGAACGGCGGCGCCGTGCTGATCGTGGATGTGGACCGCACCCGCCTCCAGCGCCGCGTCGACCACGGCTACCTCGACGTGCTCGCCGACGACCTGGACGACGCCGTCGCGCGGGCACTCGCCGCCAAGGACGAGCGCCGGGCGCTCTCCGTCGGCGTGGTCGGCAACGCCGCCGAGGTCTTCCCGGAGCTGCTGCGGCGCGGCGTCCCGATCGACATCGTGACCGACCAGACCAGCGCCCACGACCCGCTCTCGTATCTCCCGATCGGCTACGGCGTCGACGAGTGGCGCGAGCGGGCCGCCGCCGACCCCGAACGGTTCACCGACGACGCGCGCCGGTCGATGGCGGCCCAGGTGGAGGCGATGGTCGGCTTCCTCGACGCGGGCGCCGAGGTGTTCGACTACGGCAACTCCATCCGCACCGAGGCGCAGCTCGGCGGATTCGAGCGAGCGTTCGACTTCCCGGGTTTCGTGCCCGCCTACATCCGCCCGCTGTTCGCGGAGGGCAAGGGCCCGTTCCGCTGGGCGGCCCTGTCCGGCGACCCGGCCGACATCGCGGCGACCGACCGTGCCGTGCTGGAGCTGTTCCCGCACGACGAGCACCTGCGACGGTGGATCACCCGGGCGGGCGAGAAGGTGCACTTCGAGGGCCTGCCCGCCCGCATCTGCTGGCTGGGATACAAAGAGCGGCACCTCGCCGGTCTGCGCTTCAACGAGATGGTCGCGTCCGGCGAGCTGTCCGCGCCCGTCGTCATCGGGCGGGATCACCTCGACTCGGGATCCGTCGCCTCCCCGTACCGCGAGACCGAGGCGATGGCCGACGGCTCGGACGCGATCGCGGACTGGCCGCTGCTCAACGCCCTCCTGAACACCGCATCCGGTGCGACCTGGGTGTCGCTGCACCACGGCGGCGGGGTCGGCATCGGACGCAGCATCCACGCGGGACAGGTGGTGGTCGCTGACGGGACGCCCCTCGCCGCCGAGAAGATCGAGCGCGTGCTCGTCAACGACCCCGGCACGGGCGTGATGCGGCACGTGGATGCGGGCTACGAGCGCGCCGTCGAGGTCGCGCAGGAGCGCGGGCTGCGCATCCCGATGCGCGAGCAGGGCGCCGTCCGGCCATGACCGCCACGCTCTTCACCGGCATCGGCGAGCTGGTCACGTTCGACCCGGCGCACGAGGGCGATCTCGGGCTCGTGACCGACGGTGCCCTGCTGGAGGTGGACGGCCGGGTCGCGTGGACCGGGCCGGCGTCCGCCGCGCCGCGGGAGGACGCCGACGCGGTCGAGGAGCTGGACGGAGCGGCGGTCGTCCCCGGCTTCGTGGACGCGCACACGCACCTCGTCTTCGCGGGTGACCGCTCGGCGGAGTTCGAGGCGCGGATGGCCGGGCGGCCGTATACCGCGGGCGGCATACGGTCGACCGTCGCGGCGACGCGCGAGGCAAGCGACGCTGCGCTGCGCGGTCGGCTGGGCGGGTTCGTGGCGGAACTCCACGCCCAAGGCACGACGACGTTCGAGGTGAAGAGCGGATACGGGCTCACCGTCGCCGACGAGGAGCGGCTGCTGCGGCTCGCCCGCGAGGTCACGGATGAGACGACCTTCCTGGGTGCGCACGTCGTCCCTCCCGAGTTCGCGGACGACCCCGACGCCTACGTGGATCTAGTGGTCGGCCCGATGCTCGACGCGTGCGCGCCTCACGCCACGTGGATCGACGTCTTCTGCGAGACCGGCGCCTTCACCGTGGAGCAGAGCCGCCGCATCCTGACCGCTGGAGCGTCGCGCGGACTCGGTGTGCGCGTCCACGCGTCGCAGCTGGGCCCGGGAGCCGGCGTGCAGCTGGCGGTCGAGCTGGATGCGGCGAGCGTCGACCACTGCACCTACCTGACCGACGACGACGTCGAGCGCCTGGCGGCCTCCGCCACGGTCGCCACACTCCTGCCGGGCGTCGAGTTCTCGACGCGGCACCCGTACCCCTCCGCGCGGCGGCTGCGGGATGCAGGCGCCACGGTGGCGATCGCGAGCGACTGCAACCCGGGGTCGTCGTTCACGTCGTCGATGCCGTTCTGCATCGCGCTGGCCGTGCGCGAGCTCGGCCTCACTCCCGCCGAGGCGCTGGAGGCCGCGACGCTCGGCGGCGCCGCCGCGCTGCGCCGCGACGACGTCGGCCACCTGCGCCCGGGCGCGCGGGCCGACTTCGCGGTCCTGGCCGCCCCCAGCCACGTGCACCTGGCCTACCGTCCCGGCGTCCCCCTCGTCTCCCGCACGGTCCGCGCCTCCTGAGCCTCCGCCCTCCGTCGAGTACACGAAAAGTGCACGCTCCCGCCGCGTGTCGCGTGCACTTTTCGTGTACTCGACGGAGGGGGCGGAGGGGACCGGCGCGCGCGTCAGCGGGAGGCGAGGCCGACGGCGGCCTCGAGGACGAGCAGCGCGGCGAGGCGCACCGTGCGCTGGTCGGGGGCGTCGGCGGTCGCGTCGACCTCCGCGATGTCGATCGAGCGGACCGAGGCGGATGCGGCGAGCAGCCGGGCGACGCGCCGCAGCTCCCACGCCGCCAGGCCGCCCGGGACGGAGGCCGGGCAGCCGGGCGCGACGGAACGGTCGCAGACGTCCACGTCGAGGTCCACGTGCACCGGACCACCCGCGGCCCCGGCGATCTCCAACGCTTCTGCCACGACGTCGTCGAGCGGGCGCGTGTGCAGGGCGTCGCGCGGGATGACGGTGATACCGTGCTCGGCCGCGCGCCGGGTGTAGGCGGCCGAGTTGGCGAAGTCCGCGATACCGATCTGCACGACCCGGCGCCCATCGAGCCCCGCCTCCAGCAGCTCCCGGACCGGTGAGCCGTTCGACCGCCCGTCCCGGAGGTCGTGGTGCGCGTCGAGCGTGATCAGTCCGGCGGCGGCCAGGTCCGGCCCGAACGCGCCGAGCGCTGCAGGGACGGTGAGCGCGTTGTCTCCGCCCACGGCGACCGTCAGCCGCGACAGACCGACCGCGTGCGCCATGGCGTCGATCGCGCGCTCCCGTCCGCCGGGCGCATCGGGCGACTCGACGTCGCCGGCGTCGGCGAAGCGCAGCGCCTCCACGTCGAGTCCCGGCACGAACGCCGAGTACCGGCGCAGCGCATCCCGCACCGCACCGGGCGTCGCGTGCGCTCCCGTCGGCGAGAGCGACGTCTCGTGCGTTGGGATGCCGAGCAGCGTCAGGTCCGCGCCGTCCGGTCCCAGGGGCGGCCACCCGCCCGCGCGGGGCCACAGCGGATCGACGGACAGCGGCTGCTCGCTCATACCGCGACCCTATCCAGACCCCGGCGCCAGAGGCCGGGCCGTCGCGCGTCGCCTGTCCGGGATCTCAGACGCCGCGCGACGTCCAGCTCAGATCTGCGAGCCGCCCGCCGGCCGGGTGAACACCGGCGGCTCCGGGGTCCGGCCGGAGGAGCCGTCCAAACCGGAGGGGCCGGTCGGCGGCACGTCGGTGCCGCCTCCGGACGTCCCGTCGCCGTCCCCGCCGAGCCTCGCCGCGCGCCGGGCCGCCTTCCGCTCACGCCGCCCCTCGACGAGGTTGTACAGCGTGGGCAGCACGACCAGCGTCAGGACGGTGGACGAGATCAGGCCGCCGATCACCACGATGGCGAGCGGCTGGGAGATGAACCCGCCGTGCCCGGTCAGCCCGATGGCCAGCGGCGTGAGGGCGGCGATCGTCGCGAGCGCCGTCATCAGGATCGGGCGCAGACGGCGGGAGGCGCCGTGGGCGACCGCATCCGACACACTGAGGCCCCGCCGTCGGTACTGGTTGACGAGGTCGATCAGAACGATCGCGTTGGTCACGACGATGCCGATCAGCATCAGGAGGCCGATCAGCGACGCCACGCCCAGCGGGATGCCCGAGATGATCTGCAGCAGGATGGCGCCGGTCGCCGCGAACGGCACCGAGACCAGGAGCAGCAGCGGCTGACGCAGCGAGCGGAACGTGGCCACCATCACGATGTACACGATGAGGATGGCCGCGAGCAGCGCGATCCCGAGCTGCTGGAACGCGTCGGACTGGCTGGCGGAGACGCCGCCGATCTTCGCCGTCGCACCCTCGGGCAGGTCTGCCGCCTTGAGGCTCGCCGTGACGTCCGCGTTCGCGGTCGTCAGGTTGTCCGTCGCCGGAGTCGCGGTCACGCTGGCCGTGCGCAGGCCGCGCTCGGTGGTGACCGTCGCCGGTCCCTTGACCTCCTTCACGGAGGCGAGGGTGTCGAGGGGGACGACGCCGGCCGCGGTCGGGATCGGCAGCTGCGCGAGTCCCGCGACGGTCGTCGGCGGGTTGGCGCTCTGCAGGTAGATCCTGAGCGTCGTGTTGTCGATCGCGACCGATCCGGCCTGCGTCGGCTGCATGGCCTGCGACACGATGGTGCCGACCGCGACCTCGCTGAGTCCGGCGGCGGCCGCCTTCGAGCGATCGACCTCCACGGCCACATACGGCAGCGACGCGCTCAGGTTGCTGGTGACCTGCTTGAGCGACGACTTCTTGTCGAGCTCCGCGACCACCGAGTCCGTCGCCTTCTGCAGGTCGGCGTTGCTGGAGGCCGAGATGTCGACCTGGATGTCGGTCGACCCGCCGAACCCGCTCGACGCCGATAGCGTGATCTCGCCCTGGCCCTTGATCGCCGCGAGCTCGTCCGAGATGGTGTTCTGCAGCTTCGCCTGGTCGGCGTCCGGGTCGGTCGTGATCGAGAAGGTGGTGCCACCGCTTCCGCCCGTGAAGGCGTCACGCAGCGACGATCCGCTGGAGCCGATCGAGACCTGCACGGTCTTGACGCCCGACGTGTCGAGCAGCTTCTTCTCGACGACCTTCGCGGCGTCGTCCTTCGCCTGGAGGCTCGCGCCCGGATCCAGGGTCTGCGTGACCGTGAGCGAGTTCTGCCCGCTCGAGCCGAGGAAGTTCGTCTTCACCAGCGGGAACGAGAGGACGGTCAGAACCAGCACGAGCGCGGCGGCGACGATGGTCCACACCGAGTGCTTGAGCGTCCAGCGGATGATCGGCAGGTAGGCCGCCTGGAGGCGCGAGGGATGCTCGAGCTCGTCCACCCCCGACGCCGCGGCCTCCTCGACGGTCAGGTGGGCGGCCTCGACGTCGTCGCCGCCCTCGTGCTTGTGCACCTTCGGCGCACGCAGGAACCAGTACGCCAGCACCGGGACGATCGTCAGCGCCACCAGCAGCGACGAGAGCAGGGCGATCGTCACCGTGACGGCGAACGGCCGGAACAGCTCGCCCGTGACATCCCCGACGAAGGCGAGCGGCAGGAACACCGCGACCGTCGTGATGGTGGATGCGGTGATCGCCCCGGCGACCTCGCGCACGGCGCGCACGATCACGACCGCGCGATCGGAACCCGCCACGAGCTGCCGTTTGATGTTCTCGATGACGACGATCGAGTCGTCGACGACGCGGCCGATCGCGATCGTGAGCGCGCCGAGCGTGATGATGTTGAGCGTGTAGCCGGAGGCCCACATCACGATGAACGTGATGAGCACGCTCGTCGGGATGGAGATGACGGTGACGAGGGTCGACCGCACCGACAGCAGGAACACCAGGATGACGATGACCGCCATCGCGAGGCCGAGCAGCCCCTCCTCGGTGAGCGAGTTGATGGACTGCGTGATGAACGGCGCCTGGTCGAAGACGACGGTGATGGTGACGCCGGAGCCGAGCTTCTTCTCGAGGTCCGGGATGAGGTTGCTCACCTCGTGCGACACCTCGACGGTGTTGGCAGACGGCAGCTTGGTGACGGCGACGGTCAGCGCCGGCTTTCCGTCGACACGGGAGAGGGATGTGATCGGGTCGTCGGTCTCCTCGACCGTCGCGACAGCGCCGATCGTCGGGGGCGGCGTGGCCGCGGCGGCAGCGGCGGTCGCTGCGTTCGCGCCGGTTGCGGCGCCCGCGGCGGCACCTGCGCTGCCGGCGGCCGCGCCCGACGCACCGGCCGCGCCCGACGCCCCCGCGCCGCCAGCCGCGCTCGCAGCTCCGCCCGCGCCCGACGCCCCCGCGCCGCCCGCCGAGCGGACCAGCGGCAGTCCGGCGATGTCCTCGACCGACCCCAGCTGGCTGCCCGACTGGATGGACAGCGTCTTGTCGTCCTCGGTGATGTCGCCGCCCGGGATGAGCACGCCGCTCTGCTGCAGCGCATCCTTGATTGCGGACGTCGAGAGGCCGGCAGCCGCGAGCTTCGCGGCGTCCGGTGTGATGGTGATGCGCCGGCCGACCTCGCCGACGAGCTGGGCGTCGTTCACGCCGTTGAGGTCTTTGATGTCGGGCAGGACGAGCTTGGTGATGTCGTTCCCGAGCGCCCGCTGATCCGTGCCGCCGGTCACGGCGAGCTGGATGACAGGGAGATCGTCGATGCTGCCGGAGAGGACCTGCGGCTCGACGCCCGAGGGCAGCGTGGACTTGATGCGGTTGATCGCCTGGTCGATCTTCTGCTCGGCGGTCGCCAGGTCGGTGCCGTAGGTGAACTTCGCCGTGATGATCGACTGGTTCGTGCTGCTGACCGCCGAGGTGCTGTCGAGGTCCGGGACCCCCTGGATCGCCGCCTCCACCGGGGTGCTCACGTCATTGTTGACGACCTCCGGCGACGCGCCCGGGTAACTGGAGAGCACCACGAGCTGCGGGAAGGAGATCGAGGGGATCAGCTCCTGCTTGAGGTTGGTGAGCGCGAGGCCGCCGAAGACCGCTGCGACGATCGTGATGAGCGCGATCAGGGCACGGTTCTTCATGCTGAGGACGGCGAGGAAGTGCACGGAATTCCCCTTAAGGAACGGCGGACGGGACGCGCGGCGACGATGGCGCTCGGAAAGTATGTCAGCCGTGCTTGGGCGAGCGCTTCATGCCCTGGTACGACATCCCCGTACTCCCGGGGGCGTCCCCGTGAGGTGCACTGCGGGCGTCAGACCACGCTCGGCAGCGCCCCCTGGTCGAAGTACGGCGCCGGCTCGCTGGCCGCGACCGCCCACGCCCGCGACAGCGCCGTGAACGCCCGGTCGTACTCCTCCGGCGTGTAGGTGATCGGGATGCGCAGGAAGCGCTCGAACGCTCCGTCGAGCCCGAACCGCGGACCGGCCGCGATCAGGAGGCCGTGGCTGCGGGCCGCGAGTGCCAGCGCCGAGCTCACCGGCGCCCCGATGCCCACCCACGCGGTGAGGCCGCCGTGCTGCGGCGGAACGGTCCACTCCGGGAAGGTCTCAGCGACCAGCCGGTGGACCTCCGCGCGGCCGAGCCGCAACTGCTCCCGGCGCTCCTCGGCGATCTCGGCGAGCTGCGGGAGAAGCTGCGCGACGACCAGCTGCTCGATGACCGGCGTTCCGAGGTCGGTCGCGGGCTTTGCGGCGATCAGGCGCTGGATGTGCGAGCGCTCCGCGCGGATCCAGCCGATCCGGAGGCCGCCCCACAGCGTCTTGCTCGCCGAGCCGATCATCACGATCGGGGCCGCCGGCGTCGCGGGGTCCGCGTAGCTGGGGAGCGGCAGGTACTCGCCGACCCGGTCGATGTCGAGCTCCGCGGTCGTCTCATCCGCGACCACGATCGTGCCGTGGCCGGCCGCCGCGGCGAGCACCCGGCGACGCGTCTCCGGGCTCATCGAGGCGCCGGTCGGGTTGTGGAAGTCCGGGATCAGGTACGCCAGCGCAGGATTCGCCCGGCGGAACGTCTGCTCGATGCCCTCCGCATCCCAGCCGTCCGTCTCCTCCCCCAGCCGGTGCGGGCCCTCCTCGGGCGCCGTGACCGTGATGGGCACGAGCCGCGCGCCGGCCAGCCGCATCGCCTCAATGGCGTGCGGGTACGTCGGCACCTCGATCACGACCCGGTCGCCGCGCTGCAGGAAGGTGCGCGCGATCAGCGCGATGGCCTGCTGGGCGCCGACGGTGACGAGGATCTGGCCGGGGTCGGTCGGCAGCCCCCGGCGGGTGTACCGCTCGGCGATCTCGGCGCGCAGGTGCGGCAGGCCGACCGGGTCGTAACCCGGGTCGGGCAGGAAGCGCGGCAGCTCCTCGGCGGCCGCCCGGGCCGCGGCGGCGAGCGGAGAGGCCGCGGGGAGCGACGCCTTGGTGAAGTCGAGCATCCCCTCGCCGCCGGTCGCGGGCAGCGGAAGCGTGCGCCCGGGCAGGCGGGTGACGCTGCCGGAGCCGCGGACGCTGTCGACGAAGCCGCCCTCCCGCAGCTGCCGGTACGCCGCGGCGACGGTGGTGCGGCTCAGCTGCAGCCGGCCGGCGAGATCTCGCTCGGCGGGCAGACGGGTGCCGATCGGGACGCGCCCGTCGAGCACGAGCAGCCGGATGCGGTCGGCGAGGGCGGCGTAGGACGCGGCGGAGGTGCGCCAGGTCCCGAGCAGGAGTTCGAGAGACCGGGCGGTGAGCTGCGCATCCGACATGCAGGCCACTTTAGGCGAATTGGCATCTTGCCGCCAGTCCAATCATCGCGATTGGATTGTTCCCATGACCACCCGCCTCCTCCTCACCCGGCGCCTCGTGCAGCTGCTGATCGGCCTGTTCCTCTACGGCATCGCCATCGCGCTCATGGTCCGCGCCGGCATCGGGCTGTCGCCGTGGGATGTGCTCGCCCAGGGGGTCTCCCTCAAGACGGGCATCCCGTTCGGCCTGGTGACGAACATCGTCGGGCTGGTCGTGCTCGCCTTCTGGATCCCGCTCCGCCAGCGGCCGGGACTCGGCACGGTGCTCAACGTCCTGCTGGTCGGGCCGAGCGCGCAGTTGGGGCTCGACCTCCTCCCGCAGCAGACGGAACTGTGGGCGCAGGTGCTGTTCTTCGTCGGCGGCCTGCTCCTTCTCGCCGTGGCGACCGGCCTCTACATCGGTCCGCGCCTCGGACCCGGCCCGCGCGACGGCCTCATGACGGGCCTGCATGCCCGCACCGGACGGCCCATCTGGATGGTGCGGACCGCCATCGAGGTGACCGTCCTGATCATCGGGTGGGCGCTCGGCGGGAACGTCGGCGTCGGGACGCTCGCGTTCGCGCTGCTGGTCGGCCCGCTGTGCAGCATCACCCTCCCCTTCTTCGCGATCCGCCTGCCGCAGGACGCTGCAACGGCTGCGGCGGCGCTGGAGAGCGAGCTCGAGGGAACGGCCGAGCAGTCGGCCGGCCTCGAGGAGGAGCAGGGTGCCGTCCGTTTCGACGTGCGCGACGGCATCCTGCTCGAATCCGACCGGGCGGCGCACGACCGCGCCATCCGCCCGGACTCCCCCTTCGTCCACGGCCCGCAGCCCGACCGTGCGCCCGCCGACCCTCCGTCGGAGCGCTGCCCGCGCGCCTCCCGCGTCGTCGCCGCCCACTGGCTCGACGACCGCCTCACCGGCCGCCCCCGCCACCCCTGACCTCGCTCGCCCTCGCGCCCCCACCGTCGAGTACACGAAAAATGCACGGTTTCAGCTCGAAACCGTGCACTTTTCGTGTACTCGACGGGGGGCTCAGCGCGCTAGACCGGAACGACCCGGGGGCGCGGGTCAGGCGAGGTGCTGGGCGTAGTGGCGGAGGGCGTCGCGGACCAACGTCGCGCCGGCCTCCCCGCCGTAGTTGGCCGCGAAACGGGGGTCGGCGACGTACATGTCGCCGAGACCGCTCAGGTACGCGGCGAGCGGGGCGCCGGTGCCGTAGCCGGGCGTGCCCGGGATGTCGGCCAGCCAGTCCGCGTGACGTCGCGCCAGCTCCTGCGCCCGGTCGGAGTCGGGTGCGACCCCGTCCGCGGCGGCCGCCTGCCAGTCGGCGGCGAGACGCTGCTGCCGCTCCTGCCAGTCGCGGCGCTCCTCCGGCGTCTTGCTGCGCCACCAGCGGTCGGAGGAGGCGTACGCCTCCTTCCCCCAGCGCTCCTCGACCTCGTCCTTGTACTGCGTGTGATCGAAGCCGTCGAACATCTGCTCGGCCATGATCTCCTCTCCTTCCTCCACGGCGTGGATCGTCGACTCGACCGACGCGATCTGCCGCGCCAGCCGTTCCCGCTCCGTGCGCAGCCACGCGAGGTGGTCGCGCAGGGCGGGCGCCGCATCCGTCCGGTCGTCGAGCACCCGGCCGATGGCGTCGAGGCCCAGGCCGAGGTCGCGGAGCAGCAGGATGCGCTGCAGCCGCATGAGGGAGTCGCGGTCGTAGTACCGGTAGCCGTTGCCCCCGACCCGGCTGGGCTTGAGCAGCCCGACCGCGTCGTAGTGCCGCAGCGTCCGGCTGGTCGTCCCGGCGATCCGGGCGATGTCCTGGATGGACCAGTCCATGTCCCCTCCTCTCATGCGATGCAGCACCCACGCTAGGAGTTGACGCTACGTCAAGGTCAAGCGCGTCGCTAGAGTGACGGTGTGAGTGGCATCCGTTCGACCGTCCGCGTGGCCCCCGGCATCCTCTTCGTCGAAGGACCGCTCTCCAACTGGACTGTCTTCCACGGCGCCGGCGCCGTGGAACTGGTCGACTGCGGCTACCCCGCGGACCTTCCGCTGGTCGAGGAGTCCATCCGCATCGCGGGGGCCGACCCGGCCGACCTGCGCCGCATCCTGATCACCCACGGGCACTCCGACCACCTGGGCGCGAGCGCCAGGCTCGCCGCCGAGCGGGGCGTCGTGGTGGCCGCGTCGCCCGCCGAGCTCCCCAACGTGCGCCGCGACGTCACCGAGCAGGTCACCGTGGCCGACCTGTTCCCCTCGATCTTCAAGCGGGGAACGGTGCGCTGGGTGGTCGCCGCGGTGCGCGCCGGCGGCCTGGGCGACGTCGGCGTGCGGGATGCGGTGGCCGTGGAGGGCGAAAGCATCCTGCTCAGCACCGGACACGAGCTCCAGCTGGTGCCGGCGCCCGGGCACACGACCGGGAGCGTCTGCTTCTTCGAGCCCGAATCGCAATCGCTGCTGTCGGGCGATGCCGTCGTCAGCGGTCATCCACTGCTCCGTGACTCGGGCGATCTGCAGCAGCTGCCCGGGTTCTTCCAGCACGACGCCGACGAGGCGGCCCGGAGCGCCCGGAGGCTCGTCCTCTGCGACGCGGCCCGCATCCTGCCCGGGCACGGACCGATCGTCGAGCTGGCCCCGTATGCCGCCGGCTAGCGGCGTCGCCGCCGCCTAGCGGCCCCGCCGCCTAGCGCTTCGCGCGTGCCTTCGGCCCGCCGCCGGCGGCCGCCGGCTCGCGCTTCTCCGCCTGCTCCGCCGTCGTCGCATCGGCCTGCGGCTGCGGCTCCGGGATGGTCGCCGCCACGTCCTCCGCGCTCTCGGCCGGGTCGCCGATCGTGAGCGGCACCGGGTGGATGTGGATGCGCGTGTGCGCGCGCGACGCGGGCACGAGGGGCCGGCGTGCGACCGGGCGCACCGGCTCGCCGCGGCGGTCCTGGCCGGGCAGCGGGCGGGAGCGGCGGCCGTAGATGAGCGACGACGAGTCGAGCAGCCACGGAACGAGGGCGACGGTGACGCCGTGGCACAGCATGAGCTGCTTGCTGATGCGGCGGGCGCGGTGGTTGTGCAGCAGCGACTCCCACCAGTGACCGACGATGTACTGCGGCAGGTAGACCGTCACGACCTCGGAGCCGTGCTCCTCCCGCCGGTGCTTGAGGTACTTCACCAGGGGGATGCCGAACT